>JBKPSY010000213.1:0-9100 GCA_046735235.1 Acidobacteriota bacterium | reverse complement strand
ACCTTCCAGATCCGTCGGACATGATCTCCATGATCTCCTCGCCCTATGAAATCGGGAGCTTCTGGAGCGCCAGCGCGGCGCCGCCAGGATCCGTGACGATGGCGAGCGTGCCCTTCCGCCGCTCGGGCGAAGGCTGCAGTATGACCTTCCCACCGAGCGACTTCGCCTTGTCGGCTGCCGCGGCGGGATCCTCGACGCGCACGTACGGGAGCCAGTTCGGCCGCACCCCCGTGACGCTGTCCGGCAGCTGAAAAAGCCCAGCACGCAGACGGTCTCGCTTGAGGAGATAGTAGTGAACGCCCGGCGTCGAGTCGGTCTCGGTCGCTTCGTAGCCCAGAAGCTTCTTATAGAACTCGACGGCCTGTGCCCCGTCCCGGGCGAGGTACTCGGCCCAAAAAAAACGCCCCATCACCGGTTGGGCGGGATCGGCCGGATCGCCGCCCGTCAATCGCGCAACCCCGAGCGGAGCGCCTTGAGGATCCGCCACGACGGCAGCGCGTCCGCCCACCTTCACCGCGCGCGCCGCCACCAGGACCTTTCCACCAGCGTCGGTCACTTGCTTGACGATCGCATCCACGTCGGGTACCGACACGAAACTCACCCACTGCGGGTCTGCGTCCTTGAGGTCGTGCACGTCGAGCAGACCCGCGACCGGCTTTCCGTCGAGTTCCGCAATGAGATACGGTCGCCCCTCGCGCGTCTGCTCGCGGAACCTCCATCCGAACATCGACGCGTAGAAGGCCCGCGCCGCCGCGAGGTCCTTCGTCAGGAGATCGTTCCAGACGAACTTGCCGTACAACGCGCCGCTCGCCGGCCCATCGGCTGCGACGGGACTCCGCGCTCCGGACGCCAGAATCAGGAAAAATGCGAGCAGACCACCGACGCCGACGCGGACTTTCATCGTGACCCCCGTCCGGGGATCATACGCCTGTCGGCTGATGGTGAGGCTACGGCTCGTCGGCCTCGATCCAGCCCGCGACTAACAAGGGCGACTTGAGGCTGTCGGCCCGCATCAGGGCGGGCTCGAGCTCGCGGTGGGTTTCGCTGAAGACCAGATCGGGGCCGCGCTCGATGCCGAGCCAATATCCTCGCGGCGGCTCGACGAGGAAGCAGCGGATGTGCTCTCTGTCGCGCTCGAGCCGCCAGAGTGTCACGGCCTCGCCGCGCAGGTGATCGAGAGAAGGCTTCGAAACAGCCACGGTCCCGTCTCCGTCAAGTCTCAGTGCACCGAGGGCGACACTGCCACGCTGCCGACGCGATCGCCGGCGACCACGCGTGTGATCATCGCTTCGAGCTGTGCCTGCGTCAGCAGGAACGGCCCGGCCGCCGCCGCACCCAGCTGGATCTCGACGGCGATGGTGAAGCCGCCGCCCTCGAACGGGCTGACGATCCAATTGAATCCGCGCAGCGCCACAGGACGCTGGCGATCGGCCTCTGGGTTCTTCGCCCGGTCGATCGATCGCAGCAGCTCCTTCAATACGACGCTGACGTCCGCGTCAGTCCAAGTCGAAGCGTCGGGCACGGGGACATCCACGACGTCGGTCGTCGCGAAGTCGTTGCCCCTCAGCCAGACCTCGATCTCCAGCCGCATCCGGGCGATTGTAGCGCGGCGATCCGGCCGGCGCCACAGAACTTCGCGTGCGGTCCGACCTCTGGTCAGCGAGCCAGAAGCGCCGATTCCAGCGCTTCGACGGAGCTGGCCGGCGCCTGGCACACGAAGTTGCGGCAGAGATACGCCGTCGCCGCGCCGTCCCTTGCCGGCAACGACGCGATGAAGGGCAATCTCGCCGCCAGCTCGTCGCGCGTCGCATCGGTCACGGGCACCGCCACGATGAATGGCAGGTAGTGGGATGCGAGCGCCGAACGCAGTGCCGTCCACTCGTCGCCCGAGCCGGTCGAGGACACGACGACCTGGCCCACGCCGGCCGTCCACGTGGATGCGGCCGCGGCGATGAGTGGAACGACCCGTGCCACTTCCCCGAGGCGTTCGCCGAATCTCGCGAGGGCCTGTTCCAATCGCGCCATCCGCCCGTCGTCTGGCAGCAGGTTCGACAGCATGAGGAGGTTCAGAGACGCCAGGGCACCGGCTGACGGCTCCGCGCCGTCGTAGTCCTCCTTGAGGCGCACGAGGACGGACGGATCCGAGCCCGTCGTGCTGAACCATCCGCCCGACTCGGCGTCCCAGAACCGCTCGTCCATGCGCTGCTGCAGCGTGTCGGCCCAGTCGAGCCATTCGACCTCGCCGGTCGCCTGGAACAACTCGACCAGGCCGAAGACCATCGACGCGTAGTCCTCAGCGTAGCCGTCGAAGGCGGCCTCGCCGTCGCGGTATCGGCGCAGCAGCGTCTGATCGCCGGCGCGCCACAGGCGATCCCGGACGAACCGTGCCGCGCGACGCGCCGCCTCGAGATGCCGCTCGGCGCCCTCGACGAGTCCAAACGCCTCGGCCCGCAGGACGCGCGAGGCGCGCGCGAAGGCTGCGATCATCAACCCGTTCCACGCCGCCAGCACCTTGTCGTCGAGATGGGGACGCGGCCGGGCGACACGAGCGGAATACAGCACCAGCCGCGCGCGGGCCAGCGCCTCGGCCACATCGTCGAGCGTCCGGCTCGTCTTCGAGGCAACGTCCTCGAGGCTGCGCGCCGTATAGAGCAGGTTGAGGCCGGTGAACTCGCCGTGCGGGTCGAACGGGGCGTTGCCGTTCTCCTCGATGCCGAACCGCAGAGCGAAGACGTCGAAGTCGTCGATCAGCAGGCCGCGCAGTTCCTCGGCGCTCCACGCATAGAACGCCCCCTCGACCGCATGGGGCGCCTCGTCGCCGGCGTGGCCGGGCGGGATGCTGTCGGCGTCCTCGGCCGAATAGAACCCGCCGTCCGCGCTGCGGAGCTCGCGCGCGACATATCGCAATGTGTCCTCCGCGATCTCGGCATAGAACGGATCGCCGCTGGCCTGCGCGGCTTCGAGGTACGCGAGGACGAGCTGCCCCTGGTCGTAAAGCATCTTCTCGAAGTGCGGCACGCGCCAATTGCCGTCCACGGAGTAGCGATGAAAGCCGCCGCCGACGTGGTCGCGCATGCCGCCGAGCGCCATGGCGCGCAGCGTCTGGAGCACCATGTCGCGCGGTGCAGCCTCCCCCGTTCGCGCGTGCTCGCGCAGCAGGAACAGGAGCTCGCTCGGCCGCGGGAACTTCGGCGCGTCGCCGAAGCCACCGCGCCGGGCGTCGAAGGCCGCCGCGAACTGCCGCACGGCCACCGCAAGCTGCTCCGGCCCGGCGATTGTGCCGCCGGTCGACGCTACTCGTCCTGCGCCGAGGCGGCGCACCTCGTTCACGAGCGTCTGGGCTGACTGGACCACGCGGAGCCGGTCGGTGGCCCACGCGCGCGCGATCGACTGCAGCACGTCGGGAAACCCGGGCATGTTCCAGCGGCTCTGTGGCGGGAAGTACGTGCCGCCGTAGAACGGCTCCAGCTCGGGCGTCAGCCACACGCTCATCGGCCAGCCGCCGGATCCTGTCGTCGCCTGGACGAACGTCATGTAGACGCGATCGACGTCGGGGCGCTCCTCGCGATCGACTTTGATCGGAATGAAATCGCGATTGATGACCGCAGCGATCTCGGCGTTCTCGAACGACTCGTGCGCCATCACGTGGCACCAGTGGCACGTCGAGTATCCGATGGACAGGAAGATCGGCTTGCTCTCGCGCTTCGCGTCGGCAAACGCGTCCTCGCCCCACGGCCGCCAGTCCACGGGATTCTCGGCGTGTTGAAGCAGGTAGGGACTCTTCTCGCCTGCGAGACGGTTGGCCATCGATTCATTATGGCGGAACTGACGTGCCGGCCTACGGCTGCTGCTCGTCGCTGGTATACACTCCGGTGTCGGAAGGGAGCCGTAGCGGGATGACGGAGCCAGCCCGGGCGCCCAAGCGCGTCGCGATGCTGATCGAGGACGAGTTCGACGACACGCAGGTGACCGATTCGCTCGCGGCGTTGCGCAGCGCGGCCGTGGAGGTCGTGCTCGTGGCGCCGCTCGCGGGACGTCCCTACACGGGCCAGCGCGGCACGCAGATCTGCGGTGATCTCGCCGCGGGCAAGGCGCGCGCGAAGGACTTCGACGGGATCATCATTCCTGGCGGCCATGCTCCAGACCGCATGCGGATGCGCCATGCCATGGTCGATCTCGTGCGAGACACCGTGGCCGCCGGCAAGCCCGTGGCTGCGATCTGCCATGGGCCGCAGCTTCTGATCTCGGTGAATGCCTTGCGTGGGCGTTCGGTGACCTGCTGGCCGTCGATTGCGATCGACGTCAAGAACGCGGGCGGCCTTTACATGGACAAGCCGGTCGTCGAGGACGGCCCGATTATCACCGCCCGCAAGTCGGACGACATCCCGCATTTCGTCGACGCCATCCTTCGCGCCGTCACACGCGACTGATCGATGTCACGATTCGACTGCCGGCGCGACCGTTCGCGCGCGGCCGGAGGTGCCACGTGCCTCGCCTGCTCACCTGCCTGACTCTCGCGCTCGCACTCGCGCCAGGCCGCGCCGACGCCCAGTGGGCGTCGATCGGCAACATGCCTCGGCCCACCCCCACCGGCAGCACCGTCACGTTCAAGAACGCGCAGGGTGTCGTCGTGGTCACCGCCGTCGCGCCTGACATCATTCGAGTCCGCTTCGCGCCCGGCGCTGCGCTCGGGCGCGATCACTCCTATGCCGTCGTCGGCCACGACCGCGGCGCAGCCGACGCAAAGATTCAGGCCGGCGCTGATCGGACGACCCTGAGCACGTCACGCCTCGTCGTGACGATGACCTATCGGCCGTTCCGCATCTCGGTCGCCGACACATCAGGGACGGTGATCGACGCCGACGATCCGCAGCGCGGCATGGCATTCTCGGGCTCCGCGACGCGCGTGTGGAAACTGCTCGCCGACGACGAGCAGGTGTATGGGCTGGGCGAGAAGAACGGCCATCTCAACAAGCGCGGACGGCAGCTCGGCGGCTACAACGTGACGATGTGGAACAGCGACACTTACGCATACGAGGCGGATACCGATCCGATCTACGCGGACGTGCCGTTCTATCTCGTGCTGAAGCATGGCCGCGCACATGGCGTGTTCTTCGACAACACGTTCCGCAGCAACTTCGACGTCGGCCATACGACTCAGGGGCTGATGGCGTTCGGCGCCGAGGGCGGCGAGCTGAACTACTACGTCATCGACGGGCCAGCACTGAAGGACGTCGTCAAGCGGTACACGGACCTCACCGGCCGGCTTCCGATGCCGCCGCTCTGGGCGCTCGGCTACAACCAGTGCCGCTACAGCTACTATCCCGACTCGAAAGTGCGTTTCATCGCCGAGAATTTCCGGCAGCGGAACATCCCTGCCGACGTGATCTGGCTCGATATCCACTACCAGGACGGCTACGCGCCGTTCACGTGGGACAAGACGCGGTTCCCCGATCCCGCCAGGCTCGTCGCCGATCTGAAGGCCGAAGGTTTCCGTCTGGTCACGATCGTCGACGCGCACATCAAGAAGCAGGCGGGGATGCCGCAATACGACTCCGGGCTCGCGGCCAATCTGTTCGCGCACAACCCTGACGGCTCGGTGTACGACGGGCCAGTCTGGCCGTCGAACGCCGAGAAGAATCCCGCGAACAGCGTGTTTCCCGATTTCAGCAAGCCGGAATCGCGCCAGTGGTGGGGCACGTTGTTCAAGCCGCTCGTGGACATCGGCGTCGCGGGCATCTGGAACGACATGAACGAGCCGGCAGTCTTCAACAACGCCACCGGCACAATGCCGCTCGACGTGAGGTTCGACAACGAGGGCCAGCCGTCCGACCACCGGGAGATCCACAACGTCTACGGCCTGCTCATGACACGCGGGACGTACGAGGGCCTGAAGGCGCTGCGGCCGGACGAGCGGCCTTTCGTGCTCACGCGGGCGACGTACGCCGGCGGCCAGCGCTACGCGGCGCAGTGGCCTGGAGACAACGTCTCGGACTGGACGGCGATGCGCGGCGCGATTCCCACACTGCTGGGGATGGGCCTCTCCGGCCTGTCGTTTGTCGGCGTGGACGTCGGCGGGTTCGCGGAGGTGCCGGCGCCGGAGCTCTACACGCGCTGGCTCCAGAGCGGACTGCTCTATCCGTTCTACCGGACGCACACGGCCTTCGGCACGCCCGATCAGGAACCCTGGTCGTACGGCCTCCAGTGGGAGGCGTACAACCGGCGCGCGATCGAGATGCGGTACGAACTGCTCCCGGAGATCTACAACGTCATGCACGACACCACCGTGACCGGGCTGCCGGCGATGCGTCCGCTCGTGCTCGAGTATCCCGACGATCCGGCCACGTACGGGCTCGACGACCAGTACATGTTCGGCAGCGACCTGATGCTCGCGCCGGTGCTTCGCGAAGGCGCCACGACGCGCGGGCTGTATCTGCCGAAAGGCGGATGGGTCGAGGTGTCCACGGGGCACTGGTTCGCTGGCGGTGGCGGCATCAACCTGCCCGTCACGATGGAGTCGATCCCCTTGTTCGCGCGGGCGGGGGCGTTCATCTTCCGCCAGCCCGTCGTGCAGCACACCGGTCAGATGCCCGGGCAGCCGCTGATCGTCGAAGCGTATGGCGGCGCCTCCGGTGCGGGCGCGCTCTACGAAGACGACGGGTTGAGCTTCAAGTTCGAACAGGGGCAGTCGATGACCCGGAAGTTCACGCAAACGCGCGGCGACGGCAGCGTCGCGATCTCGGTGGCGGCGGGGGACGGACCGTGGCGTCCGGCGGCACGGCCGATCCGGTTCGTTGTGCAAGTGGACGGCACTCCGTCGCGCGTGGTGCTCAACGGCACCTCGATCTCGCGCGCCCAGGCTCAACCGTCGACAGGCACCACATGGAGCCTGGACGGGCGCGGCTTCGTCGTCGTGGAGACGGCGGACACGTTCGGCGCCATGACGCTCGAGATCGCGCGCTAGCGTCTCGCATGCGCATCGGCATCGACCTCGGCGGGACGAAGATCGAGGCCGTCGTCTTGACCGACCGCGGCGACATCGCGTTCCGCGAGCGCCGCGCCACGCCGCGCGGCCAGTATCACGGAACCATCGAAGCGATCGCCGGGCTCGTCGAGGAGGCGGAACGCTCCGTCGGGGTGGGCTGCAGCGTCGGCATTGGCATGCCTGGCGCGATCTCGCCGGCAACAGGCGTCGTGAAGAACGCCAACTCGACGTGGCTGAACGGCCGTCCCCTGCACGAAGATCTCGAAGCGCGGCTCTCGCGCCCGGTTCGTCTGGCGAACGACGCGAACTGCTTCGCGTTGTCGGAAGCGAGCGACGGCGCCGGCGCCGGCGCCGAGACCGTGTTCGGCGTGATCATCGGCACGGGATGTGGTGGAGGCGTCGTCGTGCGGGGCGCGGTCCTCACGGGGCCGAACGCGGTCGCCGGCGAGTGGGGCCACAATCCGCTGCCGTGGCCGCGAGACGACGAGCGGCCCGGGCCGCCGTGCTATTGCGGCAAGCACGGGTGTCTCGAGACGTTCGTGTCGGGGACGGGGCTTGCGCTTGACTACGAGCGGCGCACGGCCGCTCGTGTGCCGGCCTCAGACGTCGTCACACGCGCGACCGGGGGAGAGCCGGCTGCGCAGGCCACGCTCGACCGCTACGTGGACCGCCTCGCGCGCGGCCTCGCAACCGTCGTCAACCTGCTCGACCCTGACGTCATCGTGTTGGGTGGCGGCATGTCGAACGTCGCGATGCTGTACTCGGGGGTCTCCCTCCGCCTGCCCGAGTACGTCTTCTCCGATCACGTGGCCACGCGCATCGTTCCGCCGAAGCACGGCGATTCGAGCGGCGTCCGCGGCGCCGCCTGGTTGTGGCCAGCCGAGCGCCTGTAGGGGATCCGTCTGTAGCGCAGGCCTTCAGGCCTGCACGCATTCCGGAATCTCGCCGGCGCCACACGGCAGACCTGAAGATCTGCGCTACTTGTGACGCGAAGGCGCGCCTGCGTGCGATGGTTTCGGCGGAGGCGGCAACGCGGCGAGCTGCTTCCTCATCGCGGCAAACGCCGCGCTGTCCCGACGCAACGAGCCGTGGGGCGCGTTGGCGCGTCGCAGCGCCGCGATGCGATCGTCCGTCGCCGGGTGCGTCGAGAAAAACGTGTCGAGCGCCGTCGGATTCTTACGCGCCGAGGCGCGCGCCGCTTCGAGGAATGACGCCAACCCCTCGGGATCCCAGCCGGCCTTCCGCAGGATCCGCGTTCCTTCGCGGTCGGCGACCAGCTCGTCTTCACGCGAGAATCCGAGAAAGACGCTGCCGGTGAGCGCGTTCGCCGCCATGCCTGACGTGACCGCTCCGCCCGTGTTGCCGAGCAGCGCGCTGAGCAGTTCGAGCCCGACCCCTGCGACCATTGCCGTGGACGCCTGCCGCGCGGCGTGCCGCTCGACGACGTGCGCCACTTCGTGAGCGAGAACTCCGGCGAGCTCCGACTCTGACTGTGCAATCGCAAGAGCGCCGCGATACACCCAGACATGGCCGCCGGGGAGCGCCAACGCGTTCACCTCGGCCAGGTTGGCGACGTCGAACGAGTAGGAAAACCCCGGCCCGCCGGCTGACGCGGCGAGCCGATGGCCGATCCGACTGACGTACCCCTGAATTTCCGTCGAGGCGAGACGCGGCGTGCGGGCGGCCATCGCGGCCTGCGCCTGGCGACCCATCGTGATCTCTTCGGGTACCGAGATCAGCACGAGCGCCGCGGCGGCGACCGCCGGGCGCAGCGCGATCGCGACGCTCACCAGCAGCGCCCGACACTGCCGCGACGTCACGAGCTGAGGGCCGGCGTGGCCGGCGCCGCTTCGTCGCGTCCGCGCAGCAGGCGGCTGTACGCGGCGGTGAATTCGACGCCGTACAGCAGGATCACCGACGAGATGTAGATCCAGACGAGGAAGACCACGACGGCGCCAATCGACCCGTGGATGCTGTAGCGCGACATGTCTCGAACCCACCACGAGAACCCGGCACACGCGACGCGCCACAGCAGGCCCGTCAGCGTGGCGCCCACCCACACGTCACGAAAACGGACTTTTGCGGTCGGCACGAAGTAGAAGATGAGGCCGACGC
>JBKPSY010000212.1:0-11796 GCA_046735235.1 Acidobacteriota bacterium | reverse complement strand
GTATCCCCGCGTCGACAGCACGGGACGGGTCGAGATCCGGCTCAAGGCGCCCGACGCCACCAAGGTCCGGCTGAACTTCTGGAGCGGGCCGAACGTCGACATGGTGAAGCAGGCGGATGGCGTGTGGAGCGTCATCACCGCTCCGCTCGTGCCGGGGCTGCACTACTACACGTTGATCGTGGACGGCGTGGAGATGGCCGACACGGGCAGCCGCTCCTTCTTCGGCGGCAGCAAGTATGCCAGCGCCGTTGAGGTACCCGAGCCCGAGTCGACCTACTATTCGATTCAGGACGTGCCTCACGGACAGGTGCGCGAGGTCTGGTATCGGTCGACGGTGACCGGCACGTGGCGCCATGCGCTCGTGTACGCGCCGCCCGGCTACGACGAGAAAACGACGGAGCGGTATCCCGTGTTGTACCTGCAGCACGGCGGCGGAGAGGATGAGACCGGCTGGGTACGCCAGGGGCACGCCAACAACATCCTCGACAACCTGATTGCGAGCGGCAAGGCGAAGCCGATGCTCGTCGTGATGGCGTACGGCTACGCGCGACGTGCCGGTGAGCCGCCGCCCGACCTCGCCGGCAAGGGCTTCGGCTCGCCCGAATTCCGGAAGGCGATGCAGGACATGATGTCGGCCTTCGAGGCCGACGTGACACAGGCCCTGATTCCCTTCATCGATAAGACCTTCCGGACCATCCCTGACCGCGACCACCGGGCGATGGCCGGTCTCTCGATGGGCGGGATGCAGACCTTCCACATCACGCTGAACCACCTCGACGTGTTCTCGCACATCGGTGGGTTCAGCGGGGCGGCCGGACCCTTCATCACCGGCCGAGACGTCGACTTCAAGACCGACTACAACGGCGTGCTTGCCGATCCTGCGGTCTTCGCGAAGAAGGTGCACGTTTTGTGGCTGGGTGTTGGGACGGCGGAGCCCGAGAACATGCGCGCAGGCATCCGCAAGCTGCACGCGTCTCTCACCGACGCCGGGATCGCGCACGTCTATGAGGAATCACCCGGCACGGATCACGAGTGGCAGACCTGGCGGCGCAACCTCAACGACTTTGCGCCGAGGCTCTTCCGCTGAATCCCGAAGCCGTCATGCGAAGACTCGTGGTTCTTTTGCAATTGCCGTGCGCGCGGCCCTGCGGCCCTCCAAGACCGCAACCGCGCCACCCCTCATCGTGGACGGTGGTCGGATACAGCGTGTCGCCAATGGCGAGCACCGTCGATTGGAAGGCTCGGACTCGAAGCGTTCGAGTTGATAGTCGCCCGTATCGCGACGCCATCCTTTATGGCTGAGCTTGAACTGCCGTGCTTCCAAGATGAGCCTCGGGTAAAATCCCCCGTGGCCCCTCAATGTTGACGGCGTCGAACCCGCAAATTGCCGTGTGCCTGGCGCTGACCCGCGCGATCGGCCGCACGCGCACAGTCGAAGAGATTTACAGCATCGCGCTCGATGCGCTCCGCGACGGGCTCGGCGTGTCCCGAGCGTCCATCCTGTTGTTCGATCCGGACGGCGTGATGCGCTTCAAGGCCTACCGCGATCTCTCCGAGCCGTATCGTCGCGCCGTCGAAGGGCATACGCCGTGGCGGCCCGACTCGCCCGACCCGCAGCCCATCGTCGTGTCTGACGTCAGCAAGGATCCAGGACTCGCTCCCTATCTGCCGATCATCGAGGCCGAGGGGATCGCCGGAATGGCGTTCATTCCGCTCGAGAGCCTGGGGACGGTGATAGGAAAGTTCATGCTCTATTTCAGCTCGCCGCGCCAGCTCGGCGACGACGAGCTGCAGCTGGCTTCGGTGATCGCATCGCAGGTGGCGTTCGCGCTCGAGCGGACACGCGCCGAAGAGCAGGCGCGGCTCAGCGAAGAGCGCCTGCGCTTTGCGCTCGACGCCGCGTCGATGGGAACGTGGGACTGGGATCTGACCACTAACACCGTCCGCTGGTCCGAGAACCTCGAACGCATTCACGGGCTTCCTGCCGGCACGTTCGATGGCACATTTGGCAGCTACGAACGCGAGATCCACCCGGACGATCGCGCCGCCGTGCTGGCCTCGGCCGAGCGCGCCGTGGCGCAGGGTACGCCGCACGACGTGGAGTACCGGATCGTGGCACCCGACGGCACCGTTCGCTGGTGCGAAGGCAAGGGCCGCGTCGAGTTCCTGAACGGCAAGGCCGTCCGCATGAGCGGCGTCTGCATGATCGTCACGCGCCGCAAGGAGGCGGAGCTTGCACGGCTCAGCGCCGCTGAGGAAGCCAGTCGGCTCAAGGACGAGTTCCTGGCCACGCTCTCGCACGAGCTGCGAACGCCGTTGAACGCGATCCTCGGATGGGTGCAGGTCCTGCAGGCGTCGGGGATCCCGATGGAGCAGGTGCGTCAGGCGGTGGACGTCATTGGGCGCAACGCGAAGCTACAGGCACAGCTCATCGAAGATATTCTCGACGTCTCTCGCATCATCAGCGGCAAGCTGGAAATCGACCGCGCGCCGCTGACGCTGCCGCCGCTGATCGAAACCGCGGTGAGCGGCGCGATGCCGGCCGCGCAGGCCAAGCACATCGACCTGGTGAAGGACGTGCCACTCGATTTGCCGCAGATCGACGGCGATCTACAGCGCGTGCACCAGGTGCTGAACAACGTGCTGTCGAACGCCGTGAAGTTCACTCCGGACCACGGCCACGTGCGGGTCCGCGCGACGGTGTCGGCCGGATACGTCGAGGTTGAAGTGGCTGATTCTGGCGTCGGCATCGATCCCGCCTTCCTGCCGTTCGTGTTCGACCGCTTCAGGCAGGCGGACAGCCGTTCCACGCGGCGGCATGGAGGGCTCGGCCTCGGACTCGCGATCACGCGTCACCTGATGGATCTGCACGACGGAGACATCCGGGCTTCGAGCGACGGACCGGGATGCGGTACGGTGGTCACGGTTCGGTTTCCCGTCCGGCTCGCCCCAGACGTCCACGCCGACTCAGCACTGCACGCGGAGGCGGAGGTCCACCTTCGTCTCGAAGGAGTGACCGTCCTGGTCGTGGACGATCAGCCGGACTCGCGAAGCCTCCTTGATGCCATCCTGCACCAGCGGGGAGCGACGGTGCTGCAGTGTGATGGCGCGGAGCGTGCGCTGGGGATGCTCTCCTCGGAGGCGGTGCATCTGCTCGTCGCCGACATCGCGATGCCGGATGTCGATGGCTACGAGCTCATCCGACGTGTCCGCACGACCCATCGCGATCTGCCCGCGATTGCGGTGACGGCATTCGCGCGCCCCGAAGATCGACGACGCGCGCTCGGCGCCGGGTATACCGGCTACACCGCCAAGCCGATCGAGGCGCAGCAGTTCCTCCGCACCGTCCGATCGACCCTCGGCGCCCCTTCTTCGAGGCAAAGCCCGGCCGTCTAGTCTGCCGCGTGCGCAGATCCCAAACTACGCGAGTCCTTTCACGCGCTTGTAGTACGCGATGTACTCCTTCGGCGTCGACATCGCGATCACCTTCGCGACGGAGGTGAGCTCGAGATCGTCGAGCTCCTTGAAGTGGAGACAGCACTTCCCCATGTCGAGTCGTTTTCCCGCTTTCTTGAATGCATCGACGAGCAGCTTCTGCGAGAACGGCGTCGTGTACTTGCCGTCCGAGCTCTCGTACGCGCCCATCAGGTACAGCGAGTTGTAGCTTTTCTTCGCGCCGAGGCCCACGTAGCAGAGCGGCTGACCGTTGTGGGTGTTGGAGAACTCTTCGAGCGGGATCCCCCAGTTGATCACGCCCCAGTTCATGAACTCGACGTACCCCTTGGGGATGTGTCTGCGGACGAGGGTGCGGGCCTCTTCGATCACCGCCCGTTTGTCCGGGGTGAGCGAGGCGAGGTAGGCGGCTACGGTGGTTGGGCGGGCGGCCTTGGCCGTTGAGCGTGATTTCTTGGCAGCCATTTGACCTCTCCCTCGTGTTCCCCGTGTTCCGACCGGACGTCATTATACGAATGGACGTAGAGCGCCGGGCTACGCAGGAACGTAGGCCAACCTGATCACGTCCTCGGCAAGTCGATCGTTGGCCACAAGACGGAGCCGCGGCCGGGGGCCGGCGAAATATGGCTTGCCGTGACCAAGCACGACGGGGTGCAGGTAGATTCGATACTCATCGATCAGGCCACGTTCGGTCAGGCTTTGCGCCAACTCCGGGCCAGCCACTTCGAAGTCCCCGTCGCGCTCGGCCTTCAGCTCGCGGATCGCGCCCTCGAGATCGTCCGCAACGAGCGTGGCGTTGGGGCCGACCGACGTCAACGAGCGCGACACGACCCATTTCGGCTGCTTCCGCCACGCCGCCGCGAAGGCGTGTTCATCTGCATCCCATTCAGGCTGATCGTCGTCCCAGTAACGCATGACCTCGTACATGCGCCGGCCGTAGACACTGCCCGCCTGCCGCTGAGCCTCCTCGATGAAGTGGCGGAAGAGCATGGGGCCTGGCGCAAACGCCGTATGGTCGACGTAGCCGTCCAGGGACTGGTTCATTCCAAACACGAGCCTGGCCATAACCCCTTCCCTCACGAGGCACATCCGCGCGGTTCCTGATTGCGTACTCTTCGGCTCGGTGCGAGCCCTACGACAATCTACAACCGTTGACTGAGGGCAAGAATGTTGCCTTCGGTGTCCTTGAACCACGCCGTCTTCGCGCCACCACCGGTTGCGATGCCGTCGACCGTTTTGATTCCCGGCATGTCGTATTCTTCAAACTTCACGCCTCGAGATTTCAGGGTGGCGACTTCGGCCGCAACATCCTCCACTGCCCAGAATGCCGTGCTGGCTCGTGATGTGCCGGCGCCGGCGGACGGATACATGAATAGCCATGATCCTTTGCCACATTCGTAAATGACACCACCGGCGTACTCCTGCTTCGGCTTCAGACCGACCTTCTCTTCGTAGAACTTTCTCGCCCGGGTGATGTCTGAGACGGGAATGTATGGAACGACCGGCGCGTTGCTCAACATGTCTCGATCCTCCCTCATTGGGGCGTGTCGGGCTCTCTCATCGACCCTGGCGGACGGGGTCGCTCGCTGACGCCTCGTGCCCGTAATCGAGCTTCGGATACCAATCCGTACCGCGGCCTCCCGGCGTCAAATCCAGCAGCAACCAGAGGGGATCCAGGTCCGGCGCCCCGCGCGGATCTTGTCCCGGGTCAGCCATCGCACCGCTCATTTCCCCAGTGTAAAAGTGACGGATCATCCCGTCGCGCCGGCTGAAGACGCTGAAGCCAGGGACGTCGGCGTCTTCGGGATTGACGTAGGTGCGGGTGTACTCGCCGGACATGTCGGACACGAAGGGAAGGTTCACAAAGCCACGTTGCTTCCTGTATTCGATCAGCCGATCGATCGATGAGCGAGCTGTGACGGCCAGGGCGACGCGCTCACGCAGATTGACGGCGGTCCCGTTCCAGGACGTCAGGAATGACGTGCACATGGGACACGGCGCCTGGCGTTGCGGGCCGTACATCATGCTGTAGATCATCAGCGTATCTTTGTCGTGGAACAGTGCCGACAAATGAACCGGGCCTGTTTCGGAGACGAGCTCGAAGTCCTGAGGGAGTTGGCCTCCCGAAGGAAGCGCCCGCCGCTGCGCGGCCACGCGCTCGATGTGGCGGCGGAGCTCAATTTCTTCGACAAGAAGCGCGTTACGGGCCGCCCTGTAGTCCGGGCTCTCATTCGGAAAGCGGGCCTTGTTGGTTGCGGCAAGCTGAAGAGCGGGAGCGAGCGTGTGCGGATCAGTCATACATCCTCCACCGTAGCTGCGGCCGTCGTTGACGTGGCGCCGATGAAAGCCATGCACGATCACCGCCAGTGTGGACCACAAAGGCGACGAAGAGGAGGGGGGCAACCAGGGCATCACGCTCAAGTCGATCCTCGCGACACGGCATGGAAGAGCCGTGCGTTCGAGGTCAGCGATCCGAGCGGTTTCCTGCTGACGATCTTTTCGGAGACGTCGGCGCAGGCCGGGCATTCACGGCGGAGCTCGCTATCGTGGCGCTGACTGCAGGCCGATGCGGCTCCTGAGCACGTTGAAGTCGATGGGCTTGGTCAGGTAGTCGTCGCACCCGTACTCAACGGCTCGCTGGTGGCTCTCCGCGTCGCCGTAGGCCGTAATCATGTAGACCTTCAGCTGCGGGTAGCGCTCCTTGACGGCCTTGAGCAGCTCGAGCCCGTTCATGCCGGGCATGTTGATGTCCGACAGGATGAGCACGATGTCGGCGATGCCGCGGTGGTCGAGCAAAGCCAGCGCCTCCTCGCCGGAGAAGGCGAAGTGCAGGTGCAGCAGCCCCTCGCGCAGCTCGCGCCTGAAGCGCTGCTCGAACAGCGCCTGCACATCCCGCTCGTCATCGACAATCACGATGTTCATATCGGTCCCCGTCGCCGGTCGAATGCTGCCGCTCAGGCGAGCGCCGCCTGGCCGTCGTCCACCGCCGCCTCGCTCGCCCGTGGCAGGCGAATCACGAACTCTGTGTACTGTCCTGGCGCCGAGTCGACCTCGAGCGTGCCATGGTGCTGCTGCACCACGATTTCGTGGCTGATCGAGAGGCCGAGGCCCGTTCCCTGTCCCGTCGGCTTCGTGGTGAAGAAGGGATTGAAGATCCGATCCCGGATCTCCTTCGGGATGCCCTCGCCGTTGTCGCGCACGCGAATCTCGACGGTGTCGCCGGCATTCCTCGTGGACACGGACAACGTCGGCATGAAGTCGTGCCGGCCGGCCTGATCGAGTGCCTTCTTCTTCTCGTGCGTCGCGTAACAGGCGTTGTTCACGATGTTCAAGAAGACGCGGCTCAGGTCCTGCGGGATGGCCTGGATGGTCCCGACCGTTGGATCGTACGCGCGCTCGACGGTGAGGTTGAACGAGGAGTCCTGCGCGCGCACGCCGTGATACGACAGGTTGACGTATTCCTCGAGCAGCGCGTTCACGTCCGTATCCTGGCGCTCGCCGGACTGGCCTCGGGAGTGCAGGAGCATGCCGCGGACGATGCTGTCGGCGCGGCGGCCGTGGTCGTTGATCTTTCTGGCGTTCATCTGAAGGTCGCCGGCGAGTGAGAGCAGCTGTTCGAAGTCGGCGGGCTCGAGCCGGTCCTTGACCCGCTCGAGCTCCTGGCGCAGCTCCTCGGCCAGCTCGGTCGACAGCTCGGCGAAGTTGTTCACGAAGTTCAACGGGTTCTTGATCTCGTGCGCGATGCCGGCCGTCAGCGCGCCCAGCGAGGCGAGCTTCTCCTGCACGACCAGCTGCTCCTGCGTGGACTTCAGCCGGTCGAAGGTGCTGTTCAACTGCCGGTAGGCGTCCGCGTTCTCGAGCGCGATGGTGGCGTAGGTCGCCAGGTTGCGCAGGATGTTCAGGTGGTAATCCGTGTACGCGTGCGTGCGGAAACTCTGCGCCGTGATGACGCCAATCGCCCGGTCCTTGTACACGAGCGGCAGGTACAGCAGGGAGGCCACAGGGTTGCCGGCAATCGGCGGCTTGTAGTTCTTGATGTACCGCGAGTGATCGCGCGGCATGTCCTCGATCACGATTTCCTGCCGCCGCGTGTAGCACACCACCGCGAGTCGTGATTCGTCGTCCAGCCGATAGCTGAACGGCGGCAGCTGGACACCGTTCTCCTTGGTCGCCGGAAACTCGAGCCGCTGCTCGGCCTCGTTCACCAGGCCGATGCCGAAGACGGCCGCATCCATCAACGAGTTCACGTTCTGGTAAACCGTGCTGATGATCTCTTCGCTCGAGAGCTTGGCCGTGATGTCGCGGCCGATCCGGCTGAGCAGCTCGACGTTGTCGTACGACTTCTCGACCTGCTCCTTCTGATGTTGCAGGGCCGTCGTCTTCTCCTGCAGGGTGACCAGCGTCCTCGCCTTCGCGACCGCCGCCATCGCGTGCTCCCGGAGCCGCGTCAGGCGCTGGAGATCCGAATGGTTGAACGCGTTCGGATCGTCCATGTTGTCGAAGACGAGCAGACCTTCGAGCCGGCCACGGAGCGCCACGGTCATCGCGACCATCGCCTTCGGCGTCGCCACGCCCGCGATCGGGGCCCGGCCGTTCTGCTCGATGGGGCGGACGATGTAGACCCCCTTCTCGACGCGCTCGGTGCCTTCGGCGTACCGCTGCGTGTCCTCGGCCTCGGTCAGCGACACGCCCGGGAACTGTTCAGGGGGATACCCGAGGTGGCTGGCAAAGACGAACATCTCGGTGTCGAGATCGCGCACGAGGAACGCCGCCTTCTGCGCCTGCGGCACCAGCTTCATGCCCTGCTCGAGCAGCGCGTGAAGCACGTTGCGCAGTCCCTCCTCGCGGTTGATGACCTTGACGATGTCGTCGATCGTGCGCAGCTCTTCCGCCTGGGTGCGAACCTCGGCCTCGCGCTCCCGGATCTCGCGGGTGCGGTCTGCCACGACGCCTTCGAGGCGGCGGCCTTCGGCGCGCAGCCCGCGGGTCCGGACGGCGACGAACCCGAAGATGGCGCCGCCGGCGAGCAGGACATCCAACGCGTACGCCCACCACGTGGCGTACCAGGGCGGCGTGATCGTGAAGGCGTAATCGGTCTCGGCGCTTTCGTGCTGGTACAGGTTGCGCGCCTTGACACGGAACCGGAAAGACCCCGACGGCAGGTTCGTGTAATCGCGCTTCGACTCCGAGGTCCACCCGGACCAATGCGAGTCGAAGCCCTCGAGCACGGTCTGGTACTGCGTCGTCCGCACGTCGTCGTAGCTGGCGGCCGTGAATTCGAACCGGAGCGTGTTTTCTCCGGCCGCAAGGGCCGGCGCTGGCGCCCCCGGCACGAGCGTGCCGCCGAACAGCGTTCGGCCCTCACCCGCCGTGACGCGCCGGATCAGGGCCGGGTAGTCAGCCGTGTAGTTCTTGCGGACCGACGGGTCGTACCGGATGAGCCCATCGTCTCTTGCAAACCAGACCACACCATCGGGCTCGACGAAGATCTTCGCGACCGCGAGATCCGAGAAACGGAGCAGCGCGGTCTTCTCGGCCGTGTACGAGCCATCGGCCTGCCGCCGGAACTCGGCCGTCTCCTTGCCGAAGTTCGCCCACACGTTGCCTGCCGCGTCCTCGGCGATGGCGGACTCGTCCTGGGTGCCGCCCACGGCGATGCCCTTGAAGCGGTCGTCCGGTACGAAGCGCTGGCGTTGGTCGTCGAACCGGAAGACGCCCTGCTTCATCACGAACACCGGGCGTCCGTCCACGGTGTAGGCTGACACGCCGTTGTCACCCGCGAGGCCGGCGGCCTTGCCGTAGCGGTCGATCCGTGGATGCTCGAAGGAGCCGTCCGGGAACTGAACGCGAAGGGTGCCCTGCGCTCCGGTGCCGAGCCACAGCACTCCCGGCGTCGGCTCGGCGAGCACGTTCAGGGTTTCACGCACGCCGGGAATTCGACCGTCGTCCACCCAGCGACCGTGGTCGTCGAGGTGCATGGTGGCGAGGCCGTCTTCGAGCGCGATCCAGAGGCGTCTCGGATCCTCGCGGGAGAACCGGATTGCGCCGCATGAGAACGAGGCCCCGATGTTCGGCTTGATGACGTGCGCCACCGTCCCGTCGATCTGATGCAGGCCCGATCCGTAGCCCACCATCAACACGTCGCCGTTCGACGCCAATCCGGTCGCCTGCGAGTTACCTTCGCGAAAACCTGTGACCTGCTTGAACGTGGAGGTGACGGTGTCGAGGTAGAAGACCCCAACGCCGGTGGCGACGTACAGCACGCCCTTGTGCCGCACGACGTCGGCCACGCTGCCCGACAGGCCGACTTTGATGTCGAACCGCGAGAGCGGCGAGGGGATTTCGACCTGGCACACGGCGCCTTCCGGAGCGACCCAGAGCGTCCCGCTGTGGTCCACGAACATCGAGAGGCCGTTGTCGTTGGGCAGCCCTGTTTCCTGATTGATGTATCGCAGCGCGTGACCGGTGACGTCCATGATGACGACGCCGCCGCTGATCGTGGTCAGGCCGATGGTGCCGTCCGGCAGCAGCGTGCCTTTGTAGAGCGTTCGCGTACGGAAGTACTGGTCGGCATCCGTCACGAAAGGACGAAACGACTGGCCGTCGTAGCGGAAGAGGCCGCGATTGAACGTGCCGACCAGCAGATCCGAGTGGTCTCCGCTCGTCAGGGGCAGCAGCACCTGCAGCCGCTCTCCGGCAAACTGTTCGCTGCCTGGAACCGTTTCGAGCTCGTCCCCGACCATGCGCTGCAGCCCGACACCCTGGTGATGCACGTAGTAGACGCCGCCGACCCAGAACCCGAAGAGAAACCGGCCCTTCGGCCTCCAGCTGCGCTCGGTCCAGCCAGTGGTGCTCTGCGGATCGGCCGGAGGAGTCAGCCGAATGAGAATTTCCCGGGACTGAAAGTAGATCCCCTGCGGCGTCGCGTGGGCCGTCCACACGTCGTTGAAGTCGCGGTCCTTCTGCGGCACGTACTGCAGCAGCGACACGTATTGCATCTGGCCGCGCGGGTCCGGGGCGAGATATCCAATCTCACTGGTGCTCCCCACATAGAGACGGCCCTGGGCATCCTTGGTCATGGACCGCACCACGGACCGATTCGCCGTCTCGATCAATCGCCACGACGACCCGTCGTACTCGAGGGCGCCCAGGTTGTTGCCGACGTAAATCAGGCCACGGTTGTCCTCGGCGAACACCCAGTTCTGCGACGTGGCTCCGTAGTCTCGCGACCCGATGCAGTTCAGGAACGGACGGCCCAGCTCACCGCGCGTGGCGGGAGCGCCAACCGGGCTGGCGGGGGTTACGGGCGCGGATGAGGCCGCGAGCAGAACGGCAGGAACGACAGCGGCGAGGCCGAGCGTGAGCCGTGCGGTCGTCGTCATAGGGTCACTCGAATGTGGAGTGCGCGCACGTCATGTGGTCGCGACGCTGCCCTGGGCGGCCCAGGTCAGCACGAGCATCGTGATGTCGTCGGCCTGCGGGGCGCCGCTCGCGAACTGCTGGACGTCCGCGATCACGCCAGCGACGATCTGCTCGGCTGTGACCTGGCCGCCTGCGGCCGCGAGGCGCTGCATCGTGGCCTCGAGGCGTTCCTCCTCGAACTGGTCGTCGCCGCTGTTGGCGGCCTCGGTGACTCCGTCGGTGAACAACACGAGTGAATCACCGGGGCGAAGGTCGACCGTCGCGGAGTCGTAAGAGGCGTCGGCAAACATACCCAGCATGAAGCCGCCGGCCTGCGGCGTGCGTGCGAGCGATCCATCCGCGCGCAGGATGTACGGCGGGTTGTGCCCGGCGTTGCACATCTCGATCCGGCCTGTCCGGGTGTCGAGCACGCCGTAGAAGCAGGTCACGAACATCCCGCCAACGTCTTCGGCGCAGAGCGACGTATTGACCGAGGCGAGGCATTCGCTGGGCGAGGAGCCGCGGGCCGCTGTAGATCGGAGCAGCGTACGGCTGACCGCCATGAAGAGCGCCGCAGGCACGCCCTTGCCGGTGACATCGCCGATGGCGAAGGCCAGGCGGTGCTCGTCGATGAAGAAGTAGTCGTAGAAGTCCCCGCCCACCGAACGCGCCGGCTGCATGCTGGCGTGAATGGCTACGTCGGTCCGGTGCGGGAACGGCGGGAAGCGCGTCGGAACGATCGACTGCTGGATTCGCCTGGCCACGTCGAGTTCGCGCGCCAGTGCCACGAGCCGCTCGTGGTCGCTGGCGGCCTGCCGCTTGGTGCGGGCTTCCTGGATGCTTCGGGTCAGCGTGAGGGCGAGATCCTGAAAGTCAATTGGCTTGGTAACGAAGTCGAAGGCCCCGCGATTGAGCGCTGCGCGGATGTTCGTCATGTCCCCG
>JBKPSY010000211.1:0-30819 GCA_046735235.1 Acidobacteriota bacterium | reverse complement strand
TGGGTGCATGGGTGCATGGGTGATGACGTCCATGGTCCCCCATGGACCCATGGACCCATGAACCCATAGACCTTCTTTTCAGGAGAGTGCCGGAGCGGGAACGGCTGCGCCGGCGCCCGTGGCGCTTGCCGGCGCCGCGACCAGCTCCCATGCGCTCGTCTGCTCGAGCAGCCGCGCCGCCATCGCGGTGTGCAGGGCATGCCCACCGCGGTGGACCACGGCGTGGGCGACGATCGGGTGGCCGAGAAGCGCGAAGTCGCCGACCAGGTCGAGGATCTTGTGGCGCACGAACTCGTCCTCGAAGCGCAACGAGCTGTTGAGAACGCCTGTGTCCCCGATCACGATCGCGTTGTCGAGCGATCCGCCGAGGGCCAGCCCGTTCTGCCGCAGCATCTCCACTTCCTTCAGGAACGTGAACGTCCGCGCTGGCGCGATCTCGTCGATGAAGGTGTCTTCGTTCACGACCATCGTGCGCGTCTGGTGACGCAGCAGCGGGTGATCGAAGCTGATCGTGTACGTGACCTTGAACTGATCCGAGGGGTAGAGGGTGATCTGCTTGTCGCCGCGCGTCAGCGCGACCGGCTCGGTGACCTTCAAGTAGCGGCGCGGCTCCGAGAGGAACTTCACGCCGGCTTCCTGGACCAGATAGATGAACGGCGCCGAGCTGCCGTCCATGATCGGCACTTCCGGCGTGTTCAGCTCCACGATCGCGTTGTCGATCCCAGCGCTCGCGAGTGCCGCCAGCAGGTGCTCCACCGTCTCGACGCGCGCCTCTCCGGACTTCAACTGCGTGGCATAGGCCACCGCACCCACGTGACCGACGTGCGCCGGGATCTCGATGCCGCCCAGGTCAGTCCGCCGGAAGCGAATGCCCGAATTCGGGGCAGCGGGCTTGAGCGAGAGGGTGACCTTCTTGCCGGAATGGAGACCGATCCCTGCGCAGGATGTCGATCGCCGAAGCGTGCGTTGTGGGTCCATGAGCCTCCCCTGCTCGCTAGGAGCGGGTCCAGCCCACCGAGAGCAAACGGAATGCCGCCCGACCGCAGTGATCGTCGAATACACCCATGCTCTTTAGATTCATGAAATTACACGAATATACATCAGCCACGAAGAACCCTTGAAATTCAAGTTTGTGGTTGGCCAGCCACATGGGCCGGGTGCCTAAGTGTGTCTCTCTTACCACAGCCTACGATATTACCCGGCGCGCCGTGTGGCCGCCGCTACGCCAAGGGCATCTGCCAGGAAGCGGCCGGTGTGCGAGGCGGGGACTCGTGCGACCGCTTCCGGCGTGCCTTCGGCGATGATCCGGCCGCCGCCTTCGCCGCCCTCCGGCCCCAGATCGATCACGTGATCGGCCGTGCGGACGACGTCGAGATTGTGCTCGATGACGAGCACCGTGTTCCCCTGATCGACCAGTTTGCCGAGCACGTCGAGCAGTTTCTTGACGTCCTCGAAGTGCAGGCCCGTCGTCGGCTCGTCCAGGATGTAGAGCGTCCGTCCGGTGCCGCGCTTCGACAGTTCGCGTGCGAGCTTCACGCGCTGCGCTTCGCCGCCCGAGAGTGTCGTGGCGGACTGTCCGAGCTCGATGTACCCCAGGCCGACTTCCTGCAGCGTCCGCAGCTTGTGCGCGATCGGCGGCACGTTCTCGAGCAGCGGCAGCGCCTGATCGACTGTGAGGTCGAGCACGTCGGCGATCGACTTGCCGCGATAGCGGATCTCGAGTGTCTCGCGGTTGTAGCGCTTCCCCTTACATTCTTCGCAGGTCACGTACACGTTCGGGAGGAAGTGCATCTCGATCGCGATGACGCCGTCGCCCTGGCAGGCCTCGCAGCGGCCGCCTTTGACGTTGAACGAGAAGCGGCCCGGCTTGAAGCCCCGCTGCCTGGCTTCGGGCAGCATCGCGAACAGCTCGCGGATGAACGTGAACAGGCCCGTGTACGTCGACGGGTTGCTGCGCGGCGTGCGACCGATCGGCGACTGGTCGATCTCGATCACCTTGTCGACCAGCTCGACGCCCTTGATCGTGTCGTGTGCCCCAGGTTCGTCGGCGGCGCGATAGAGCTGGCGTGCCAGCGACTTGTAGAGGATGTCGTTGACGAGGGTGGACTTGCCCGACCCGCTCACGCCGGTGACGGCGGTGAACGTTCCGAGCGGGATCTCGACGTCCACGTTCTTGAGGTTGTGTGCGCGGGCCCCGCGAATCGTGATGGCGCCCTTCAGCGACGGCCGCCGCGCAGATGGCGTGTCGATGCGCCGCTCGCCCCGGAGGTACGCGCCGGTCAGCGATTCGGTGGCCCCTTCGGAGAGCGCAGGGCCTGACGCCGGATCAATCAATCGGGGCCCGGTGCCGAGCAGCTCCGTCGGCGGACCCTGGAAGATCACCCGTCCGCCGTGCTCACCTGCGCCGAGTCCGAGGTCGATGACGTAGTCCGCCTTGCGGATCGTCTCCTCGTCGTGCTCGACGACGATGACGGTGTTGCCCAGGTCGCGCAGGCGCGCGAGGGTGTTCAGGAGCGCCCGATTGTCCCGTTGGTGCAGGCCGATTGACGGCTCGTCGAGGACGTACAGCACGCCGGTGAGGTTCGACCCGATTTGTGTCGCGAGGCGGATGCGCTGGCCTTCGCCGCCCGACAGGGTCGCCGCGCTGCGGCCAATCGTGAGATAGCCCACGCCGACGTCGTTCAGGAAGCGCAGCCGATCCTGAATCTCCTTCAGGATACGGCCGGCGATGATCGACTCGCGATCGGAGAGCTCAAGCATCGAGAAGACGTTGCCGGCCTCGGCGATCGGCAGGTTCACGTACTCGGCGATCCGACGGCCCTTCACGCGGACCGCGCGGCTTTCCGGCTTGAGGCGCTCGCCCTCGCACGCCGGGCACAGCCGCAGCGCGCGATACGGCTCCATCTCTTCCTGCAACGTCCACGTCGCCTCGTTGTAGCGGCGGCGCAGGTTGGGCACGATGCCTTCGAAATCGCGGCCAAATGGCTCGGGCGCGCGCTTCTTCGCGGCGCTCTTCGTCTCGACGGCGGCGCCCGGGCCGAAGAGCAGCAGGTCGCGCTGCTTTTTCGGCAGCTTCGCGAACGGCGTGTTCAGCTCGATGCCGAACGTCGCCGACAGCGCCGCCAATGCGTCGGCCACGAGCTTCTTGTCACCGCGGGCCCAGGGCGCGATCGCGCCGTCCGCGAGCGACTTCGACGGGTCGGGGACGATGCGGGCCGGGTCGAAGTCCCACGTGGCGCCGAGGCCCTGGCACTCCGGGCAGGCGCCGTGCGGCGAGTTGAACGAGAACGCACGCGGCGAGAGCTCCGGCACGCTGATGCCGCAGTTGACGCACGCCATCCGCCGTGAGAAGAGGCGGTCGCCTTCGTCCAGGCCGTTGATGACGACGATCTCGTTGGCGAGCTGGAGCGCGGTCTCGATCGACTCGGTCAGGCGGCGCTCGATGCCGGAGCGCACGACGAGCCGGTCCACGACGACTTCAATCGTGTGGTTCTTCCGGCGATCGAGCTTGATGTCGTCTTCGAGCGAACGGAAGAGACCGTCGATGCGCGCCTTCGAGAAGCCACGGGTGCGAAGCGCTTCGAGCTCTTTCTTGAACTCGCCCTTGCGACCCCGGACGATCGGCGCCAGCACGTTGATGCGCTCGTCCTGCGGGTACGTCATCACCAGGTCGATGATGCGTTCGAGCGACTGGCTGGCGATCTCGCGTCCGCAGTTCGGGCAGTGCGGCACGCCGATATTCGCGAACAGCAGTCGCAGGTAGTCGTAAATCTCGGTGACGGTGCCGACGGTCGAACGCGGGTTGCTCGCCGTCGTCTTCTGCTCGATCGAGATGGCCGGCGACAGACCCTCGATCAGGTCCACGTCCGGCTTTTCCATCTGCTCGAGGAACTGGCGTGCGTAGGCGGAGAGAGACTCGACGTAGCGCCGCTGGCCCTCGGCGTAAATCGTGTCGAAGGCCAGCGACGACTTGCCGGAGCCCGAAAGGCCCGTAATGACGACGAGCCGCTCGCGGGGCATGTCCGCGTCGATGTTTTTCAGGTTGTGTACGCGCGCGCCGCGTACGGCAATCCAGTCGTGGCCCATAACGTCAAGGTGAGGGGCACCGGGGGCTCCCCCAAACCTTGAATTGTACCATTCCGGCACAGGCCAGACAGCGGAATCAGCTCAGCGAGTGGCGGGCGGACCGTCCTCCGCAGGGGTCGAGCGCAGCCGGGAGTGCGAATACCCGTAGAAAAAGTACAGCACCAGGCCGATCAGCAGCCACCAGCCGAACCGTTCCCAGGCCTGCCGCGGCAGGCCCTTCATCACGAAGACGCAGAGCCCCGCTCCGGAGAGCCCCACCACATGCACGAAAGGCACGCGGAACGGCCTCGGGCGTTCGGGCTCGGTGTGCCGCAAGACGATGACGCCGATCGAGACCAGCGCAAAGGCGAACAGCGTGCCGATGTTCGTGAGGTCGTAGGTCTCGCCTGCGTCGCCGATGGCCGACCACAGCGCGACGAAGACGCCGGTCAGGAGCGTCGTCGTGTAGGGGATCCGCGTCTTCTCGTCCACGCGCGCCGCCCACTGTGGCAGCAGTCCGTCACGGGCCATCGAGAAGAAGATCCGCGGCTGGCCGTACTGGAATACCAGCAGCACGGCGGCCATCGAGAACACGGCGCCGAGGGCGACGATGCGCGCGATGCCCTGCAGTCCCGTGGCCGTGAGCGCATACGCCAGGGGATCGGCGGCCTTGCCAAGGTCCTGGTAGGGCACCATGCCCGTCAGCACGACGCCAATCACGATGTAGATGACCGTGCAGATCGCCAGCCCGCCCATGATCCCGATCGGCAGGTTGCGCTGCGGGTTCTTCGTCTCCTCCGCCGCCGTCGAGATCGCGTCGAAGCCGATGTAGGCGAAGAAGACGATCGCCGCACCCTGATGGATGCCGGTGAAACCGTTCGGCGCAAACGGCGTGTAGTTGGCCGGGTTGATGTGGCCCAGTCCCGCGATGATGAACAGCGCGAGGACGGCCAGCTTGACGGCCACCATGATGTTGTTGGCGCGGGTGCTCTCGCGCGCGCCGCGCAGCAGCAGCCACGTGATCAGCATCACGATGCCGAACGCCGGCAGGTTGACCAGGATCGGGATGCCCGCGATCGTCGGGGCGGTGTCGAGAAGCCCGTGGACGGCCTTGTCGGGGCTGAGCAGCGCCGTGCGGTAGCCGGTGGTGAGCCACGTGGGGAACGTGATCCAGCCGGCGAACAGGGACTTGAAGTAGTCGCCCCACGAAATCGCCACGGCGACGTTCCCGACGGCGTACTCCAGAATCAGGTCCCAGCCGATGATCCAGGCCACGACCTCGCCAAGCGTCGCGTACGAATAGGCGTAGGCGCTCCCCGCCTGGGGGATCATCGCGGCCAGCTCCGCGTAGCAGAGGCCCGCCAGCGCGCAGCAGGCGCCCAGGAGGATGAAGGAAAGGACCAGGGCGGGTCCGGCGCCAACCCGGATGACCTCGCCATGGGGTCCGATTTGCCCGGCTGCGGCCTGGCCGATCGACCCGAAGATGCCCGCGCCGATTACCGCGCCGATGGCCAGCATCACCAGGTCGCCAGCGCCGAGCACGCGCTTGAGCGAGTGCGCGGTGTCCGTCTCGTCCACGAGCAGCGCCGCAATGGGCTTGCGACGGAAGAGCTGCGACATTGGCGGGGATTCTATCCCAGGGATCGCGTGATGCTCTGCAAGGACACGCGCGAGCTCTTTTCAACCTGAAATCTCAGAATCCAGGTGTCTTTGCGTCCGCCATTCGGCAAATCCGGAACATCCCGAATCCCGCTGAAGTGTCGGCCAGCCGGGCGTCACGTGTCGGCCCGGAGACCGTCTGCCGGCCCCATGGCGAAAATAGTCCCTATTTCTCGCGCCAAAGCGTGCAGGCACGCGTGTTGCCACGCACGGGTGGGACCGATACCACCATCGGCACCGCGTCGGCCCTCTTGTCTTCATCGGGAGTCGTTCATGAAGTTCACTCGCGCCCTAGGGTTCAACACCGATCTGGCCATCGACCTCGGCACCGCCAACACCTGCGTGTACGCGCCGGGTCGCGGCATCGTCCTGAACGAGCCGTCGGTGGTCGCCTACAACACGGTGGCTGGGCGCATCGAGGCCGTCGGGAGAGAGGCCAGGGAGATGATCGGCCGCACCCCGCAGCACCTGACGGCGATTCGCCCGCTGCGCGACGGCGTCATCGCCGACTTCGAAGCCGCGGAGCGGATGCTCACCGACTTCATCCGCAAGGCGCAGCCGAGGGCCACGTGGGTTCGCCCGCGCGTCATCGTCGGCGTGCCCGCGGAAATCACGCAGGTCGAGCGCCGCGCCGTGAGGGACAGCACGCTCCGCGCCAAGGCCAGCGAGGTGTTCCTCGTGGACGAGCCCGTGGCCGCGGCCGTCGGCGCGGGACTGCCGATCACCGAGCCGACCGGCAACATGATCGTGGACATCGGCGGAGGCACCACTGACATCGCCGTGGTCTCGCTGGCCGGTATGGTCTACAGCAAGTCCGTCCGCATCGCCGGCAACGAGATGGACGAGGCGATCATCGAGTTCATGAAGCGCCAGCACGGGCTGCTCATCGGCGAACGGACGGCGGAAGCCATCAAGATGGAGATCGGCTCGGCCACGCCGCTGGACACCGCGCTAACGATGGAAGTTCGTGGACGGCACCTGCAGGACGGCGTCCCGAAGAGCATCAAGGTGTGTGACGGCGAGATCCGCGCGGCGCTCAAGGCCACGATCGACGTGCTCGTGCAGGCCGTGCGGGACGCCCTCGAGCGGGTGCCGCCGGAACTCTCCGCGGACATCTACGACCGCGGCGTCGTCCTGACCGGCGGGGGAGCGCTGCTGAAGAACCTCGATCGCCGCATCGCCGAAGACACGCAGCTGCCGGTGCAGCTCGCGGAGGATCCGCTGACCTCCGTGGTGCTCGGCGCGGGCAAGATGCTCACGGACCTGCCCCTGCTGATGAAGCTCGCGGCGTAACGCGACCGGCTCACGAGCGGCGCGCGGGAGTCGCGCGCCGCCTGCATCTGACTCACCGTGTAAATCCGGCGTGTGAGGTTTACGCGATCGACCGCGATCCAGCCGACGCGCGACTCGCGAGCGACGGCGCCGCCCGACTCTCAAACGAAGTTGCCGAGCAATCTGCGCGATCGCCCGATCGCGCCGCGACGTGCGCTGCGCCGCCGCGCGCGGGCACGTCACTTGCTGTCGCCGACGCGGCGGTCCGTACCTCTTCCGCCGTCTCCCCACGTGGAGCGACCATGTTGCTGGGCAGCCTGCTCGGTCTCGGGACCGATCTGGCCATCGACCTCGGTACCGCCAATACCTGTGTGTTCGTCCTCGGCCGGGGCATCGTCCTGAACGAGCCGTCCGTGGTCGCCTACAACACGGCGCAGAAACGGATCGAGGCTGTCGGCACGAAGGCCCGCGAGATGGTGGGCCGCACGCCGCGCGACCTGGTCGCGCTGCGGCCGATGCGCGACGGGGTCATCGCCGACTTCGAGGCCGCAGAGCGGATGCTGACCGAGTTCATCCGGCGCGCTCACAAGCAATCGGGGTGGCTGCGGCCACGCGTGGTGGTCGGGGTGCCGGCGGAGATTACCGAAGTCGAGCGGCGTGCCGTGCGGGAGAGCACGCTGCGAGCGAGGGCGGGCGAGGTTTACCTGGTCGACGAGCCGGTCGCGGCGGCGATCGGAGCAGGCCTGCCAATTACCGAGCCGTTCGGCAACATGATCGTCGACATCGGCGGAGGCACGACTGACATCGCGGTCATCTCGCTCGCCGGGCTGGTGTACCGGAAGTCGGTCCGGATCGGAGGCGACGAGATGGACGAAGCGATCCTCGATCACATGAAGCGCCATCACGGCCTGCTGATCGGCGAGCGGACCGCGGAGCGCATCAAGATGGAGGTCGGCTCGGCGATGCCGTTCGAGACGCCCCGCACGCTCGAGGTCCGAGGGCGGCATCTGATCGACGGGTTGCCGAAGCGCGTGATGGTGAGCGACGGCGAGATCCGCGACGCCCTCAAGCCGACAGTCGACGTGATCGTCGGCGCCGTCCGCGATGCGCTGGAGCGCATCCCCCCGGAGCTCGCCTCAGACATCTTCGACCACGGCGTCGTCTTGACCGGCGGCGGCTCGCTGCTCAAGAACCTGGATCACCGCCTGCGAGAGGACACCGAGCTTCCCGTGCAGATGGCGGAAGACCCGCTGACGTCCGTCGTGAGGGGCGCCGGTCGGATGTTGTCGAATATCGCCCTGCTGAAGAAGCTGGCGTCGTAGCGGTTACTAGTGGCTAGAGCCGCCAGGCCGTGTCGTTGGCGGCGACCACCATCCCGCCGGACGGCGTGAACGCGAGGCCAACCAGTCCCACGCCGCTGACCAGGAGCTCGGGTGGCCCGCCCGCCAGACGATAGACGCCGCTCTGCCCCGCCAGCGCCTCGATGACGTGCAGCACGCCGTCGGACGAGAACGCCAGGCCCTGCGGACGTCCGAACCCCGACCAGGCGACTTCGACGGCGCCGTCCAGGTGCACGCGATAGACGACGTCCTGCGAGGTCAGCGTCGGCGCCGTGACGTAGAGACACCGATCCGGCCCCATCGCCAGGTGAAACGCCGCCACCGACGGCGGCAGCGTCGCCATCATCGTCGCCTGCCCGTTGCCGCGGACCCGGAAGATCGTGCCGGACCGATCGCCGACGAACATCGTGCCGTCAGGACCGAACGCCACGCCGCACGCGACGCCGACATCCGACACCGCGGGCTCGAACTGCCCGGTGCCGTCCACGCGATAGACGACGCCCTCGAAACGGCTCGAAACGTAGAGCGCGCCGTCGGGACCGATCGTCATCGACGTCGGGTTCACGAGACCCGCCACGAACGGCTCGCGCGTGCCGTCCGGGTTGACGCGAAAGATCGAAACCGGCACCTGCTCGCCGCGCGAGCCACTGTAGGTGAGATAGATGCGTCCTGCCGAGTCCACCACCGGGTTGTCCACCTGATGGAGCCCGCGCGAGATCACACTGCCGATCTCGACGACCGCTGACCCTTCGGCGCCGGCGATCGTTACGGGCGTGGGGCCGCCCGCGAGGTCCGCGGGGACGGTCACGACCATCCGCGTCGGACGGACGGCGTTGGCGCGAGCGGCGACGTCGCCAAAGCGGACGTCAGGGCCGGCGGCGCTGCCCAGCTCGAAGTTCGAGCCGTGAATGACGACGCGCCCGTGGTCGCAGGCGGCGCCTGGCGAGACGTGGCTGATCCTGCCGGCCATCGGGATCCGAGCGTAGCATGATGCGCACTAAGGAGCGCGACACTAGACCGTTTGCACTATTGACCGACCTGCGGCGGGTAGCGATCCTGACGTCCATGAAGCGTCGCGTCTGGCCGCTCTGGGTCGCGCTCATGATCGTCGCCGCGCTGGGCACCGCCTGGATTGCGTTCCCGACCGTCTACATCATGCCGTTCCGGCCGCAGGCGGCGCGGCTGATGCAGTGGGCGCTGATCGCGCGGACGTATGCGCCGAACGTGACGCTCGGGTTCGCCGTTGCGTCGAGCCTGCTGGCGATCTGGACCTTCACGCGGTCGCGTCGCTGGTGGAGCCGCGCGCTGGTGATTCTTCCGCTCGTGCCGGTCGTCGCCGGCGCCTGGTTCGCGCGGCAGAACCACTTCGAGTGGATGTTCAATCCGCTGGGCGCCCCGCAGTTCGTGGCGCCGTCGAAGGCCACGTTCGTCCACGACAACGACGTCGTGATGGCCGTGAAGATCAGGGGCCAGGCGGTCGCCTATCCGATTCTCCAGCTCGCCTACCACCACATCGCCAACGACATCGTCGCCGGCGAGCCGATCGTCGCCACCTATTGAACGCTCTGCCACACCGGTCTGGTGTGGAGCGCCGTGCTGGATGGCCAACGCCTCACGTTCAGGCTGTCCGGGATCAACAACCAGAACTTCGTCATGCGCGACGAGCAGACCGGGACGTGGTGGCAGCAGGTGTCTGGCCTCGCGATTCAGGGTCGGCTGAAGGGCCGCCGGTTGACGCTCGTGCCGCACGATGAGCTCCTCTTCGCGACCTGGAAGGCTGAGGAGCCCGCGGGCCGCGTGCTCAAGACCGACGAGCGCATCGTCAAAGAGGAGGAATACGAGCCGGCCGACTGGGAGGATCACGTCGGGCGATATCCGGTCCGCGTCGCCAACTCACCCGGGGGACCGCTCGAGCCGCGCACGATCGTCGTCGGGATCGCCATCGCGGGAAAAAGTAGGGCCTGGCCGCAGTCGAGCGTGATCGCCTCCGGCGCGACGATTGATCAGGTCGGCGACGTGCCTGTCGTCCTCGTGGTGGCCCCCGATGGCAAGTCAATCCGCGCCTTCGATCGCCGGATGAAGGGCCAGACGCTGACGTTCGTCCGCGCGGGCACCGACGCGAAGACGAGCACGCTGCTGGATCTGGAGACGCTGAGCGAGTGGAACTTCAACGGACGCGCGACGAAGGGCGAGCTCGCCGGCGAAGAGCTCGCGCGCGTGGAGTACCTGCTCGACTACTGGTTCGACTGGCGCACGTATCACCCGGACACGACGGTGCTCAAACCCTGGCAGCCCGCAGTCAAGAAAGCGAAGATGCCGGAGATTCCACCGCCGCCGGCGCCGTGACCGAGATTCGCCGGGGCTGAAGCCGCGGCCCTAGTGCAGAGGGCAAACCGTGCGTGCGCCGGGGCTGAAGCCCCAGCCTACTGCAGAGAGCGAACCGTACGTAGGCCGGGGCTTCAGCCCCGGCATCTCACGTCTCGTCGAGCTCGACGTTCCAGTACAGATAATCGCGCCAGCTGTCCGGCGCGTGCCGCACCCCGATCGTGAATCGCACGGATGGCGCCGAGTCGGGCCGCCGGGGGGTCGTGATGAGACGCATCCCGGCCTCTTCAGGCGTACGCCCGCCCTTCCGCCGGTTGCACGTCACGCAGCAGGTGACGATGTTCTCCCAGTCCTTGCGGCCGCCCTGGGCCACCGGCATGACGTGGTCGAACGTGAGGTCTGATGTCGGGAAGGAGTGGCCGCAGTACTGGCAGCGGTGCTTGTCTCGCGCGTAGATGTTGGCGCGCGAGAATGGAACGTAGTCGATTCTGCGTTTGATGCGGACGAACCGCAGCAGACGGATCACCGACGGCAGCCTGAAGCTGACGGAGACCGAGTGCACCTCACGGTCGTAGACCGAGATGACCTCGACCTTGCCCTGGCACCACAGCGTGAGTGCCTTTCGCCAGTCGACAACCTTCAGCGGCTCGTAGGTCGCGTTGAGCAGAAGCGTCTGCTCCATGCCCCAGTATATTGGGCAACGGCCGAGATCCTGTCAAGTAATTGGGGCTGTAAATCCCGTGTAATGTGCGATGGTTTTGCCGGATGTTCCCCGTGGCGGGAGACACTTGAGCTTCTTGAAATCGCTCTTCGTGCCGATAAGCCGCGACATGAACCGGCGTGCAGTGGCGGGCATCGCGCTCGGCGTCGCGATCGTGACGGCCGGCGGCTGCGCCTCGAGGGGGGTTGCCCCGGAGCCGTTCCCGACGCCTCCCACCGCGCCGGAGTCCGGGCCCGAGCCGACGCCGTTGTCGGTGCCGCGCGGCGCCGCCACCGACGGCTTCACGATCGCCACCGCCGCCCTGCAGCTGCAGGGCATCCCCTATCGGCTCGGCGGCACCGATGTGCATGGCTTCGATTGCAGCGGTCTCGTGCAGTACGTGTTCGCGCTCTACGGCGTCGCGCTGCCGCGCGTCGTTCATGATCAATATCGAGTCGGTCGACGCGTCGGAGTCGACGACCTCGAGCCCGGCGATCTCGTCTTCTTCTCGCCGAACGGCGAGGACGTGTCCCACGTCGGCATCGTGATCGGCGGCGACCGCTTCGTCCACGCGCCGAATTCACGCGGCGTCGTCCGCGTCGACAGCTTCGCCTACGGGTATTGGGGGGAACACATCGCCGGAGCCCGGCGAATCAGCGGGAGCTAGGCAGGACCGACGGCCTGCGCGACAGGTGCTCCGCCAAGGACGAATGGAGCGTCAGGCGGCGACGGAGCGCTGCAGCCGGCGCGATGTGCGCGGGCTGAACTCGCGGACGTCCAGATCGTCGGCGGTGTAGCGCGTCGGCGACGCGGCCCGGCGGACCGGCTCGACCCGCACGCCCGGCTCGACGACCGGCTGGTCGGTGACGACTTCGACGTACCGCTGCGGATAGGAGGGGAAAGTCCGGAACGTCGTGCCCGTGACGCGGCCGTAGCGCCGCTCGAGGCCGACGAAATCCTGCCTGAGGAAATCGAGCACGTCCTGGTCCGGGCGCGTGGCCAGATACTGCTTGGTCATCTCGACGACGTCGCGGAAGAACTCAGGGCTGTGCGACCGCGTGCTGCTCAGGCCGTTGGCGCTCGGCAGCCGGCGAATGCCCTCATGCGATGGATCGACGTGATAAAGCTCGTGCACGATCGTATCGAGCTTGGCCACCCACGGCTCGAAGCCCGGATACGACAACTCCTTCTGCGCCCGCGCGATCGTCTGATCGCAAAACCGTGGCAGACAGAACGAAATCATGTAGTCGATCGTCGCGCTGCCGAGCTCGACGTGGGGAGACTTCGTCACGAACCACTCCGACCGCCGCGTCATCTCACCCGTGCGCCGATCCTTCCAGAAGTAATAGCTCGGCTCGCTCGACGGCAGGCTGATCGCGTGGCAGGTGGCATACGCCCCTTGCGCGTCCGAACGGCCGAAGCGCGCGAACACGAGCACGCGCGACATGTCGATGTGTCCGAGCGTGGGGACGCGGACGACGATGTCCGACATGAGCCGAGTGAGGCAATCTGTGTAGTTGATCATCCTCTGCGGGGGCACATGCGGGACGGGCCACGCTGTGCGCGGGGAGATCTCACCTTGGGACGTGGTTATAACGGTCGGCATACACGCTGTCAAGATAGCGAACCGAATTCGATTCGACCTTGCGCGAGAACAAATTCCACGCCAGCCTCTATTCTGCAGACGACGGCGGCGGTGGCGCGGTTTCAGGCGATTTATCGGGTGGAACCGGCTCGGGCGGTATTGGCTGAGCGTCGGGTTCCTGTAACGGAGGTGTCGCCGGAACGTTCGGAGTTGTAATCGGCTGAGTTGGCTCCAGCTGATCCGTGGCAGGCGGCGGAGGCTCCGGCACATCAGGAGCTTCTTCGGGGGGCGTCACGAGCCCCATCCGACGCAGGATGATTTGCTGGCGCCGCCGCAGCCGCGCCGTGGGATGTGCTGGACTGTGGATCCGCGGGTTGATGATGGCGCCCGCGAGCAGCGCTCCTTCCTCGGACGTCAACGCGCTGGCCGGCTTGCCGAAGTACGTGCGCGACGCGGCCTCCGCCCCGTAGATTCCGTCGCCCCACTCGATCACGTTCAGGTAAATCTCGAGGATGCGCCGTTTCGTCAGCGCCGCTTCGAGCCGGCGCGCGATCAGCAGCTCGCGCAGCTTGCGAATCGGACTTCGAGAGGGGGAAAGATAGAGGTTCTTGGCGAGTTGCTGCGTGATCGTGCTGCCGCCGCGGATCGCCTTTCCGGTCTCCAGGTTCTTCTCGATCGACTCCTTCAGCTGCTCGACGTCCACGCCGTCATGTGTCCAGAACGCATCGTCCTCGGCGACGAGGACCGCCTTGCGGAGGCTGGGAGAGATCGCCTCGTAGCGCACCCACCGCTGCACGCGACGAGGCGTCTTGCCTTCGGCGACTGCCTCGTCGTGTCTCAGCTCGATGAACGCCGTGCTCGAAGGGTTCTTCGTCGCAAGTGGACGTACGTCCGGCAACGTGACGAAGACATAGGCGAGAAGCGCGAAGCAGGCGGCCGCCAGGCCGATGGCAATCTGGCCGGCACGACGCCGCATGGTCGGGGATTATACCCGCGCGCGCAGGCGGCGAGTCGCCAGCGAGAGGCCTGTGTATCCGAGCGCGACGGCGCCGAGCGACGCGAGGCCGGCTATCGTCTGGCCTGCGAGGCCGAACACCTCGCCCGTATGGCCAAATCGCAAGTACGTCCGCAGTCGGCGTCCGGGGGAACTCGACGAGAACGGCTCCCATTTGACGATTGTGCCCGTCGCACGATCGACCGTGAGCTGCCCGCGGCGCTGCGGCTGACCTCCGGTGCCCGAGTCGATGGTGACCGTGACGACCGCATCGCGAGCGGCTGGCGTGCGCAGCGTCAGGGTCTCCCAGTCCGCGGGAGCGAAGGCGCGGGCCTGATTCCAGATCCCGTCGACATTCAGCGACGACGCCGGCGCGGGGTCGTTGTGAGCAGCCGGCCGATCCGGTGTCGGTCGCACCTGAGGCGCTGGCGGCGTTTCGCCCGCGACGCGGTACACCAACGCGTTGGCCCAGCCGTACGACATCACGACCCCGGAGGCGATGATCACGAGCAGGGGCACGAAGCACCACAGCGCGACGACGTGGTGCCAGTTGAAATGGCGTGCCTTGGCCGTGCCTGCCCACCGGAACCACACGAGCGGCCTTACCGTGCGCCAACTCCAGACGCGGGGCACCCAGAGGTAGGAGCCCGATACGAGCAGGACAAAGAACGCCAGATTCGCGGCGCCTGAGATTGAGCGCGCGACGTCGCGCGCGTGACCTGGCGCGCGGCCGATCCAGCGATGCCAGTCGGTGATCGTTCGGAACAGCGGACGCAGCGCGCCGCCGTCGCCGATGACCTGGCCGGTGTACGCGTTGATCAGCAGGACGACGTCCGCGCCGGCTGTGACGACAACGGGCGCTTCCGGATCGTTGCGGACGGCGACCAGGAATGGCGCTGTCGGATGCAACGGGGTCGCGGCAAGACGAGCCAGAAGCTCGTCCATCGCAAGAGGGGCCGCGCCGGTGGATGGTGGCCTGGCCAGGGGCACGCGATCGGACCATGCGATGAGCTGGCGCTGGTAGGTGAGCAGCACTCCGGTGGCGCTCATCAGCAGGATGACCAACCCAGCCGTTACGCCAGTCGAAAGATGAGCCCAAAACAGCACGGTGCGCAGGGCAACCCTTGGAACTGCTGTCCGATTTTCGCCGATGACCGGGCTGCCATTCTGGCGCGGAATCTGCATTAAAGGTTGTATACCCGCAACATTAGTTGAGATTAACCGTGTAAATACGACCAATCAAGTCGCATTTTGTAATTGTTTTGTCGCCGACCGTCCGGCACCCCACCGCCGGCGTCAAAGAAATGTGAGGTCGCCCATGTCTCAGTTCCGCTCCCGACTGTTCGCTCTGTCGCTGACTGCCGCGCTGACGCTCGGCGTCGCTCCCGGTGCTCGCGCGGCCGGAAAAGCCGCGGGCTCCGCCAGTCAGGTCGCCGCACTCTCGGCGATTCGCATCGACAACTTCGGCGTCGTCAACGACGCCTACTATCGAGGCGCCCAGCCGAAGGGCGACGACTACCGCGACCTCGCGGCACTTGGCGTCAAGACCGTGATCGACTTGACCAAGGACGGACGAGACGACGAGCAGGGCCTGGTGGAAGCGGCGGGCATGAAGTTCCATCGCATCCCGATGACGACGACCGACCGCCCGAGTGAGCAGGCCATCGCCGAGTTCCTGTCGATGGTCAACGACCCGGCGAACCAGCCCGTCTACGTGCACTGCCAGGGCGGACGGCATCGCACGGGCACGATGACTGCGGTCTATCGCATGACGCAGGATCACTGGACGGCCACACAGGCCTACGACGAGATGAAGCAGTTCCGGTTCGAGGGCTTTCCCGGGCACCCGGAGCTGAAGGACTTCGTGATGCACTTCACGCCGTCGCCGGTGGCGCCTCGCCTCAACGCGTCGGTGGCCTCGCCCGTGGTCGCGACGAGCGCCTCGGCGGCTGTCGCCCAGTAACAGCTCATCCAGGAAACTGGTCTCTGGTCGGCCGGATGGCTTGGTGCTAGCATCCGGCCGTTTTGCTGTACCTGGTCATCGAGCATTTCCGCGACGGCGATCCGTTGCCGGTCTATCGGCGCTTCCGCGATGAAGGCCGTCTGGCGCCGGACGGCGCCATCTATCACGCCAGCTGGGTCACGACCGATTACCGCCACTGCTTTCAGGTGATGGAGTGCGCCAACGAAGGCGTGCTGGACGACTGGATGGCGCGCTGGAGCGATCTCGTCGAGTTCGAAGTCGTGCCCGTCGTGACGTCAGCCGACGCGACAGCGACGATAGTGGCGCGGCTGGGGCCGTAACAACCTGCCGCGGATTCGTGGGGTCGAACTTCAGGTCGGCCTCGAAGGCGCGACTGAAGTCGCACCCTGCGACAGGAACCGCGATTCCCGCGGCTATCCCATCAAGATCTTCGCCAACGCCTCGAGCGAGACGTTACCGCCACTGACGACGGCGACGTGAGTGCCCGGGGAGTCTGGCGGCGCCATCCGGCGCGCGGCCGCCACGGTCGCCGCGCCGCTCGGCTCCGCCACCAGCTTCGCGTCGCGCGCGATGACCCGCACAGCGTCGGCGATCTCGTCGTCCTCCACAATGACGACTTCGTCGACGAGCGATCGCACGTGCGCGAAGGTGACGTCACCGGGACGCACCGCCAGCAACCCATCGGCGATCGATCCGATCAGATCGATGGTGACGGGCTGGCCGGCCTCGAGCGATCGCGTCATCTTCGGCGCGCCGGCCGGCTCGACGCCAATCACCTTCACGTCGGGACGCATCGCCTTCACCGCGGCCGCAACCCCCGACGCCAGCCCTCCGCCGCCAGCCGGAACATAGATGGTCGTGACGTCCGGCGCCTGCTCCAGAATCTCCAGACCTGCCGTGCCCTGTCCAGCGACGATCCGCGCGTCGTCGAACGGCGGCACCATCGTCAGGCCACGCTCGCGCTCGATGAGTTCGGCGGCCAGCTTGCGATCGATTGAGGTCGTGCCGGCGAACTGCACTTCGGCACCCAGCATCCGCGCGCCTTCGACTTTGACGACCGACGCGGTCGTGGGCATGACGACGACGGCAGGCACGCCCAGGCGATGGGCGGCCCAGGCAACCGCCTGTCCGTGGTTGCCCGACGAATACGTCACGACGCCGCGCGCCAGGGTTTCCGGCCGAAGCTGCGACATCAGGTTGTACGCGCCGCGGACTTTGAACGCGCCGGCGACCTGCAGGTTTTCGCATTTCAGCCTGAGGTGCTGCCAGCGCGGGTCAGGCGAAAGCGGCAACACCGGGGTCACCCGCGCGATGCCCTGCAGCCGCGCGCGGGCGCCCACGATGTCGTCGAGAGAGACGAGCGTGCTCGAGAGCGAGTCCACGTCAGTGCGGCCGCCGCGTGGCGACGAGCGGCGTGCACACGGATCCCGTCGGACTCACTTCGTGTGCTCGCGAATGAAGTCGAGCGTGCGGGGCCACGCCTGTTCCGTGGCCTTGAGATTGGCGCCGTTCTGGCCGTTCTGTGCGCGCAGGAAGCCGTGGCCGGCGCCGTCGAACACGTGCGACTCGTAGCTCTTCCCCGCCGCCTTCATCGCCGTGTCGGTCGGCGCCACCGTCGACGTGACGCGGGCGTCGTCGCCGCCGTAGAACCCGAGCACGGGCGCCTGCACCCCACCGAGCGCGGACGCGTCGGGGGCGGTGCCGTAATAGACGACTGCTGCGTTCAGACCGGACTGCATCGCGTAGCGGAAGCTCGTGCCGCCGCCCCAGCAGAAGCCGACGGTTGCGCTCTTTCCGGTGGCGGCCGGAAGCGCGGTCGCCCAGGCGCGGATGGCGTTCAGGCGCGCATCGACTTCCGCCGGCGTGAGCTCGCGCACGAGCTTCACGACGTCGTCGCGCGTCGCGACTGAATCGGTGCCCCCGCCGTTGGGCCCCTTGCCGGTGATGAGGTCCGGGGCAACGGCGATGAAGCCCTCGCTCGCCAGCTGGTCTGCAACGCCGCGGATCCAGTCCGAGAGGCCGAAGATCTCGTGAATGACGATGACGACGGGCGCCTTCTCCTTGCGCTCGGGGTAGACGATCCACGTGCGGACCGGCGTGCTGCCGGTGACGGGCACGTCGATGTACTCGCCGTGGCGCGGCGACGCGTTCAGCGCCGCCTTGGCCTGATCCTCCGCGGCCGGGAGCTTCGGGTTCTTCGGCGCCGGCGGTGCCGGCGGCTGCTGCATCGCCTCGGCAGCGTGTCCCGCGTGCGCGTCCTGGGCGCGCGCGATGACGGGGAGCGTGAGCAGCAGGGCGGCACAAGCCAATGTGAGTCGCATGCCAGGTGTCCTCAGTCGCCCGATTTGCCGCGGCGCCACTCCTCGAGCAGCCGCGGGATGTTGCCGGCGATCGACTTGAGCGCCGGGGTCCAGCCGATCGCGTGCGCCCGTGGGCTGCGCACGACCTGGTCGAGCGCAAGCGCGTCGGCCAGCACGCCCATCTTCGTGCGCGCTTCCTCGATGGGCACGAAGCGCACGTCGGGCTTGTGGGTGGTATTCCGCGACAGGGCCTCGACGACATCGAGGACCGACTCGTCAGCCTCGTCGGTCGCGTGATAGATGCCGGAGGCGTCGGGCCGCGTCAGGAGGCGAACGCAAAGATCGGCGAGGTCTCGATCGTAGACGGCGGGACGCCGGTTGCGCCCCTCGCCAATCACGCGAACCAGGCCGTTGGTGCCGTCCTTGAAGAGGTCGCCGTAGTAGCCGCGATCACCGCCGAACACCAGGCCGGGACGCACGACGACAGGGCGAATCCCCGCGGCCTCGAGGACGATCTGCTCGTGGGGGGCACGCCACGCCGAAATCGCGATTGGATTGAGTGGCGTCGTCTCGTCGGCGGAGTGCATCGTGGGGCCGATCACCCAGATGCTGGACGTATACACGACAGGCGTCTGATTGCCGTTCTGTTGTGCCAGGGCGATGATCGCCTCGATGGCCGCCTTGTCGGATGCGGCGGTCCGCGGCGCCTTGTCGAGCGCCGCGTGGACGTACGCGTCGTGGCCGCGGGCCGCGTCGATCCAGGTCTCGGGCTGCCCGATCTGCCCGACGACGGGCGCAGCGCCACGCTTTTCGAGCTTCTTGCCCTTGCGCGCGTCGCGCGCAAGGCCCGTGACCTGATGTCCGGCCTTGATCAGGGCATCGAGCACCGCGCTGCCGACATAGCCAGTCGCGCCCGTCAGAAAGATCCGCATTTAAGACGGCCGCCCGCCGTCGCTGAACGAACTGCCATTCTATCCCGAGGACCCGACTGCGTCAGTTCGAAGAACCCCGCCGCGCCAGTTCGAGCGGACGCGATCGCGTCAGTTCCGAAGGACCCGACCGCGTCAGTTCCCAGGACTCGACGCCGTCAGTTTCCTAGATGTCCCAGATCTTCTGGTTGTCGTAGAAGCTGATGAGCCCGTCCTCGCTGACCTTGAGGACCGGACCGTAGCGGCTGGCCGTCATCGCCGCAGTGGTGCGAGCGCCTTCGATGGCCGTATCGACGCCCGGCTCGTGCGCGTGACGGAGGATCGCGCCGGCCGCGATGAAACGGCCGTTGACGTCGGTGACGGTCGCGCCGTCGAGCGACGCCAGCGCGGCGAGGATCGTGGGTTCGAGCTCCGTCACGGAACGCACCATCACGAGATCGAGCAGATCGCGCTTGGTCGGCGCGCCCGGCGGCCGCCCCGCGTCGCCGCTGGTCGGGTCGGAGCGGTCCATCGACGCCACCAGTTTCGGCACGGCATCGGCGGGATCGCGCAGGACGACAAAGAGCGCGCCTTGCCGCGCGTCGGCGAGGTCGAGCGCCGACTGGAAGAGCCGCTCGGCCAACGGCCTGTTCTGCACGGCTTCGGCCCACTGCTCGAACTTGGCCCTGAGGTCCAGAAGGTGCCAGTGCGCATGCCGGAACGCCAGCACCTGTGCGCCTTCCGCGAATAACTTGATCTCACCCGAGGGGCTCAGCACCGCGCAGACATGATTGCCGGTGAGCGTCGCGCGCGCGTGCGCGGCGTAGCTGGCCGGCACAGGCGCCGGCAGCTCCGCCGACCCGCCACAGACGATGTCGGCCCACTGCTTCACGTCGACGATGTCGATGAGCTTGCCGTCTCGGCCGGCAAGGAAGAGCGTTCGCTGCCCGTCCACCAGACGGAAGAACGCCTTCACCGCGGTGAGCGCCTGCGAATATTCGTGCCGGCCAACCGGCGCCGTCTTCGTGGAGGGACGCGGGTCCATGTCGCCGCCGAGGATCAGGACGCCCGTGGAGATCGCGCGGTTTTCGTAGCTCGAGAGCGCGGCGACGCGAAGCACTTCGATCGCGGAGGCGATCCGGTCGGCGCGCGTCTCGCCGGCTCCCAGCGGGTACGGACGCCCTTCCGCGAACGTCCCGACGTAGCGATCCTCGATCGCACCGCGGAACAGCTCGCCACGCTCGACCATCGCCTTGGGATTGAGGATCGCGTGGTACCGCGCTCCCAGCACCGACCCGATCGATTTCGCCAGCCTGATCTCGTGCGGTGTGAACGGCCGCGCGGGCGGCACCCGCAGGCCGTACCGGGTGCCGAACCATCGCACGTACATGACCGACGGATCGTCGGTGGGTTCGATCGCCAGCCGGCCGTCGGAACTCGCCGAGAGCATCGGCTCGGTCTCGAACGTGGCGCGCGAAAAGAACTGCCGCAGGGCCGCCTGCAGGAAGCTGTCGTACAACGCGCCGACGACCAGGGCGGGCGGGAGGTTGGTCTGCGGCACGGCAGGTATCATAGACCACCGATGCGCCGTGAGACGCTGATCGATTTCTTCGCCGACCTCGCGGCGGCCCGCGGCGTCTTCCTGGTCCACGACAACGGCTACCGAAGGCGCGAGCACTCGTACGCGGACGTCGCACGAGCGTCGCGCGCGCTGGCCGCGCGCCTGCACGCCGCCGGCCTTGCCAAAGGCGATGCCGTGATTCTGTGGTCCGAGAACCGGCCGGAGTGGGTCGTCGCGCTCTGGGCCTGCCTGCTCCAGGGGATCGTTGCCGTCCCCATCGACTACCGTGCGTCGGCCGAATTTCTTGGGCGCGTCGCCGGCATCGTCAAGTCCAGGGTGACGTTCGTCGGCGAGGACGTCGATGCCAGCGCGCTGACTGCGGGCGCCGGCGAGGTCTGGCGCCTCGAAGACGTCAATTGGCACGACAACTCCGAGCCGCCGGCCACGGCCATCGCGCGCGACGACACCGCGGAGATCATCTTCACGTCGGGCGCGACCAGCGAGCCCAAGGGCGTCGTCATCACGCACCGGAACGTCCTCGCCAACATCGTCCCGGTCGAGCGCGAGGTGCTGAAGTACCGGAAGTACGCGACGCCGTTCTCGCCGATCCGGTTCCTCAATCTGCTGCCGCTGTCACACATGTTCGGGCAGTCGATGGCGACCTTCGTGCCCCCGATGCTCAAGGGCACCGTCGTCTTCATCCGCGGCTACAACCCCAACGACATCGTCCGGCAAGTGAAGGCCCGCCGGATCTCGGTGATCGTGTCGGTCCCGAAGATTCTGGACGTCCTGCGCGAGCACGTTCTCCACCTGGCGCCGGTCGCGGCGGACCCGCCGCCGCCCGGCGAGCACTTCTTGAGACGGTGGTGGCGTTACCGCACGGTGCACCGGGCCTTCGGCTGGAAGTTCTGGAGTTTCGTCGTTGGTGCGGCGCCGCTCGATCCTGCCCTCGAGGAGTTCTGGCAGCGCCTCGGGTACGTTGTGATTCAGGGCTACGGGCTGACCGAGACGGCGCCCATCGTGAGCCTGAACCACCCCTTCCGCACGAGTCGGGGCTCGGTCGGCAAGGCGATAGCCGGCGTCGAGATGAAGATCGCGGCGGACGGAGAGATCCTCGTCCGCGGCGAGAACGTCACCAGCGGCTATTACGGCGCGGCCGCCGCAACAGCCGAGGCATTCGAGGACGGCTGGTTCCATACCGGCGACATCGGCGAGCTCGACGGCGAGGGACGGCTCTTCATCAAGGGCCGCAAGAAGGAGATGATCGTCACGCCCGAGGGGTTGAACGTCTTCCCCGAGGACGTCGAGCGCGTGGTCGGCCATCAGCGAGGGGTACGTGACGTCGCGGTCGTGGGATCGCGCACCGGTGCGGAGGAGCGCGTGCACGCCGTCGTCGTCCTGGACCCCGGCACCGATCCGCAGGCTGTCGTCCGCGAGGCAAACATCGCGCTCGCCGATCATCAGAAAATCCGCGGAATCTCGCTCTGGCCGTCCGCCGAGCTGCCGCGCACAGAAGGCACGCGAAAGCTGAAACGACGAGAGATCCACGACTGGGTCGCGACCGGCACGCTCCCTCAACGCCCTGCCGCGGACGCGACCTCGGTAGCGGATCTGGTCGCGCAGTTCACCGGCGGGCGCGAGGTCAAGCCGGGGACGACGCTCGACGAACTGGGCTTGAGCTCGCTCGAGCGTGTGGAACTGATGGTCGCGATCGAGGAAAAGTTCGGGACAACAGTCGATGAGGCGGCGTTTGCGTCGGCGCCCGACGTCGGCTCGCTCGAGAAGATCGTCCAGCAGCCGCCGGTGACGACTGACGAGCCCGCGGACATGGTCGACTTCCCGCGGTGGAATCGCGCCTGGCCCGCCCGCGCGCTCAGGCGTGTGAGCCTTCCGACGTGGATTCTGCCGCTGGCCCGCGCCTTTGCCTGGATCAAGGTGGACGGCCTCGAACACCTGAAGGACCTCGAGGGTCCCGTCATGTTCGCCTCCAACCACCAGAGTCATATGGACACGCCGGCGATTCTCTGGGCGCTGCCGGCGAAATGGCGCTACCGCGTGACCGTGGCGATGGCGAAGGAGTTCTTCAAGGCGCACTTCTTCCCTGAGCAGTTCGGGCGGCGCGCCTGGTTCACCAACAGCCTCAACTACTATCTGGCGGCGCTCTTCTTCAACGCCTTCCCTCTCCCGCAGCGGGAGGCCGGCGCGCGCCAGACGCTCCGATACATCGGTGACCTGTTGACCGACGGCTGGTCGGTGCTGATTTTTCCGGAAGGTCGCCGCTCGGACGACGGGTCGGTCACTGAGTTCCGGCCGGGCATCGGAATGATCGGGTCGCGACTGGACGTCCCGGTCATCCCGGTCCGGCTCGAGGGACTCGACCAGGTCCTCCACCACTCGGCGCGAATGGCGACGCCCGGCCCGGCGCGCGTCGCGTTCGGCGCGCCGCTCCGGCTGCAGGGTGAAGATTACGCAGCGCTGGCCAAATTGGTGGAAGAGGCGGTGCGAAAGTTGGGATCGACCCAGACGTGAGCCCCTGACCGCGATCGTTGAGCGAAAACCCGAATCGGCTGAATAACTTGTGCCATAACAGCCGATATGGCAGACTAGTTGCTTGAAAGGAAGAGAAGGTTGAGCAAGGACGATCTTATCGACATTCAAGGCACGGTAGTAGCCGTGCATAGCGGCGGCTTGTACCGGGTCCAATCGGATGCGGGCCACGAGGTACTGGCGCAGCTCAGCGGTCGGATGCGGCGATTCCGCATCAAGGTCGTGCCAGGCGACAGGGTGACCGTCGGCGTCTCGCCGTACGACCCGGTCCGCGGCATCATCACCTTCCGCGCACGTTAGCATTGAGTTCCCACACAACTAATCGTTCGGGCCCACGCCCTCATCGTCGTGGAGGATCGGGATCTGGAGGCGCGCGAAGGCCGCAGCCGCTCCCGAAGGCGTCCTCATATACGTTCCGCGAACAGGCACCGCATGACGCGGCGCCTATCGCGTTTGCCGAGCTCGACCTGCATCCAGGCCTGGCCCGCGGCGTCGCCGACCTGGGGTTCAAGGAAACCCGGCCGGTTCAGAGCGCGGTCATCCCCTATGCGCTGAAGGGGGACGACGTCGTGGCGTGTGCCGAGACGGGAACGGGCAAGACGGCGGCGTTCGTGATTCCAATCCTGCAGCGGCTGATGTCTGAAGCCGACGCCGGGCCGATCACGCAGCGGACCCATGCCCTGGTGCTGGCGCCGACCCGGGAGCTGGCTGTCCAGATCGAGGATGCGATTCAGGGCCTGCTCTACCACACGACCCTGACGAGCGCAGCCGTCTACGGCGGGGTCCCGATGGACCCGCAGGAGCGCGCGCTTCGGGCGGGCGTCCACATCATCGTCGCGACGCCCGGACGGCTGATGGATCACATGCGGTCGAACGTGCCCGACTTCAGCCAGCTCGAGGTGCTCGTGCTGGACGAGGCGGATCGCATGATGGACATGGGCTTCTGGCCCGACGTCCGCCGGATCGTCGAGGCACTGCCGCGTGAGAAGCGGCAGACGCTGCTCTTCTCGGCGACGCTGCCCGACGACGTCATGAAGCTGGCCGCCGAGTTCCTCCGCGAGCCGAAGTACATCGAGATCGGCCGCGCCGGGGGACCGGCCCGGACCATCACGCACACGGTCGAAGCGGTCGAGTCCAAGGAAAAGCCGCAGTGGCTCGCGCGGTTCCTGAAGAAGGCGGAAGGTCCGACGCTGGTGTTCGTGCGCACCAAGCACGGCGCCGACCGCCTGGCGCGGCAGCTGTCGGCGCTCGGTGTGCGCGCGGCGGCGCTGCACGGCGATCGCTCGCAGGAACAGCGCATGCAGGCGGTCGAGGGGTTCCGGAGCGGCCGGCACAAGGTGCTCGTCGCGACTGACATCGCGGCGCGCGGGCTCGACATCGACGGCATCACGCACGTCGTGAACTACGAAGTACCTTCTACACCCGAGGCCTACGTGCACCGCGTGGGCCGCACGGGCCGAAGCCTGACGGCAGGGACAGCGCTCACGCTGTTCGCGCCCGAAGAAGAGCGCGCGCTGCGCGCACTGGAGAAATCGGTTGGCGTCCAACTTCAGTAGCGATCCGGATCAGCCGTTCGGGTTCCCGGCGGCGGAGCCGCCGGCGAACGCGGATGGCGCCGGCGCGAACAACGGCGGCGCGGTGGACGCCTCGGAGTCGTCCGCCGCGGTGATGAAGTTCCGTTCCTGCCGCTGGCGGCGTCCGCCAGAGGACGGGTCGGAGTGCTGCACGCACCGCGACGTGATGCCGATTGCCGGCACGGCAGGCTTCAAGCCCGAGGCGTGGTGCCCGGACTGCGAGTACTTCAAGCTGCGGCGCTCCCCCCGCAAGCGCGAACCGCGGGAAGAGCAGCACTGGTAGGAAAAGGCTTTGGGCTCTGGGCTCTGGACGTGTCCGTTGACTCCCTGACCCCTAGGTATTCTCCGTAAACTCCCTCGCCAGCTCCGCCCACGCGCCTTCGGGCGCGAGCGAGCGATACGCCTGCCAGTGCGGCCGCGCTTCGGCAGACTCCCCGAGTTTCTCGAAAGTCACCGCCAGATAGAAGTGCGCGTCGGCGTGGGTCTCGTCCGCGGCGAGCGCAGCCTTGTACGCCTCGGTGGCTTCGGCGAGGCGTCCCGCGTCGTGCAGGACGTTGGCGAGGTTGTAGTGCGCTTCGAAGAAATCCGGCGCGAGATGCGTCGCCTGTTCGTAGAGGGCCAGGGCTTCGGGCAGCCGCCCGTCCGCGTAGTGCAGGTTGCCGAGATTGATGAGCGCCGCGACCAGGCAGGGATCGGCCACAAGCGCCTGCCGGTAGAGGTCGGCCGCGCGCGCGCGTGAGGTTTCGTCGCCGGTGTCGAGCGACGAGGCCTCGTGAAACAATGCCTCGGCCTTCGACACATTGCCCGGCGCCGGTTCGCCGCGTTCTTCCGGCTGGCTGACCCGCGGCGTCAGCGTGAGGATCCGCGCGGGTCGGGTCTCGTGCCGGAAGTCGAGCGCGAGCTGGCCGCTCCGCTCGGCCTCCAGCTGTCGCACGATGGCGCGAAAGGGGCGACCCTCGGAGAGCGCCGACGCCGTCTGGCGAATCACGGCAAGATCCGCGAAGCCGTACGACCGTACGCCGGACTTGCCGGCCGGCCGCACGAGCCCCCACTTCTCCAGGTAGCGGAGGTGATCGTCGCGCAGCGTCGGGTAGCGCGCGAGCACATCGCGCGCGCTCAGATCGCTCGGATCGCTCACTCACGGCATGATAGCGCGCTTCGGATTACAATCCGGGCGATGCTGCTCGCCGGCGACGTGGGAGGCACCAAGACCCTCCTTGGCCTGTTCACCCGCGCGCCCCTTCGTCCCGTCCCGGCGGCCGTGCGCTCGTTTCCCACGCTCGAGTACGACGGCCTCGTGCCGATGATCCGCGAATTCCTGAACAGCCAGCCGGGCGGTGCGCCGCTAATCGACGGCGCCTGCTTCGGCGTCGCGGGACCGGTCATGGACGACGCGGCGTGGATGACGAACGTACCGTGGAAGGTGGACGGCCGCGCCGTGGCGCTCGAGTTCGGACTGGCCCGCGTGCGCCTGCTGAACGATCTCGTCTCGATCGCGCACTCCGTGTCGGTGCTGCAGCCGGAGGAACTGCACGTGCTGCAGGCCGGCGACCCCAACCTGTCGGGCAACGCCGCCCTGCTCGCGGCGGGCACCGGCATGGGCCAGGCCTTTCTCTTCAACGACGGGCGCCGTCTCGTGCCGGCGCCATCGGAAGGTGGACACGCCGACTTCGCGGCGCGCACTCCGCGCGAGTGGCAGCTCGTCGAGTGGCTGAAAGCGAAAAACGGCCGCGCCGAAGTCGAGATGGTAGTCTCGGGGATCGGCCTGACGAACCTCTACCACTTCACGCACGGCGAACATCCGTGCGTGCCGCTCGACGGCGACCCCTCCCCCGACCTGCCGCGTATCGCCTCTGAGCGTGCGCACGACACGTCGTGTCCGCACTGCGTCGAGACGATGGCGCTTTTCGTGTCGGCGTACGGGGCGGAGGCCGGCAATCTCGCGGTCCGGACCGTCGCGACACGCGGCCTCTACATCGGCGGCGGCATCGCGCCGAAGAACATCCCGCTGCTCTCGGGGCCGGAATTCCTCAACGCCTTTACTCAGAAGGGGCCGATGACCGAGCTGCTGGAGACCATTCCGATCAAGGTCATCACAAACGCGCAGGCGGGACTGCTGGGGGCAGCGACGTTTGCAAATGAGTTTTGAGAATCGGGAATGGGCGGAGCGTTCGGCCGCCCTTCCTACGCCTCGATGATCTTCCGCGACGTCGCGTCGTACTTGACCTTCTTCCCAGTCCGCTCCGCCTCTCGGCCCATGCAGCACACGATCGCGTGCGCAAGGCCGACGGCAATGGGCGCGTTCGGCTGCTTGCGCGTGGCGAGGCACTCGATCCAATTCGCCACGTGTGGCCCGGCCTCGCCCGCCGTCAACGACCCGGCGGCCGCCGCGTCGCTCGGAATCGGCACCTGGAAGTCGGCCGCGTCCGCCGGACGCTTGTTGTCGGCCGGGCGGCTGATCCAGTCGCGCGAGTCGAGTGTCCGCTCCTTGCCGTAGAATACCTCGAAGTCTGTCTCTGGCCCCGACCCGAGCCGCGACGAGAACGTCAGGATCCACCCCTTCGGAAATTCGAAGACGTACTCCGCGGTGTCGCTGATCTCCCGGCCGTCCTGCCAGCTGAAGACGCCGCCGAGCGCGACCGCGGAGGTCGGGATCGGATCGTCCATGAACCAGAGCGCGACGTCGATCATGTGGCTGCCGAGCAGCCCCACCAGCCCCGTCGTGTGCTCGTAGAACAGCTGCCAGCAGCGGTACTTCACCGGATCGAACGGCGCGTCCGGCAGGTACATCTGGTACTGCTGCCAGTCCACGTCCTCCGCCTTCACCATGTCCACGGAGCGCTTCCAGCTCGGGACGTTCCGGTTCCACGCCGTCTCGATCTTGCACACGGGCCCGAGCGCGCCGGTCTTCACGTAGTCGAGCGCCGCCTGGAACTTCCGGCTGCTCCGCCGCTGCGTCCCCACCTGCACGATCCGGTCGCTCGCCTGGACGACGTCGTGCGCCGCCCACGCGTCCTCGAGCCGCGCGCAGAGCGGCTTCTCGACGTAGGCGTCCTTGCCCGCCTTCACGGTGTCGATGAGCACGGGGCAGTGCGCGTGGTCGGGCGTCGTGATGATCACGGAGTCGAGCCCGGGCATCGCGAGCAGGTCGTGATACCGCGTGAACTCCTTCGGCCGCTGCCCCTGCTTCTCGGCCAGCGCCGTCGCCATCTTGTCGCGCGCCATGGACCACACGTCGCACACGCCGACGACGTTCACCTTGCCCGCGCCGGCGGCCATCGCCTCGCTGAGGATGTAGGTGCCGCGGACGCCGCAGCCGATGATGCCGACGTTGATCTTGTCGTTCGGAGACACGGCGCCGGCGCGTCCGGTGGTCAGGGCCGCGGCCGCCAGGCCCATCCCGGTGGCGAGGAAGTCTCGACGGGGAAGACGCGAGTCTGACATGAACGCCTCATGGATGAAGGTCGCGACCTGATGGCAGGCCCGCGTGGCGTCGGGCGCCGCGACGGCCCGCCGCTTCGGCTCGTCGACCATGATACCCAGCCCGGGCCCCGATGGCGCGCCGCCGGCCCAGGGGAAACGACAGGATGCTTTCGAGGAAATCGCCACGCTGGCAGTTCGACCGCGGCGTCAGATGCGGCGGAGAGGCATCCGCCGAGAGATCCTCCGCGAGGCGCCGGAGCGCCTCGCGGGTGAAGTTAGTGCTTCAGTCAGGGGTTAGTTCGTGCCGTCGATGCAGCCGCGAATCTTCTGGCCAGAGTAATACGTGTGGTCCACGTAGCCCTGACTTGCGTTATACGCGTTGTTTGACCAGTTGCCCTGAACCTTCCATGTCGAGCCGTTCGCAAAGCTCAGGAGGTTGCCGCCGAACGTCCACGCGCACTTGTCGGAGTTCTCGTAGCCCTGGCGATCGTACCAGGCATTTCCGAGCGGGTCCGTCTGTCTCTCCGACAACTCGTGGCCAGAGACGTTCGCCAGGGCCGCGAGTCCCTGGCTGTGACCGTCGTTAGTCGTGTCGCTCGGGTCGCAGCCGCCGTCGCCGTCAAGGTTGAAGAAGAACGCGAACTGGATGTTCGTGTTGCCGCACTTGCCCCAACTGTGCCACGCGCAGTAGCCCGTGTTGCCGCGAGGCGTGTCGACGTACACCGGATAGTACCCATCTGTCACGAGCGCACTGCCGGTGGCCACTTTGCACACCTCGGCAAGGATGTCAGCTGTCGCTGGCGCGCCGGACGGAGCGCTGGAACCAGAATCGATGAACCCGGTGCCAAGTGTCAGAGCCTTGCTGACGTGCGATTGGTTGGTCTGGGTGTATTCCGTGTTCGTTCCCAGGTAGTTCGTGCCGCCAACGCCACCGTAGAACGAGGCGAGGCCGGTGATCTTGTCGCCGACGAAGGAGGAGTTGCTCCAGCTCGTGCCCCAGTAGATTGGGTGGACGACAGTGCTCGCGGTGATGACCGGTCCATTGTGGTACGTGAGATTCACGGGGCGCCCGCCGGCGCTGGCGTCCGGCTTCGCCTGCCCTCTCGCCCAGTGCTTTCCGAGCATCGGAGGCTGCGGACGCGTATTGATCGTCTCGGACTGCGCGGACTTTTCCGACTGTGCAAGTGCCGGCGCGGCGCACAGGCTCACAACTGCAACTGCGGAGAACACCAGCCTCATGTAAATCGATCCTTTCGTTGCCGCCCAGGTACTACCTTGGGCGCGCCAAAATTACTATCGGGCTGTCGTTCGTCCCAGTCAAGCCTCAACCGGTCCCGCCGTATCAGGAATGACACGGGCACACCCGTTCCGGCTCACTCTTTGTGAAAATCAGGGAAATGGTAGGTTCCCGCGAGGCACCGGAGGCGCCCCGCGGGGATGGAGAGGCTAGTTCGTGCCGTCGATGCAGCCGCGCACCAGACCGGTGGTCGGGTCGGTGTAGCCGGTACCGGCGGTGTAGGCGTCGTTCGACCAGTTACCCTGGATCTTCCACTGGCCGCCGGTCCTCCCGCCGAAGTTGAGCAGGCTGCCTCCAAAGGTCCACGCGCACTTGTCGGCGTTCTCCGCGCCGCTCGAATCGTACCAGCCGGTGCCGCGCGGGTCGGTCAGCTCTTCGGACAGCTCGTGTCCTGAGACGTTCGCCAGCGCCTCGAGTCCCTGGCTGTGGGTGGTGTTGGGATCGTCGGGATCGCAGCCGGGGTCTCCATCGAGGCTGAAGAAGAAGCCGAACTGCACGTTCACGCCGTTGCAGGTGCCCCAGCTGTGCCAGGCGCAGTAGCCCGCGTGACCGCGGGGTGCATCGACGTAGACGGGGTAATAGCCGTTCTCGACTGGATTGGAAATCGTCGCGCAGACCTCGGCTAGGATCGCGCTCGTCTGCGGCGCGCGTGACGGCGCCGCTGAGGTATCGACGATGTGGCCGCCGTACGTGACGGCCGGCGAGACGTTTCTCACGACCCCCGTGTCGGTGGAGGTGTACTCAGTATTGGTATCCAGGTAGCTGGTGTTGCCGACGCCGCCGTAGAAGCTGTCAATCCCCGTCATCTTGTCGGCAACGAAGTTGGCGTTGCTCCACTTCGTGCCCCAGAAGATCGCGGTGACCGCGGCGCCGCTCACCGCCACCTCACCATTGTGGTAGATCAAATTCGGCGCCTTGACCGGCTTTGCGGCTTTGACGCCGCGAGCCATGTGGGCGCCGAGCATCGCCGGCTCCGGCAGCAGCACCTTCGTCTCGGAGTTCGCCGAGCGGTCCGACTGCGCCCAGGCGGGCGCCGCGCAGAGGCCCGTGACGACGGCCGCGAACAGCATCGCTCTCATGAATGGCGTCCTTTCGTGAGCGTCCGCTGATTGGCCGGGGTTCGAAGCACTATATCGGCCGCCTCGTGGTTCCTGTCATGTGTCTCGGCAGAGGAGAGCTCTGGCAAGCGCCGCGCGTGACACAATTCTTGACCTGCGATGACGACGGCCGTCAGTCCTCAACTGTCGACGCTACGCCGGCACGCCGACACGATCCTCCGGACGCT
>JBKPSY010000210.1:0-11388 GCA_046735235.1 Acidobacteriota bacterium | reverse complement strand
GCCGAGGATCCAGCGGCCGAGGCACGCGTGCTCAGCGAGGAACTGCACCCGCTCATCGCGCACCTCCAGGCGGCCGGTCTCGGCCACGTGTCCGAGATCGCCGACGGCGAACCGCCGTTCGCCCCGCGAGGCTGTCCATTTCAGGCATGGTCGCTCGGCGAGTTGCGACGCGCGAAAGCCGCCATCGATCACGCGCTCGCCCGCTGACGGATTTCGGCGTGCAAGCGCTGCGGGATTTTTCACGCCGCGCGGCTATCATGGGCTGTCGTGCCAGAGACCGCCCAACCCGCACGCGCGCGCTGGCTGTTCGACGTACTGGCCGTCGCGGCGGCCTACATGGTCGCGGCGCTGCTCCGCCTCTTCTTCCCGTTCACCGAGCACGGCGCGAGCTGGGTGTGGCTGCCGTCGGGCGTCGCCCTCGCGTCGCTGCTGCTGCTCGGTCGCGACCGCTGGCCTGGCATCTTCATCGGCGCGCTCGTGTCGTCGGTTCTGGGCGACAAACAGGTGATGCCGGCCATCGTGGCCGCCTGCTACGCGCCGGGCGAGGCCCTGCTCGCCTATTCGATTGTCACGCGCGGCGGCGGCTTCGAGTGCGACCTCGGCTCGGTGCGCTCTGTCCTTCGATTGTTCCTGGCCGCCGTGCTGGCAAGCGCGGTCACCGCGTTGGTTGGCGCCTGGAACGTCGGCACGCTGACCCCGGTTCCCGACCCCGACTACTGGCGTGCCTGGCTCACGTTCTTCGTCGGAGACGCGCTGGGAATGCTGTCCGTGGCGCCGCCGCTGCTCGTCTGGGGCAGCACGCGTGTGCGGTTCTCGCCGAACTGGCGGCGCCTCGAGTTTGCCGCGCTCCTTGCCGTGGCCTTCATCATCGGCACGCTGGTGTTCGCGCAGTCCGCGTGGCCGCCCACCGTCGTCTTGCCCGTGGCATACGCGACGTTCCCGATCATGGTCTGGAGCGCGTTCCGCTTCGGCCAGCCCGGCGTCACGGCGGTCATCGTCGTGCTCGGGACGTTGGCGCTGTCTGGCAGCGCGCATGGCCTCGGTCCGTTCGCCCACACGACCCATCGCGGCGAAGCGCTGATGCTCGCCGGGCTGTTGAACATCATCGCCTTCACAGCCATCATCCTGGCGGCGCTCGTCCAGGAACGGTCGCGGGCGCAGGCTGAGCATCGATCGGCCGAGGCGCGTTTCCGATCGTTCATGCGGTTCACGCCGGCCGTGGCGTTCATGAAGTCCGTCGACGGCCGCTACGTCTACGGCAACGAGGCCTGGGCCGCGCAGTTCGGCAAACCGCTCGAGGACGTGATCGGCAAGACCGATCGCGAGCTGTGGCCACCCGACACCGCCGACGGATTCCAGGTCAGCGATCGAGAGGTGCTCGAGACGGGCCAGCCAGTCGAAGCCACCGTCACCGGCCTGGCCGTCGACGGCACGACACACTGGTGGACCACGCTGAAGTTCGTGATCGAGCAGCCCGGTTCCGGGACCGGGCCGCTGGTGGGCGGCATCTCAATCGACGTCACGGCCAGGCTTCGGGCCGAGCTCGCCCTGCGCTCGAGTGAAGATCGCTATCGCTCCGTCGTGGAACTTGCTGGCAGCGTCATCGTCATCATCGACGAGGGCAATCGCATCGTCGAGTTCAACCGCGCCGCCGAAGCCTTCTACGGGCTGCCGAGGAACGTGGTCATCGGCAAGGACTTCCTTCAGCGCTGCGTGCCGGTGAGCGAGCGTGAGCAGGTCAGGCGCGACCTGATGCGGGCGCGCAACGGCGAGCCCGTTCGGGATCGCGAGACGCGCGTGGTCACCGACGGAGCGAACCGCTCGTTCCTCTGGAATGCGTCGCCCATCGTCGAGCCGAACCAGCAATCCCCGAGCATCCTGGTCATCGGCCAGGACATCTCCGAGCTCAGGCGCCTGGAGACGCAGCTCCTGCTGTCGCAACGGATGGAGGGCATCGGACGCCTGGCCGGCGGCATCGCGCACGACTTCAACAACCTGCTGACCGCGATCCTCGGCCATGCCGAGATGGCGCGCACGGACGTCGCGCCAGACGATCCGGCGCTCGGGAACATCGCCGAGATCACGAGAGCGGCGCAGCGCGCCGCGGACCTGACGCGTCAGCTGCTGGCCTTCGCAAGACGGCAGATCATCGAGCCGCGAATCGTCGATCTAAACGGGCTCGTGCTGAACGTCGACAAGATGCTGCGGCGGCTGCTCGGCGAGGACGTCGAGCTCGTCACGGTGGCCGACCCGAAGCTCTGGCGCGTACGCATCGACCCCGGCCAATTCGAGCAGGTGCTGGTCAACCTGGCCGTCAACGCGCGTGACGCCATGCCCGAGGGCGGCCGGTTGCTGATCGAGACCGGCAACGTAGAGCTCGACCAGGACTTCGCACGCCAGCACGCCACGGTCCAGCCGGGCCCCCATGTGCTGCTGGCCGTCACCGACACCGGCTTCGGCATGGACCCCGAGGTTCTGGCCCACATCTTCGAGCCGTTTTTCACCACGAAAGAGGTCGGCAAGGGCACCGGCCTCGGACTGGCGACCTGCTACGGCATCGTGAAGCAGAATCGCGGCAGCATCTGGGTGTACTCCGAGCGCGGTCGCGGGACGACGTTCAAGATCTACCTGCCACGCGCGGACGCGGCCGTGGAGCCGCGCGAGGCGCCCGAGCCGCGGCACGCCGACGTCCTCCGCGGCAGCGAGACGGTGCTGCTCGTCGAGGACGAGTCGGTGGTACGCGCGCTTGCGGCCGACGCGTTGCGCCGGCACGGGTTTCAAGTGCTGACGGCGTCAACCGGCACCGAGGCGCTCGAACTGGCGGGACAGACCCTCCGGCCCTTCGACGTCCTCGTCACTGACGTCGTGATGCCGCAGATGGGCGGTCAGCAGTTGGCCGAGCACCTCCTCGCGCAGACGCCTGCGCTGAAGGTGCTCTTCATCTCGGGCTACACCGACAGCGTTCTGACGCGCGACGGCGTGCTGAAGCCGGGGATGACGCTGCTGCAGAAGCCCTTCACTCCCGGACAGCTCGTGCAGCGCGTCCGCGATCTCATCGATCTGGGGCAGCGCTCCGCGTGAAGACGAGCAGGTGTTGCCTCGGCAGCGCCTCGTTGACGTCGGCGAGTTGAAAACCTTCGGCCTCGAGCTCGGCCTTCGCGTCGGCCACGGTCATCTTGTGATCTTCGCGGATTGGCACGGTCGGATCTTCCTTCCGATATTCCAGCAACACGAGGCGGCCATCCGGCCGAAGCGCTCGCCGCAGATGACGCAGCACGATCTGCGGATGCTGGAGCTCGTGATAGACGTCCACCATCAACTCGAGATCGAGGCGGCCGTCGGGCAACTTTGGATCGTCGGGCTCGCCCAGCACGGCGATCACGTTGCCGAGGCCTTCCTTCTTCGCCCGCGCGTCGACGAGGGCGAGCATCTCGGGCTGGATGTCGACGGCATACACGCGGCCTGACGGCCCCACCGCCCGCGAGAGCTTCTCGCTCATGTAGCCCGACCCCGCGCCGACGTCCGCGACGACGGACCCTGGCTTCAGCCGGAGCAGCCCGATCGCCTTCGACGGCGCCTCTTCGCCCTCGCGCTCCGGGCGGTCGAGCCAACCGGCCCCGAGGTGGCTCATCACCTGCGCGATGGGTCGGCCCGTAACGGGATGGACCGCCTGGCGCGCCGCGAGGACGACCTGCAGCGCGACAAGCGCACAGGTGACGCTGACGGCGATGGCAGATCGACGCACGATCACTTGGACCGCGGCGCGGGGGATCTGGCCGCGGCCGTGCCGGATTCTGGCGGGACCACGCGGTAGATTGGCACTTCTTTCCCGGCTGCCAGCCATTCGTCCACCAGGTTCCAGGTGACGACGCCGTCATCCGAGGATGCCTCCAGCAGGTGGAACGCCAGCCGGGCAAGGGGCTGATCCATCGGCACGCGGAGCGAGCCGGACGGAAACGTCATCGTATGGCGGCCCACCTGGGTGTCGACCAGGCGCGTCTCCATGTGTCCCTGGAAGTTGCGCACCGAGTGATCCACTCGGCCGGGCGTCGTGGCCTCGACGGCCAGCGTCGATTCCTCAGTGAGGTGCTCCGTCCGGATTCCGTGCAGCGCGAGGAGCGCGCCAATCTTCTCGGCGGCCTTCGTCCCGTCCGCCGGCACGAGATACGCCCTGGGCGCCGTGCGCGGGTTCACCGCCTCGAAGAAGCCATAGTCCTGCATCAGCTGCTCCCGGACGACGGTCTCCTTCATCACCGTCATCTGGCGTCCGGATCGCGGGTTGATGTGCGTCTCGACGTCGCCGACGAGAATCGGCACGGCGCCGTCGAGGGGCATGAGCCGGCCCGAGGTCCCGAGGGGGCCGAGGGCACCGCGTGCGCCGGTCGCGGCCGTCTCGCGATCCAGGTCCGAAAGCAGCTTCTGAATCGCAGGGCCGCGCCGCGAGACTTGTCCGAGCAGCGTCTCCACGAAGGATTCGGTGACGCGCACCCGCCGCTCGAACGGAAGATAGCTGTAGGCCTCGGAGAGCACGCTGATCCGGTTTCTCAGGCCGATGCCGTTGGTGACGAATCGGGGACGCGCGTCGAAGGTTCTCCACGCGGGGGCGCCGGCGCCGGTGCCCGGCGGCCGATCCTGCTCGCGATCGAGCTGCCCTTCCGTGGTGAAGTTGCCGTAGTAGTAGGTCCGCCATCCGCGGTTCAGCATCACTTGCGACGCCGAAGCCAGAAGCGTTCCGCGCACGAATGTCACGAGCTTCGGATCCGCGCCCACCGCCAGGGTTGGCGCGTACGTGAGGTGGTAGCCGTGATATGACCCGTCCGTCGTATGCAAGTCCAGGACAACGTGCGGATCCCAGTCGCCGAGGAGCTTGACGAGGGCGCGCGACTCGGCGGCCTCGAGCTTGATGAAATCGCGATTAAGGTCGAGGCCGTTGGCGTTTTCGCGCGTGCCGACGCCCGCGAGCGGCCCGAACTGCGCGGATCGGTGATCGAGGCTGATGCGCTCGTTGCCGTCCGCGTTGTAGAGGGGTGCGATGAGGACGACCATCCGGTTGAGCAGAGGACGCAAATCGCCGACCGCGAGGCGCCGCGCGATGATGAGCGCGGCTTCCTTGCCTTCCACCTCGCCGGCATGAATGTTGGCCAGGACCAGGACGCGCGGCTTGCCGCTGCGTCGCGCCGCCGCGGGATCCGCGATCGCCGGCGACGACAGGATCGCCAGGGGCAACGGGCGGCCTTCCTCGGACCTGCCGAACGATGTCAGCGTGACATCAGGGCTCGCGTCTGCCAGCGCGGAGAACACGCGGTCGACGTCCGCCGCGCGGCTCGTCTCCTCGAAGTTCGTGGCCTCGGCACGGGTTTTCTGGGCGTCAGGAACGTCCGCGGCATGCACCATCGCGCTCGCCACGAGTACTAGCAGGAACAGGGCTCTCCGCATCGGCAAAGCAGTCTACCGCAGCAGGCATGCGCGGGTCCCATGATGCCTGCGGCCCCGCGCTTCGTGCTGCCAGCTGCCAGCTGACAGCTCCCCCGGGTTCCGAGGCTCCTACCCGATCGGCTGATCCACGGGCCGCGCCGGCATCTCATAGTGGAGCCATGTCGATCACCTCCTTTGCTGAACTGTCGGTTGCGACCGCGGACGTCGTGACCGCGTCGACCGACGCGATCGTCCAGGTCTTCGGCCGCCCACGACGCCCGGCCAGCGGCTTTCTGGTCGCGCCCGACCGCGTCGTCACGACCAGCCATTCGGTCGAGTGGGACGACCACACCCGGGTGCGGGCAGCGGATGGACGCGTCCTGCCGGCCGAGATCGCCGGTCGCGACGCGCAATCCGATTTGGTGCTGCTGCGAGTGGCTGGCCTTGGACAGCACGCGCTCGCCGACACGGATGCGCTGCCACGCACGGGCACGCTGGCGCTCGTCGTCGGACGCGCGTGGAACGGTCACGTGCGGGCCCGCCTCACGACGATCACGCGCGTCGACGGGCCGGTCAGGGTCGCCGCGGGCGGCACGCTCGATCAGCTGCTCAGCCTCGACGTCGGGGTCTATCCGGGTGTCTCCGGCAGCGCTGTGCTGCTGCCTGACGGCCGGCTCGCGGCGATTGCCACCGCTGGCCTCGTCCGCGCGACATCGCTCGCGATCGGCGCGGCGCATCTCCGATCGATCGTGGACTCGATTGAGAAACATGGCAGCGTCAAGCGAGGATTTCTCGGGATCACGAGCCAGCCGGTTCGTCTTCCCGAGCGCCAGCGCGACGGGCGGCCCGAGTCGGTGGGTCTTGTCGTCATCGGCGTCGGCGGCGAGACGCCGGCGGATCGCGCGGGCCTTCTCGTCGGCGACGTGATCGTCGGCTTCGGCGGCACGGCCGTCGGCGATCCAGAAGCGCTGCTCGGCCTGTTGACGGGCGATCGCATCGGCCAGCCCACTCCAGTCACCGTGCTGCGCGGCGGTAGCGCGACCGAGGTCGCCGTCACCGTCGGCGAGCGGCCGGCCGACTAAGATCGATCCCGTATGGCGGCGGTGGCGGTGTCGACGGCGCCCCGGGTGCGGGTCATCGCGCGGTCGGGAGACTCGCGGGCAAGGCTCGTGCGCGCTGTCGAGCAGGCCGGAATTCCCGTGCTGGGCGACGAGCGGCGGACCGACTCCATCGACGTCGTGGTCGTGACGCCCGGCGGCTTGCACGCGCTGGCGTCAGTGCCGTTGTCCACGGGCGTCGTCGTGATCGGCGGGGATCTGCCTGCCGTTGCTGCCTCGCTGCCTGCGTCCGGTCGCGCGTGGGGCCTGGTCCCGGACTCGGTGCCTCCTGAGGCCCTCAGCGCCGCGATTCACGCCGTAGCCGCCGGGCTTCGGGTCTTGCCGTCGACGGCGGCGATTCCCACACGCCTGACGCCAGAGACCGGAGAGACGCCAGACGACGGCCCGATGTTCGACGAGGCGCTTACGCCCCGCGAGCATGAGGTGCTGGAGCTGGCGGCGCTCGGCTTGTCGAACCACGCGATTGCCACGAGGCTGGCGATCAGCGACCACACCGTGAAGTTCCACCTCGCCTCGGTGTACAGCAAGCTCGGCGTGCGATCGCGGACCGCGGCCGTACGTCGAGGCCTTTCGCGGGGCCTCATCACGATTTAGGGTACGCCGGTGGCACATACGGACGACGAACTGCTCGACGCGTATTCGAGGGCGGTCGTGGGCGCGATCGAGCTGGTGGGTCCCGCCGTCGTCAAGCTCGACGTGACGACATCGGTCCGCGGTCGCCGACGCGACGGGTCAGGTTCGGGACTGGTTTTCGCCCCCGACGGCCTCGTGCTCACCAACTGCCACGTCGTCGAGGGCGCCTCCGGCATTCGCGTTCGGTTTGCCGACGGCGCCGTCCTGGACGCGACGGTGGTCGGCAGCGATGCCGACACGGATCTGGCCGTGGTTCACGCGACGGGCAGCGGTCTGCCGTGGCGGCCCTTCGGCGACTCGGCGGGCCTCAGGCCGGGGCAGGTCGTCATCGCGCTCGGCAGCCCGTACGGCTTCCAACACACCGTCACCGCGGGCGTCATCAGCGCGCTCGGCCGTTCGCTGCGGTCGCGATCGGGGCGGCTGATCGAGAACCTCATTCAGACCGACGCGGCGCTGAATCCGGGGAACTCGGGCGGACCGCTCGTCACGAGCCGCGGAGAGGTCGTGGGCGTGAACACCGCCGCGATTCTCGGCGTTCAGGGCATCAGCTTTTCGATCCCGATCAACACCGCCCGTCAGGTCGCGTCGCTGCTGCTGCGCGACGGCCGGGTGCGCCGCAGCGTGCTCGGCATCGCGGCGCAGGACGTCGCCGTCCCGCGCGTCGTCGCCCGCGCGTTGGGCCTGAACGCCGACCGCGGCGCCGGCATCGTGCAGGTCACCGACGGCGGCGCCGGCGAGGCCGCCGGTCTTCGCCAGCGCGACATCATCGTGGGCTTCGACGGGTCGCCGGTGGCGGGCGTCGACGATCTGCATCGCCTGCTGACCGAAGAGCGCATCGGCCACCCACTGCCGCTGACGATCGTGCGCAATACCGAGCGCCGTACTCTCGTCGTCGTGCCGCGTGAAGCATCGGCGGCTTGATAGGTCCATCGGGGCATGGGGCCATGGGGGGATGAGCCCATGGGTGGTCTGTGAGCGCACTCTCCCATGGACCCATGGACCCATGGACCTATGGACCTATGGACCTATGGAGCTTCCCCGAGCGTCCACTCTGCGATCGGCATCGACAGCAGTAGGTAGCGCCCTCGCAGCGTGAGCACGTGGTCCACGTAGTCCTCCTTCGGGAACTCGCCACGTAGCAGCTTCGCCCGCAGACGCCGAATCTCGTACCGATAGAGATCGTTGAGGTGGTCGCGAATCTGCGCCGGAGTCGTCTCCTCATGCGGGCGCACACCGTGCCGCGCGAGCGCGTCGAGCACCTCGGGACGATAGCGATACGGCATCGGTTCAGTATAGGGCGCACCACGCGTGCGGTATGCTCTGCGCGATGACGCGGCTGGTGGAACGGCTGTTCACGCTCGAGGCGCGGCGCACGACCGTTGCGCGCGAGCTCGGCGGCGCTCTCGCGACGTTCCTCACGATGGCGTACATCCTGTTCGCCAACCCTGGCATCCTCGCGGCAGCCGGCGTGCCGTTTGAATCCGCGGCGGCTGCCACTGCGCTGGCGGCCGGCCTCTGCTCCATCGCGATGGGCCTCATCGCCAACGTGCCGATCGCGCTCGCGCCAGGAATGGGCCTCAATGCCGTCGTCGCGTTCCAGCTGACCGCCGCGACCGGATCATGGCAGGCCGCAATGGGCCTTGTCGTCGTCGAGGGGCTCGCGGTGCTGCTGCTCGTCCTCGCCGGTGTTCGCGCGGCGGTGATGGCGGCGATCCCCGTTGACCTCCGCCGGGCGATCGGCGCCGGTATCGGCCTGTTCATCGCGTTCATCGGCGCCGTCAACGCGCGCCTCGTCGTCGTGCCCGCGGCCACCGTCTCCGGCCTCGCGCATGACCCGTCGCTGCGATTGCCTCCGGTGACTGCCGGATCCCTGCGGAATCCGGAGGCCCTGCTCGCGGCGTTTGGTCTGCTGCTGATCGCCGTGCTTCTCGCGCGACGCCAGCCGGGGGCGCTCCTGATCGGCATTCTCGGCACCACTGCGGCCGCGGTCGCCACGGGTCAGGCGTCGCTGCCCGCGGGCGGCTGGTGGTGGTCATGGCCGCACGTCACCACCGCGGGCGCCGCGGACCTCTCCGCCGCGATGAAATGGTCGGCGGTGCCGTTGGTGATGTCCCTGATGCTCGTCGACTTCTTCGACACGATCGGCACGGCGACAGGGATCGCTGAAGAGGCCGGCATCGTCGAGCCCGACGGCACCATCCCGCGCTTGAAGGCTTTGCTGGCGGTAGACGCGTTGAGCGCTTCGATAGGCGGCTGGCTCGGCGCCAGCTCGGTCACGTCCTACATCGAGTCTGCCGCGGGCGTCGCCGACGGGGCACGTACGGGACTGCACTCGGTGGTCGTCGGCCTCCTGTTTCTCGCCGCCGCCTTCTTTGCGCCGATGGCGTCGGTGGTGCCAGCGTGCGCGACCGCGCCGGCCCTGATTGCCGTCGGCTTCCTGATGTGCGGCTCGCTGGCGCGCATCGACTTCGGCGAGCCGGGAACGGCGATTCCCGCCTTCATCATCGTCCTGCTGATCCCTCTCACCTACTCGATCGCCCACGGCATCGGCTTCGGATCGGTGGCCTACGTCGCCATCGCGGCGCTGCGCGGACGGGTCCGCGACGTGCATCCCGTGATGTACGGCGTCGCCGCGGCGTTCATCGGGTATTTCGTGGTCGCCTGACGCTTGTCGCCAGACGACGGGCCGGGTACGCTCGGCGGGATGCACGGGCGGCACGCGGCCGGCTATGGAGCCGAGCTCGCGGAAACCATTCGTCTCGCGTGGCCCGTGGTCGGCGCCGAACTGGGCTGGATGTTCATGGGTGTCGTAGACACGCTCATGGTCGGGCGGCTTGCGCCCGAGGCCATCGGCGCGGTGGGACTTGGCGGGATCGTCTTCTTCACCGTCGCCGTCTTCGGGATGGGCGTACTGCTCGGCCTCGACACGTTCGTGTCGCAGGCCTTCGGCGCCGGGAACCTGGACGAGTGCCATCGCTGGCTGAGGGCCGGCGTGCACCTGTCGTTCCTGCTGGCGCCGGCCGTCATGCTCGCCACCTATGGACTGCTGCAGGGGCTGCCGTTGCTGGGCCTTCACCCGCAGGTCCGCGCGCTGACGATTCCGTACGTGGCCGTCCTCATCTGGAGCACCCTTCCGCTGCTCCTGTACGCGTCCTTCCGCCGCTACCTGCAGGCGCTGGGCATCGTGCGCCCCGTGATGCTGACGCTCCTCGGCGCGAATCTCGTGAACGCCGGCTTCAACTGGCTGCTGATCTTCGGGCGGGCGGGATTTCCCGCACTCGGAGTGCCCGGCTCGGCATGGGCAACCGTCATCGCGCGCGTCGTGATGGCGGCAGTGCTCCTGGGCGTCATCGTCCGGCACGAGCGAACGCACCAGCTGGGCCTCGGCAACATCTCATTTCTCGAAATTGAATGGGACCGCATCGCCCGGCTGGTACGGCTCGGGACGCCCGCGGCGCTGCAAATCACCGCAGAGGTCGGCGTCTTCGGCGCGGTGGCCGCGCTCGCGGGCCGGATCGATCCCGTCGCGCTGGCGGCGCACCAGGTCGCGCTCAACATCGCCAGCGTGACATTCATGGTGCCGCTCGGCCTGGCGTCGGCCGGAGCGGTTCGTGTCGGGCACGCAGTCGGACGCCGTGACGCGCTGGGCGCGGGGCGAGCCGGCTGGTCGGCGATCGCGCTTGGCGCCGGGTTCATGAGCGCCTCAGCCGTCGTCTTCGTCCTCGCGCCCGCGTGGCTCGTCCGCCTCTTCACGACCGACACAGCCGTCATCGCGACCGGTGTGACACTGTTGCGCGTCGCCGCCGCGTTTCAGCTATTCGATGGCGTGCAGGGCGTCGCGACCGGAGCGCTGCGCGGCCTCGGCGACACGCGGACGGCGATGACCGCCAATCTCGTCGGTCACTGGCTGATCGGGTTGCCGTTTGCCGCATTCGTCGCGTTCCAGCTCGGATACGGCGTGGTCGGTCTCTGGGTGGGACTCTCGCTCGGGCTGACGCTGGTGGCCATCGTCCTCGTCTGGGTGTGGCGACAGCACCTGCATCGGCTGGCGGACGCGCTCCCGCACCCCTCCGGCACCGGGACCCCGGCGAGGGCGCAATGAGGGCGGCCGATCGGCTGTTCACGCCCCGCTTCTTCCTGATGAGCACCTTCACGTTCACGGTGTTCCTCTCGGTCTTTCAGCTGATTCCGACGGCGCCGTTCCACTTGCACGATCTCGGCG
>JBKPSY010000209.1:0-8899 GCA_046735235.1 Acidobacteriota bacterium | reverse complement strand
CCACAAGGGCGTTGCCCCACACGATGTGCTCACCCCACACCGCGAGGTTGCCCCACACAATGTGCTCCGGATCCACGTTGCCCCAGACGATGTGCGTGGAGTCCAGCACGCCCCAGGGAGACGAGCTTTCCCAGGCGAGCTCGTGATAGAAGAGCGAGTTGCCCCACACGATGTGGCTGCCCCACACGATCTGCTGCGACCACGCGACGTAGTTTCCGCCCACGTACGAATACGGGTTCGGCTGATAGGTTGCCCAGAACATGCCGAGGAGCGCCGACGAATCGATGACCTTGGCGAGATCCATCGCGCCCTTGACGTTGACCTCGCCGGCCCCCTGCGTCAGCACGTCGTAGGGCTGGGAGGTTGCAGGATCGGTAAGCGTGCTGGCCGAGTACTCCAGGATCGCCTTGATGGTGTTCGGCGAGAGCTTCTTCGCGTTCGACGTGAACGCTCCGTTGTGGGCCTCGATCATCAGCGCGACAACGCCCGAGCTGACGCCGGCGGCCATGCTGGTTCCGCTCAGCCGCAGATATTTGTTGGTCGAATCGGCGGAGGCAACGACGCGGGAATTCGGGTAGGTCGCGTAGAGGGTGCAGGCGTCGGTCGAGACGGCCGTCAGCGCGTGCCCGGGCGCAACGACGTCCGGCTTCGCCTGGCCGTCATACCAAGTGGGTCCGCGCGATGAATACGGCGCGACGCCATCATCGCCGCGAGCGGCGGTGCCGTTGATGTCGACGGCGCCTACGGTAATCGCCGAGGGCGCGTCGCCCGGCGAGGTGATGCCCGCGTAGCCAACCTCGCCGGTCGCCGGATCGACGCCAAAGTTGCCGGCCGACGCAACCACGACGATGCCCGCGCGTGAGGCGGCTTCAACCGCCTGCACCAGCGGATCCGTGGCGCTCGACTCCAGGATGGGGTGGCCGAGCGAGAGGTTGATGACGTCGATGCCGAGCTGCGTCCGGTTGGCCACCGCGAACTCGATCGCCGAGATGACGCTGCTGGTGTAGCCCTGCCCGTTGCCGTCGAGCACCTTCAGGCCGATCAGGGTCACGTTCGTGGCGACGCCCGGATACACGCCGGCCGAGGGCACGCCGCTGCCCCCGATCAGGCCGGCCACATGAGTGCCGTGGCCGTACTGATCGTTGGGTGCCACCTGGACGGCCGCACCGCTGGTGAAGTCGTAGAAGGCCACGATGCGGTTGCCGAAGACGTTCGACGGGGAGATGCCGGAGTCGATGACGGCAACGCCGACGCCGGTGCCCTTGGGCCCGCTGGTCGTGCTGAGGGTCGAATTCGAGGTGACGCCGAGAGCGGTTCGGAGCGTGGCGCCGGATGGCGCGACCGTCACGTGCACACCGGTCACGGCGTCGCTCGAGATCGACAGGATGCTGGGGTTGTGCGCCAGCCCGTCGAGCGCGGCCCTGGGAATCTCCAGGGTGGCCGCATCGATGAGCGTGTGCTCCGCCCTGACGTTGAACCCACCAGCCTTCAGGCTCCTGACGGTGGCGCCGCGGGTGCCCGGGACCATGCGCACGATGACACGCTGCTTGTCAGGGCCTTTCCCGCGATCGTGCCAGTCCTGGACGGCCGCGTCGAAGGTCGCGGACTGCGAGCCCTTGCCCTTCCCCGGCGTGGCGGCGGCAGGCGCTGAGATCGCGAGGATCAGTCCCAGCACGGCGAATCGCACGACTGGGCGACACAGCTTGACCATGCCGCTCTGGATAGCAGGGTCGCTGCCAACAGCGGCCGTGCAGCCAACTCGTTGATTTCGCGCCGATTACAGCTTCGAGCGGGAAATTACAGAACCGTATGTGTTTTCAGAACGGAACACGCTGATCAGCTCAGATCGGCGTAACCGCAGGCCGGCTTGAATGTTAAGTGGCGTGTTCCATTGCGGAGCGCCAATCGCGCCTCGTGATCCACTTCAGGACAGTTGCACAGTTTCTGCGTGACGTCACTCGCTGCGTGCGCCTGCGGCGAGCTGCGGCGCCTCGAAACGTCCCCGGAGTAACTCGACGATCGCGATCGCCCACACGAGGATGCAAGGCACGACGCGCAGCGAGTACGGCGAGATCAGCGTGCGTCGCACGACAGTCGGAAAAATCGAGGTCGTCGAGAGACACGTCAGAAACACCACGAGGGCGACCATCGTCATGCGCAGGGACGACCGCGGCCCCGCGAGATACCAGACCGCGACGCCGGCCACAGCAATCACGAACGTGTTGGGCTCGGCCTTGTGGTTGAACGCCACCATCCAGATCATCAGCACCGCCAGCATCAGCATCCGAAACTCGACGAGCGGGTACGCGCGAACGCGCGCAAGCGGCAGCAGCGTGATCACGAGGCCCGCGGCAGCGACGACGGCCTTGGGGGGCGCCAGACCGAACCAGCTCTGAAGCACGCTCATTGCCGATACGCCGGTGTACGCGGCCTGGTCGTTGGCCAGCAACGTCGCCCAGCTTCGATAGAGGTACAGCAGGTGCGACGGCGACACGAAGACGAGTGGCAGAAGGCCAAGCACTATCGTCCAGGCGACGGTCCAGCTGACGCTCTTCGCGCGGGAGGCGTATAGAAGCGCGAGCACGATCGCGAGGCCGCCGTAGACCTTGACGAACACGCCGAGCGCTATCGCGAGGCCGGCGCGCATCTCCTGTCGCCGCTCGAGCCACACCGCGGCCAGGAGCACCAGGGCCGCGACGTGCGCGTTGCTCTGCGAGTTCTGCATCGACTGCAGCATCGGCAACGCGACGAACCACGCCATCGCCATGCGCGTCCGCTCGGTCCCGAGGGGCAACCCGGCGATCCCCAGGAACAACAGCACAGCGCCGAGGACATCCCACAAGACGAGGCCAACCGCGTCCGGCAACGGCGCAAACGGCGCCATCAGCACGGCAAACGTGGGGCTGTACTTGTAGAGATCCCAGTGCTCGTCCGGATAGAGCGCGTACAGGTCCTGGCCGTGACGGAGATGCATGAACGCGTCACGGAAGATGACGTAGTTGTTGTAGTGCGTGTAGACGCGGCCTTGCTCGACGCTCGGGCCCAGCGCCACTCGCTGGACGGCTGCGCCGGCCGCGAGCAGCACGAAGGCCACGGCCACGACGCGCGTCTTCAGGAGAAGGGCGGCAGTCACTGTGCGAGAATACCCGGCCTTGACCTCCATGCATCGACTCGTTGCCAGTCTCTCTGTCCTCCTCCTGGCCGCGGCGGCCGGCACGCGCGCGGCCGCGACGCTGACGCCGGATCAATCGCGCGCCCGGGACATCTACAAGCAGCTCATCGAGATCGACACGACCGACGAACATGGCGCGACGACACCGGCAGCCGAGGCGATGGCGAAGCGCCTGCAGGACGCGGGCGTGTCCGCGGCGGACATCCATGTGCTCGGACCGACACCGAAGAAGGGGAACCTCGTCGTCCGGCTGCGAGGGAGCGGCCGCGGCAAGCCGATCCTCCTGCTGGCGCACCTCGATGTCGTCGAGGCGAAGCGCGAGGACTGGTCCGTCGATCCGTTCACGTTGCTCGAGAAGGACGGCTTCTTCTACGGGCGCGGCACGGCGGACGTGAAGGGCGGCGCGTCGATCCTGGTCGCGAACCTGATTCGCCTCGTGCAGGAGCACGCGACGCCGTCGCGAGACCTGATTCTGGCGCTCACGGCGGACGAGGAAGGCGGCACCGCCAACGGCGTGCAGTGGCTGCTCGACGACCACCGCGAGCTGATCGACGCGGAGTTCTGTCTCAACATGGACGGCGGCGACTTCGACGCGGCCAGCGGCAAGCGCCTCAGCGGATCGATCCAGGCGGCCGAGAAGCATTACCTCGATCTGGAGCTGGAAGTCACGAACAAGGGGGGCCACAGCTCACAGCCTTCGCCCGACAACGCGATCTATCACCTCGCCTCGGGCCTGTCCCGCATCGCGGCGTACACCTTCCCGGTTCGTCTGAACGAGGTGACGCGCGCGTTCTTCAACGGCCGCGCCGCGCTCGAAGCCCCGGACGTCGCGCGCGACATGCGAGCCATCGCCGGCGACACTCCGCCGGCGGACGCGATCGCTCGCCTCTCGTCGGATCTCTATTTCAACGCGCTCCTTCGCACGACCTGCGTCGCGACGATGGTGTCGGCCGGCCACGCGCACAACGCGCTGCCGCAGCGCGCGACCGCGAACGTGAACTGCCGGCTGCTGCCTGAGGACACCGTCAAGGACGTCACCGAAGCCATCGTCAAGGTACTGGCTGATCCCGCGATCTCGGTGAAGGCGACGACGGCGCGGGACGCGAGCCCGATTTCGCCGCTCCGGCCGGAGATCGTCAACAGCGTCCGCAAGGCCGCGGATGCTGTGTATCCGGGGCTGCCAATCATCCCGTCGATGGAAACAGGCGCGACCGACGGCCGGCAGCTGCGGACAGCGGGGATTCCAACGTACGGTGTGTCCGGCATGTTCCTGGACGAAAACGACAACCGCGAACACGGGCGGGACGAACGGGTCGGCGTGCAGGACTACTACGATGCGCTGGCGTTCAATTACCAGCTCGTGCGAGCGCTGGCGTATTGACGGCCCGCCGGGACTGAAGCCCCGGCCTACGTACGTCCGCAGTAGGACGGCCCTTCAGGGGCGCCGATCCGGCGATTTGTAGCGCCGGCCTTCAGGCCTGCCGGCGAGTCGATCCGTGGTAAGGTGGGAAGTTCCCATGAAGACCGAATTCCTCGACGTTTCAGACACGCGCAAGCAACTGGTCGTTGAAATTCCCAGCAACGTGGTTGACGCCGAGATCGACCGCGTCGCGCGCGATTACAGCAAGGCCGCACGCATCCCGGGCTTCCGTCCCGGCAAGGTGCCGACGAAGGTTGTGCGCCAGCGCTTCCGCGATCAGATCCTGCACGACGTCGCGCACGACCTGATCCCGCGCGCCGTGGACGACGCGCTGCGCGAGCGGGGCGTGGAGCCGGTGGATACTCCGGACATCCGCGACGTGCTCGTCGAGGAAGGGCAGCCGCTGAAGTTCACGGCGAGTTTCGAGACCGTGCCGGCGTTCGATCCCGGCGACTACGGCACTCTGCAACTGCGCAAGCCGCCCGTCAGCCTCGAGGACGACGCCGTGGAGCAGGCCCTCGAGCGGTTGCGGCAGCGCGCCGCCCGGTACGAGCCGGTCGAAGCGCGCCCCGTCGAGTCCGGCGACACCGCCGTCGTCGATCTCGTGCGCGAGTCGAGCACCGAAGCGCCGGACAAGCACGAAGACGTCTCCGTGGAGATTGGCGCCGCGTCGAACCCTCCCGGCTTCGACGACCAGGTCGTCGGGATGACCGTGGGCGAGGAGAAGCGGTTCCCGGTGGAATACCCGGCCGAGTACTCCATCGCCGAGTTGGCCGGAACGACCGTCCACTACGGCGTGACCGTCAAGGGCATCAAAAAGCGTGTGGTGCCCCCGCTCGACGACGAGTTCGCCAAGGACCTCGGCGAGTTCCCGGATCTCGAAGCGCTGCGGACCCGGGTGCGCGAGGACCTCACGGCCGAGGCCGAGCGGAACTCCGAGCGGGAGCTCCGGAACGACATGCTCCGGCAACTGGCCGCCCGGGTGACGTTCGACGTTCCCGACGCGCTCATCGACCGCGAGATCGAACGGCGGACCGAGGAGTTCGTCCGGCGCCTGATGGATCAGGGCGTGGACCCGCGGCAGGCCAACATCGACTGGCAGGCGTTCCGGGACAACCAGCGCGAGGCGGCCCGGGAAAACGTGGCCAGCGCGCTGGTGCTCGACGAGGTGGCGCGCCGCGAAAATCTGGCTGTGGAGTCCGAAGCCGTAGATGCCGAAATAGAGAAGTACGCGGCGGCCACGGGACGGACCGGTCAGGCCGTACGCGCCCGGCTCGAGAAAGACGGCGGTATCTCGCGTCTTTACATGGGTTTACGGCGGGAGAAGGCGGTTGACTTCCTGCGGGCGCGTGCTACAATTCTCAAGGAGTGAGCCCCTCGGTGGCGGCCGCCCCCGTTCCCGTCCCGCAATCTGGTCCGCGCCGGTGTCATCCGGCCGACGTCCCGCATTCCAGCTGAGCTGAACCGGATCCGTCACGTTATGCCGTCATACGCCGCAGATACCCGCATGCAGCTCGTCCCGATGGTCGTCGAGCAGACGAATCGGGGCGAGCGGGCCTACGACATCTTTTCGCGCCTGCTGAAGGACAACATCATCTTCATCGGCACGCCAATCGACGACGGCGTCGCCAACCTGGCCATTGCCCAGATGCTGTTCCTCGAAGCCGAAGACCCCGACAAGGACATCCAGCTCTACCTGAACAGCCCGGGCGGCTCGATTACCGCGGGTTTCGCGATTTACGACACCATGCAGTTCATCAAGCCCGACGTGCAGACCATTTGCATCGGGCAGGCGGCCTCCATTGCCGCGGTGCTGCTGGCGGCGGGTACCAAGGGCAAGCGGTATTCCCTCCCCAATTCCCGCATCCTCATCCACCAGCCGTGGATGTCCGGCCTCGGCGGGCAGGCCACCGACATCGACCTGGCGGCCAAGGAAATCCTGCGCATGCGCGAGCGGATCAACGAGATCCTCGTCCAGCACACGGGACAGCCGGCCAAGCGGATTCAGGACGACACCGAACGGGACTACATCATGTCGGCGGACCAGGGGAAGGAATACGGTATTATCGATGATGTCATCCGCAAGCGCGCCTAACCGTTCGCTGGTCCGGCCCCGGAGGAGTCCGGGGGTCGCCGGAGCGTGAGCCCCTCCATGGTCAAGAAGAACGGCGAGTCGGAAGTCCTTCGCTGCTCGTTCTGCAACAAGGATCAGAACGACGTCCGGAAGCTCATCGCGGGCCCGACGGTGTTCATCTGCGACGAGTGCGTCGAGGTCTGCAACGACATCATCGCGGACGACAACCGGTTCGAGACGCGCGGCGTCCGTTCGTCGCTGCCCTCTCCCCCCGAGATCAAGAAGTTCCTGGACGAGTACGTCATCGGCCAGGAGCGGACCAAGAAGAAGCTGGCCGTCGCGGTCTACAACCACTACAAGCGGATTGAGATCCAGAAGCAGCCGCGCAACCGCCACGACGTCGAGCTGACGAAGAGCAACATCCTGCTGATCGGCCCGACGGGGACCGGCAAGACGCTGCTCGCGCAGACGCTGGCCAAGCTCCTGTCTGTCCCCTTCACGATCGTCGACGCGACGACCCTCACGGAGGCCGGCTACGTCGGCGAGGACGTCGAGAACATCATCCTGAAGCTGCTGCAGGCGGCCGGGGGCGACATCGAGAAGTGCCAGCAGGGCATCATCTACATCGACGAAGTCGACAAGATCTGCCGGAAGGACGAGAACCCGTCGATCACGCGCGACGTCTCGGGTGAAGGCGTCCAGCAGGCGCTGCTGAAGATCCTCGAGGGCACCGTCGCCAACGTGCCTCCGCAGGGCGGCAGGAAGCACCCGCACCAGGAGTTCTTCCAGATCGACACGACGAACATCCTGTTCATCTGCGGCGGCGCCTTCGTCGGCCTCGACAAGGCCATCGAGCGGCGGGTGGGCAAGAAGACCCTCGGCTTCAAGGCCGACGTGAAGTCGCTCCGGAACCGCGACATCGGCGCCACGCTCGAGCAGCTGGAGCCGGAAGACATGATCAAGTACGGGCTCATCCCGGAGTTCGTCGGCCGCCTGCCGGTCGTCGGCACGCTCCACGAGCTCGACAAGCCGGCGCTCATCCAGATCCTGACGCAGCCTCGCAACGCGATCGTGCGGCAGTACCAGAAACTCTTCGAGTACGAGAACGTCAAGCTGAAGTTCACCGACGACGCCCTCGAGGCCATTGCCGAGTCCGCGCTGAAGCGGAAGATCGGCGCGCGCGGGCTGCGGATGATCATCGAAGAGCTGATGCTCGAGCTGATGTACAACCTCCCCTCGCAGAAGAAGGTGCGCGAGTGCGTGATCACGCGCGAGGTGGTGGAAGCGAAGGACAAGCCAATCACGTTGATTGAGAAGGCGGGATAGGGGCCAGGGACCAGGGGTCAGGGGCCGGACAGCCTCGACCCCGAAGTCCGCGAAGCCCCAAGCCGCGCAGGGCGCCAGGCCGTACGCTGGCCCCTGATCCCTGACTCCTGTTCCCTGATTCCGACGAACCCTGATGGAAGTCTACGAGACGCTGCCTATCGTCCCCCTGCGGGACGTCGTCGTGTTCCCGCACATGATGATGCCGTTCGTCATCGGACGGCCCTCCTCGACGCGCGCCCTCGAGCACGCGCTCGCGAAGGACAAGAAGATCTTCCTCGCCGCCCAGCACGATGCCTCGATCGACGACCCGCGTCCCGAAGACATCTACACGATGGGCTGCGTGGCCAACGTCGTCCAGTCGCTGAAGCTGCCCGACGGCAACATCAAGGTCCTCGTCGAGGGCCTCGACCGGGCGCGCGCGGTGGAGTGGAAGGAAGACAAGGGCTTCTACCGCGTCGTGGTGAAGGTCCTGCCGAAGCACAAGGACCTGACCGGCGACGTCGAAGGCACGATGACGCGCGTGGTGTCGCTGTTCGAGCAGTACGTGAAGCTGTCGAACAACCTGCACTACGACGCGATGATTGCCGCCGTCCGCGTCGACGATCCCGGCAAGCTTGCCGACACGATTGCGGCGCACCTGCTGGTCGGCGTCGACGAGAAGCAGAACCTCCTCGAGATCGTCTCGCCGCTCGAGCGCCTGAATCGCATCGCCAGCATCCTCGAAGCCGAGGTGGACAAGCTCCAGGTCGATCGCCGCATCCAGTCCCGCGTCAAGAAGCAGATGGAGAAGGCGCAGAAGGAGTACTACCTCAACGAGAAGATGAAGGCGATCCAGAAGGAACTGGGCCGCAAGGACGACAAGGGCAACGAGGTCGACGATCTCAAGAAGAAGATCGAGCAGTCGCGG
>JBKPSY010000208.1:0-14558 GCA_046735235.1 Acidobacteriota bacterium | reverse complement strand
GGCGTAGACATCCCTAATGCGTCTGGGTCGCGCCGGCCGAACGTCGGCGCGACCCGCCTTCGCTCCTCCGGAGCTTTCGGCGGACAGGCCCGACCTGCCAAGACCTGCCAAAGACCCGCCCCGGATCCGCCAGACCGGGCTTACACCCGACTGACCTGAACTCGCGCATCGTTGAAGCACGCGCCGCCGGCGATGTCGGTCAGCGTGGCCGGTGCAAGCGCCGTCGCCGTGCTGCCATTGGCAGTGTGCCGGCGCCAGAGACCTTTCGGGAGCGAGACGGTTCCCGGGCGGATCCACGATCCGAGCTGCGCGCGTACTCGCACTTCTCCCAACACGTTCCACACCCGCACGTCGTCGCCGTCCGCGATCCCTCGCGGCGTTGCGTCGTCTGGGTGGAGCAGCAGGCGAACGTCAGGACGGGGCAGTTCACCCAGGGTGGAACTCACCGTGCGATCGGAGGAGGGCGAGATCAGCGCGAGCGGGAACTCCACGCTACCGGGATCCGGTTGGTACGCATACAACCCGAGCGGCGCTTCACGATCGAGCTCTTCGGGAAAAAGGTGCACCTTGCGGTCCGGCGTGCGCGGGAACACGTCGACGAACTGGATCGGCGCGCCGTCCCAGAGCGGAGTGGCTCGTCCCGTGGCTTTCAGAGAGCTGCCGATCTCCTCGGGCAGGCCATCGAGCACACCGACGAGCGCCTCGAGCTCGGCCCGCGGCTCGTCCTCGTCGAAGAGCCCCAGGCGACGGCCGAGCTCCGCGAAGACGTCCGCGTTCGATCGCGCCTCGCCGACCGGATCGATCACCGGCTGTGTCAGCAGCAGCGAGACGACGCCGTAGGCGCGCGTGAAATCGTATTGCTCGAGGAACGTCGTCGCCGGCAGCACAACGTCCGCGTACGGCACGGTGTCGGTGTGGACCTGATCGAACACGACGGTGAAGAGGTCCTCCCGCGAAAGCCCGCGCAGCACGTGCCCCTGATCGGGCACGGTGGCGACAGGGTTGCAGTTGTAGACGAACAGCAGATTCACCGGCGTCCCGACCGGGTCGGTCAGCATGGACCCGAGCAGGTTCATGTTGATCGCGCGGGTCGGCGGTTCCGGCGTGTCGAGCCACGGCCTGTTGAAGCCCCAGGCGGCGGAGTTGCTCATCACGTAGCCGCCGCCGCGGACGCCGAACTTACCGCCCACAGCCGGTAGCGCGAGCACCGCCATCACGGCGCTACCGCCGTTGCGATTCCGCTCGAGGCCCCATCCGCAGCGCATCAGCGCGGGACTCGACGTCGCGTACCACTCCGCGAACGTCTCGAGATCGGCGGCGCTGACTCCCGCAACCTCGGCCGCGCGTTCGAACGTCCACTGAGCCGCCTTCGCGCGCAGCGTGTCCGCGCCAGTCGTGTGCTCAGCGAGAAATGCCTGGTCGGCGCGACCGGTCTCGAACAGGTGCCTGTGCACCGCGAGCGCGACGACGACGTCGGTGCCGGGCCGCACCGCGAGATGCAGATCGGCCGTTCGCGCCTGCGCGGTCGTGCGCGGATCGACGACCACGATGCGCGCGCCGTCTTTCTGGGCCTGCCTGAGATACGGGACGGCGTGAATCCCGGATACTCCTGGATTCATGCCCCAGATCACGATCAGCTTCGCGTGCGGGTAGTCCTGGTAGACGACCGACGGCATCTTGCCGTAGAGCGCCATGGCGGCCGCGCCGGTCGGTGCCGCGCAGACGGTCCGGAGCAGCCGCGACGCGCCCAGACGCCTGAAGAAGAGCGCGTCGGTCGCGTCCTGCGTGAGCAAGCCGTTCGATCCGCCGTAGCAGTAGGGCAGGATGGCTTCGGCGCCGTCCGTCGTGCGGACGCGCTCAACGGCGTCGACGATGCGTTCGAGCGCCTCGTCCCACGACACACGCGCGAAGTGATTGCTGCCCTTCGGTCCTGTCCTCGCCATCGGATAGCGGAGACGATCCGGACCGTACACGCGCTCGGGGAAGCGGCGCACCTTGGCGCAGATGTACCCGCGCGTGACGTCGTTGGCGTGCCCGCCGTCGATCTCGACGATGCGTCCGTCACGGACGGCAACCGACAGGCTGCATCCGTCCGGACAGTCGAGCGGGCAAGCGGTGGTGACGTGGACGTCTGGCTCTACGCGAGGCTCGGCCATGGCGAAAGTGTACCATTGCTGCGGGCATGGCCACTCCGCGCGTCGTGATCATCGGGGGCGGATTCGGCGGGCTGTTCGGCGCGCGCGCCTTGCGGCACGCGGCCGTGCAGGTGACGCTCGTCGATCGTCACAACCACCACGTATTTCAGCCCCTGCTCTATCAAGTGGCCACGGCAGGGCTCTCGCCGGGCGACATCGCGTCGCCGATTCGCTGGATCCTCCGGCGCCAGAAGAACGTCCGGGTGCTGCTGGGCGAGGCGCAGGCGATCGACGTGCAGAGCCGGCGGGTCCTGCTCGACGGCGGCGAAGCTCTGGATTACGACTACCTGATCCTCGCGGCCGGCGCCGACAACTCGTATTTCGGTCATCCCGAGTGGGCCCAATTCGCGCCCGCGCTGAAGACGCTGGACGATGCCTTGCGGCTCCGGGGCCGGATGCTGCTCGCGTACGAAGTCGCCGAGCGCGAGGCGGCGCCTGACGTGCGCCGCCGCATGCTCACGTCCGTCATCGTCGGCGGCGGGCCGACCGGTGTCGAGATGGCCGGCGCCATCGCCGAGATCGCGCATCAGACGTTGTCGGACGAGTTCCAGTCGATTCGAACTGCGGAATCGCGAATCGTCCTCGCGGAAGCGGGCCCGACGATCCTCGCGACGTTTCCCGAGCGGCTGCGGAATGCGGCGCGGAAATCGCTGCTGAAACTTGGCGTCGAAGTGCGCGAGCACACGGCCGTCACGCGCGTCGAGCACGAGGCCGTATGGCTCGGCGACGAGCGGATCGAAGCCGGCACGATTATCTGGGCCGCGGGGATCGCCGCCTCACCCCTGGGGAAGACACTCGGCGCGCCGACCGATCGCGCCGGTCGGGTGCTGGTGCAGAAGGACCTGACAATACCCGGACATCCCGAAGTGTTCGTGGTCGGGGATCTCGCATCGCTCGCCGGCGAAGACGGACGCCCGTTGCCGGGTGTCGCGCAGGTCGCCATGCAGCAGGCGCAACAGGCCGCACGCAACGTCATCCGCGCTGTCGAGCGCCAGCCGTACGCGGAGTTCCACTACAAGAACCTCGGCAACATGGCCACCATCGGCCGCAACGCGGCGATCGCGGATCTCGGCTGGCTGCAGGCCTCCGGCTTCCCGGCGTGGCTGCTCTGGCTGTTCATCCACATCGTGTGGCTGATCGGGTTCCGGAACCGGATTCTGGTGCTGGTGCAGTGGGCCGGCGCGTACCTGACGTACCAGCGCAGCGTGCGGTTGATTACGGGAGGACTGTCCAGGGAGGATCTCTGACGGTGTCGAGTCCTGGGGAACTGACGCTGTTGGGTCCTGAGAAACTGACGCTGTCGTGTCCTTGGGAACTGACGCTGTCGGGTCCTTGGAACTGACGCTGGTGGGTCCTTCCGGAATCGAGAATGGCCGAACTGAAGTTCGGCCCTACGGGTGCAGCCGCCCACTGCCTACGCCCTACTGCCGACCGCCTTCTTCTCGTACTTCTTCTCGACGTAGTCATCCACGAGCTTCTGGAACGCCGTCGCCAGCTCGTCGTACGTGCCGCGCATCGTCGTGACGTGCTCGCCGTCGATGAAGACGGGGCAGTTGGGCGCCTCGCCGGTGCCGGGAAGGCTGATGCCGATGTTCGCGGCCTTCGATTCGCCGGGGCCGTTGACGACGCAGCCCATGACGGCGAGGGTGAGGGTCTCGACGCCGTCGTACTGCTGCTTCCACGAGGGCATCTGCTCGCGGACGTAGCCCTGGATCCGCTCGGCCAGCTCCTGGAACGTCGAGCTCGTCGTGCGGCCGCAGCCGGGACACGCGGTCACGCTCGGCGCGAACGAGCGGAGGCCGAGCGCCTGGAGGATCTCGCAGGCGGCGTAGACCTCTTCGCGGCGATCGCCGCCCGGCCGCGGCGTGAGCGAGACGCGGATGGTGTCGCCGATCCCTTCGTTCAGCAGGATCCCGATTGAGGCGGCAGACCAGACGAGGCCCTTCGTGCCCATGCCGGCTTCCGTGAGACCGAGGTGCAGCGGCTGGCGAGTCTGCCGCGCGAGATCGCGATAGACCGAGATCAGCTCCTGCGGCCGCGAGACCTTGCACGAGATGATGATCTGGTCTTCACGAAGGCCCGACTCCAGTGCGAGCTCGGTGGACTGCAGCGCCGAGAGCACCATGCACTCGTCGATGATCTCTTCCGACGTCTTGCCGAGGTTGCGGTCGGTGTTCTCCTGCATCCTCGCCATGACGAGCTCCTGATTGAGGGAGCCGCCATTGACCCCGATGCGCACGGGCGTGCCGTGCTCCACTGCGACCTTGCAGATGGTCGCGAACTGCTCGTCACGCCGCGCGCCGGTGCCGACGTTGCCCGGGTTGATCCGGTACTTGTCGAGCGCACGCGCGCAGTCGGGGTAGCGGGTGAGCAGCAGATGACCGTTGTAGTGGAAGTCGCCGATGAGCGGCGCGGTGCAGCCGGCGTCCAGCATCCGCGCCTTGATCTCGGGCACGGCCGCGGCGGCGTCGGGCACGTTGACGGTGACGCGCACCATCTCCGACCCCGCCTCCCACAACTCCACGACCTGTCGCGCGGTGCCCTTCGCGTCAGCAGTGTCGGTCATGGTCATCGACTGGACGACGACCGGCGCGCCGCCGCCGACCTGCACGTTCCCGACCTTGACGCCAACGGTCTTGTGAAGCTTCACCGGCATACCTCGACGATTGTACCAGTGCGCCCGGAGTGTCCGCGACCGGACAGGTGGATTCTCGGATCCGGGCACCCGCTGGGGCCTTAAATGCTAAATTACTAGCATATTGGCAAACGCGCAGCCCGTTCCTCTCGTCTAACGCGGGTATGGCGCTTGCTCCTCTCGCGCCAGTTGGAGGACGAACGATGAACGTGCTGAGAGACGCGCAATACGGCGTGCGACTGCTGCGGAAGAACCCCGGCTTCACGGCCGTCGCCGTGCTGGCTCTCGCCCTGGGCATCGCCGCCAACACCGCCATCTTCAGCGTCGTCTACGCGACGCTGCTCGCGCCGATGCCGTACCCCGAGCCCGACCAGCTCGTGATGGTCTGGTCGCGCATCCAGGGCAACCGCAACGTCAGCGCGGCCGGCACGTTCCTCGAGTGGAAGCGGCAGGCGACCGTGTTCCAGGACCTGAACGCGTTCAGCGGCCGCTCCGCGAACCTCGCGACCGCCGACCATCCCGAACAGGTCCAGGCCGGCACGGTGACGCCCGGATTCTTCTCGATGATCGGGTACGGGCTCACTGCGGGCCGCGATTTCCGTCCCGAGGAAGGCGTCATCGGCCAGGACCACGTGACGGTGCTGACGAACCGGTTCTGGCATGAGCGCTTCGGCGGCGATCCGAACATGATCGGTCGCCAGATTCGCATCAACGGCGAGCCCCACACGGTCGTCGGGATTCTGGCGCCCGGGCCGCCCGACAAGAATCAGGGCAAGTTGTATCTGCCGCTCGCGTTCAAGCCGGATCAGGTGAATCACGACTTTCACTGGCTGCTCGTCATGGGCCGGCTGAAGCCTGGCGTGACGCTGCAGCAGGCCAACGCGAACATGCAGGCCGTGTCGGCCAATCTCACGAAGGCGTTTCCGAAGTCCAACACCGGGTGGAGCTCGAGCGTCGAGCCGCTCAAGAACAACTTCCTGAGCGACACGACCAAGTCGTCGCTGTGGCTGCTGCTCGGCGCCGTCGGGTTCGTGCTGCTGATCGCGTGCGCCAACGTCGCGAACCTGCTGCTCGCCCGCGGCACCGCCCGTCAGCGCGAGCTCGCGCTGCGCTCGGCGCTCGGCGCGTCGCGCTGGGAGATCGTGCGGCAGCTGCTCGTCGAGAGCCTCGTGCTGGCGACGATCGGCGGGACGCTCGGTGTCGCGCTCGCGGCGGCGGTCCTGAAAGGCATCCTCCTCCTCATGCCGGACGGGACGCTGCCGACCGAGGCCGACGTGCGACTCAACCTGCCGGTGCTCGCCTTCACGCTCGCAGCGTGCGGGCTTTCGGGCATCCTCTTCGGGTGCGCGCCCGCCTGGCAGGCGGCCCGCGCGAAGACGAACGACGCGCTGAAAGAGGGCAGCCGCTCCCTCGCCGGCGGACGCCACCGCCTGCGGCAGGCGCTGGTCGTCGTCGAGTTCGCGCTCGCCTTGACGCTGCTGGCGGGCGGCGGCCTGGCGATCCACAGCCTGTTCAAGCTGGCGAACGTCAACCTCGGATTTCAGTCGGACGGGCTGCTGACGTTCTATCTGCCGGTGCCCGACGGAAAGCTCGACGGAGTGGCGCAGGTGAATACGTTCTACTCGCAGCTGATCGAGCGCGTGCAGTCGGTCCCAGGCGTGACGTCGGCGTCGGTGTCGACGGGCATGCCCGTCGACGGCACGGGGTTTGGCATGCCGTTCGACATCGCCGGCAAGCCCTCGGCGGATCCCGGTAAACGCCCAGGCGCCGGCTTCAACATGGTGACCCCGGCGTACTACAAGACGTTCGGCATCCACATGACACGTGGCCGCGCCTTCACCGAGCAGGACCGCACGCCAGGGATTCCGGTCGCGATCGTCAACGACACATTCGTCAAGAAGTATCTCAATGGGGTCGACCCGCTCGCGACGCGGATTGTCGTCGAGCAGCTCATTCCGGGCGTGACGAAGCTCGGGCCGGCGCTCGAGTGGCAGATTGTCGGCGTCTACAGTGACGTCCGCAACGCCGGACCGAAGGACGACCAGTTCCCCGAGATCGACGTGCCGTTCTATCAGAGCCCGTGGCCGGGCGCCGTCATGGCGGTCCGGACCCAGGGCGATCCCGCGAGCCTGCAACAGAGCATCGCCGCCGTGATTCGATCAGTCGATCCGGATCTGCCGATGGCGAACGTGCGGACGATGGAGCAGATCATCGACCAGTCGAAGTCGAACGACCGCTTCACGGCGGCGCTGTTTGCGAGCTTCGCGGCCGTGGCGCTGGTGCTCGCGGCCTTCGGCATCTACGGCGTGATGGCATTTTCCGTCGCGCAGCGGACGCACGAAATCGGGCTGCGCATGGCCCTCGGAGCGGGCCGTGGCCAGGTGCTCGGCGGCATTCTCAAGGAAGGCCTCGTCACGGCGCTCATCGGCGTCGTGCTCGGATCGGGTGGGGCGTATCTGGTCGGTCGCGCGATGCAGGGGATGCTGTACGACATCGGCGCCTTCGATCCGCTGGCCTTCAGCGTCGTGGCGGCGACGCTGCTCGGCTGCGCGATCGTGGCCTGCTTCCTGCCCGCACGACGGGCGGCATCCGTGGATCCGATGGTGGCGTTGCGCGACGAGTAGGCCCGGCCCGATCGACCCGTCTCGTCGTCCTAGTAACATGGAGGGATGGTGACGAGACGCCTGTGGATGGCAGCCGCGATGGTGATCGGGTTGGCCGGCCCTGCCGCGGCCCAGCAGGTCACGAAGATCGACAGCGGCGACACGATCGTGGTCGACGGCATCGGCAAGGTCCGGCTGATCGGCATCAAGAGCGTGGACGAGTCGCCGCTCGGAGTGGGCCCGAACCAGCAGGCTCCCGCCCGCCAGGATCCTCCCGGACCTACGTCCTTGCCGCCGACGGCCGTCGGTGGAGCGGTGAAGCTGAAGCCCAACCGCCCGTCGAAGGACTTCCTGACGACCCTGCTGCTCGGGCAGACGGTGAAGCTGCAACGCGACCCGCTGATCGGCGACAAGGGCAAACTCGTGTACGTGTTTCTCGAGAACGGCACGCTCGTCAACGCCGAGATGCTGCGCCGGGGCGCCGCGCGTGGTGACTTCTCGCGCGAGTTCGCGCACGAACAGGAGTTCAAACGGATCGAGGCGGAGGCCCACGAATCCGGCACCGGCCTCTGGGCGATCGTGCCGAAAGACTGACCCGCCTTCGCCCTTCGGGCTACGGCGGGCAAGCTCCGGCTTCGCGTTTTGGGCTTCGGCGCGCCAAGCCGCCCGACCCGACCGACCTGATCGACCCGACTGACCCGACCGACCTGACCGACCCGACCGACCTGCCCGACCCGACCGACCCGCCCGACCCGACCGACCCGCTTTACCTGTTACGATTCCCCTGATGTGGGAGCAGCGGTGGCATCCTCTGCGGCAGGAATGGGTCATCGTCGCCGCGCATCGCCAGTCGCGGCCCTGGTCAGGCGGCGAGGTCCGCGCGACGGCGGCGAGTCCCCCTGCCTACGATCCGCAGTGCTACCTCTGTCCCGGTAACGCCCGCGTCAGCGGCAAGACGAACCCGTCGTACACGGGCACCTACGTCTTCGACAACGACCACCCCTGCGTCGGGCCCGAGGCGCCGACGGCGCTCGTCGCGCCGCCGTGGCCGTACAAGAACGCGCCGGCCGGCGGCATCGCGCGGGTCGTCTGCTACAGCCCGCGGCACGACATCACGCTGGCCGAGCTCGACGTCGCCGGCGTCGATGCGCTCCTGGCGACGTGGCAGGAGCAGATGCGCGAGCTGTCGGCCCGGCCCGAAGTCGCGTTCGTCCTGATCTTCGAGAACAAGGGCGAGGCCGTCGGCGTCTCGAACCCGCACCCGCACTGCCAGATCTACGCGACGAACTTCGTCTTCAAGTACATCGAGACCGAGCTGCACGCGGGGGCGCGGCATCGCCAGGAGACCGGACGTGTGCTCTTCGAGGACGTCATCGCCGCCGAGCGCAGCGACGGGCGCCGGATTTTGAGTGAGACCGGCAGCGCCCTCGCGTTCGTGCCGTACTTTGCGCGCTACGCGTACGAGGTCTATGTGGCTCCGACGCGCGCGCACGCGACGCTGGCGTCGCTCGACGACAGCGAGCGCCGCGACCTCGCCACGGTCCTTCGCGACACCGTGATTCGCTTCGACAACCTGTGGAAGATGCCGTTCCCGTACGTGATGGCCCTGCATCAGGCGCCCGTGCGCACCGAACCTCTCGGCTTCCACTTCCACATCGAGTTCCACCCTCCGCTGCGCCGGCCGAACCTGTTGAAGTACCTCGCGGGCCCGGAGATCGGCGGGGGCAATTTCCTGAGCGACACATCGCCCGAAGAGAAGGCCGCGGAGCTCCGCGCCGCCGGAGGCCCGCACTACAGCACCGTCCACAGCTGATGCATCCGTTTCTTCCTGCTCTCCTCGCCCTGCACGCACGGATCCGCGGCGACGTCATCGCGGCGTGCGAGCGCGGCGCCGTCGACGCCCTGAGCGACGTCGCCCACGACGACGAGGGCGACACGATCTACGCGATCGACCGCGTCGCGGAAGACGTGCTGGTCGAGGAGATCGATCGGACAATTGCGCAAGAGGCGCCCGTGCGCCTCGTCGCCGAGGGCCTGCCGCACGGAGAGATCGTGCTGCCGCGGGGTGCAGACCGCTCGCGCGTTCAGTGGACGGTCATCGTCGATCCGATCGACGGCACACGCGGCCTGATGTATCAGAAGCGGCCGGCGTGGATCCTGACCGCCGTCGCGCCGGGTGCCGACGCCTCGCTGTCGGACATCGTGCTGGCCGTGCAGACGGAATTGCCGCTCGTGAAGCAGCATCTGTGCGATCAGCTGTGGGCCGTTCGCGGCCAGGGCGCCGTGGCGCGCCGGCACAACCGGCTGACCGGCGCCGACAGCCCCCTGACGCTGCGGCCGTCGTCGGCCTCGACGATCGCGCACGGGTTCGCGACCATCTCTCGGTTCTTTCCTGGCGTACGCGCCGAGCTGGCCGCGATCGACGACGAGGTGGCGGCGACGCTCCTTGGTCCTCCTGTTCAGGGGAAGGCCCAACTCTTCGAGGATCAGTACATCTCCACCGGCGGACAGCTGTACGAGTTGATGGCGGGGCACGATCGGTTCATCGCGGATCTGCGGCCGCTGTTCGAGCGGCGCAGGGCGGGGGGGCCTGCGCTCTGCTGCCATCCGTACGACCTCTGCACGGAACTCATCGCGCGTGAGCTCGGCGTGATTGTCACCAACGCCGAGGGCGGCCCGCTCGATGCGCCCCTCGACGTGGCGAGCGACGTCTCCTGGGTGGGGTACGCGAACGCGCAGCTTCGGCACACCGTCGAACCGGTGTTGCGGCAGTCGCTGCGCGCGAGGGGCTGGCTGGCGTGACGAGACTGGCGGATTTGGACTCGACCGCGTCGCGCGTCGCGGCACGGCTCGCTGCCGGCCGCGGGTCGCTCGACCCGACCGGGGTGTCATCCGCGCCGGTGTTCGTGGCCCGCGCCCCGGGGCGGCTCGACGTCATGGGCGGGATCGCCGACTATTCCGGCTCGCTGGTGTTGCAGTGGCCGATCCGTGAGTCCACACGCGTGGCCGTACAGCGCCGCGCCGATCGCGTCCTGCACATCGAGTCGTCGGACCCTTCGGGTACGCACATCGCGAGGGTGCCGCTCGATCTGTTCGAGGACGGCCGGGCGCCGTACGAGCGCGCGCGTGAGTGGTTCGCGACGGACCGGTCGCGGCATTGGGCCGCGTACGTCGCCGGGGTCTTTCACGTGCTCGCCAGAGAGGAGCGCCTCGTCCTCGACAGCGGCGCGACGCTCCTCGTCGAGTCCGACGTGCCTCAGGGCAAGGGCGTCAGCTCGTCGGCTGCCATCGAGGCCGCGACCATGGAAGCCGTGCTGGCGGCGTGGGGCCTGGCGGTCGATCCCCGCATGCGGGCGATCCGCTGCCAGCAGGTCGAGAACCTGATCGTCGGCGCTCCGTGCGGCGTGATGGATCAGATGGCGGCGATTTGCGGAGAGGCGGGATCGCTCATGTCGCTGCTCTGTCAGCCCGCCGAGTTCCAGGGGACGATCGCGCTGCCGGACGGCCTCGCCGTCTGGGGGCTCGACTCCGGGATTCGGCATGCCGTGACCGGCGCCGACTATGGCGACGTCCGCGTCGGCGCGTTCATGGGCTATCGCGTACTGGCCGACCTCGCCGGGCTGCCGGTTTCTGCCGGGAGCCGCGCCGGACACGTCCGTGTCGAGGATCACCGCTGGCATGGCTACCTCGCGAACGTGAGTCCCCGCACGTTCCTCGAATTCGAGCACGCGATTCCGGGGTCGCTGCACGGCGCGACCTTCCTTGGCCGCTATACGGGCACGACCGATCTCGTGACCGAGGTGGATCCCGAGAAGACCTACGCCGTGTGGAAACCGACCGCCCATCCGATTTACGAGCACGCCCGTGTGATGGAATGGGCGCAGTTGCTGTCGGGTGCGGGAGGTGCGCGGGGTGCAGAGGATGCGGCAGGTGCGGAAGATGCCAATTCAGCCGCGGTCGCCGAACGGCTTGGCGCGTTGATGTATCAATCGCACGGCAGCTATTCGGCGTGCGGCCTGGGTTCCGACGGCACGGATCTGCTGGTCGCGCTGGCGCGCGAGGCGGGCTCGGCGCAGGGCATCTACGGCGCGAAGATCACCGGCGGCGGCAGCGGCGGGACGGTCGCGATTCTCGGGCGGCGAGATGCCGGGGCGCGTGTCGCCGGGATTGGACGGGAATACGAGCGCCGCACCGGCCGTACGGCCTATCTTTTCGAGGGTTCGTCGCCTGGAGCGGCCGCGGTCGCGCCGGTGCAGGTCGAGCCGAACTGACGTTTGTCCAGGACGAGACGGATCCCCATGAACATTCTCGTGACGGGCGGGGCCGGCTACATCGGCAGCCACACCGCAAAGCTCCTCGCCGCTCGCGGTCATCAGCCGATCGTGTTCGACGACCTCACGCAAGGCCATGAGTGGGCCGTCAAATGGGGGCCGCTCGAACGGGGCACGCTGGTCGACGCAAATCGCCTGCGCGACGTATTCGCGCGCCACCGCATCGATGCCGTCGTGCACTTCGCCGCCAACGCCCTCGTCGGCGAGTCGATGACGAACCCGTCGAAGTACTTTCACAACAACACCGTGGGCACGCTGACGCTGCTCGATGCCATGCGAGCGGCCGGTGTCGGCACGATCGTCTTCTCGTCGACCTGCGCGACCTATGGGGATCCCATACGAGTGCCGATCGACGAGGCCCACCCGCAGGCCCCCGTGAACCCGTACGGCGAGTCGAAGCTGATGGTGGAGAAGCTGCTCCACTGGTACGGCGTGGTGCACGGCCTCAAGTGGATCGCGCTGCGCTACTTCAATGCCGCGGGCGCGGATCCCGACGGCGAGATCGGCGAGGACCACGACCCGGAATCGCACCTGATCCCGCTCGTCATCGGCGCGACGATGGGCATCCGGCCGCCCGTGACCGTGTTCGGGAGCGACTATCCGACACCGGACGGCTCGGCGATCCGGGACTACGTGCACGTTGCCGATCTGGCGGACGCGCACCTGCGCGCCATCGAGCGCCTGGGAAGCGGCGCCTCGAGCCAGGCGATCAATCTGGGCACCGGCCGTGGCCAATCGGTGCTCGACGTCATCGAGACCGTGAGGCGGGTCAGCGGGAAGGACGTGCCGTACACGATGGCGGGCCGTCGCGCTGGCGATCCGCCGGAGCTTGTGGCCGCGCCCACCCGCGCGCGCGACGTCCTCGGCTGGACCTGCCAGTACGCCGACCTCGAGGTCATCATCCAGCACGCCTGGCGCTGGCACGAATCACGACGGTGATGGCGCGGTACGGTCAGCTGATCGCCGTCTCCATTGTTGCCGCCATGGCGGGCGGCCTCGACGCGTCGGGCGGCCGATACCACATGGCCACGTTTCTCACGACGCGCTCGCACTTTCAGTACGTGCAAGACAGCCAAACGGGCAAATGGGTCAACAGGGCGTGTGAGCTGCGAGTCGCGGACGCGCGCCCGCTGCCGCAGCCGCTGCAGGACGACGAGCACGGAAGCCGGCTCAGCGTCGAGATTCTGAAGCCCGAGACCGTCGAGTCGGGGCTGCTCCTGTCGCTCGAGTTCAAGAGCGAAGGCGGATACAGGATCTGGCCAGGCGCCGTCGTGCTGGACGAAGACGACCTGAAAGGCCGCGTCGCGTACGGCGTGCAGGTGTCGTGGCCTGAAACAGGCGAGCCGACGAAGACCGATCCGTTGGAGGTGATCTTGATGCCGCCGCCTGGCGACATGGCTCCAGAGCAATGGTCAGAGTGGCTGCGCGCCGGTCAGCTTCGCGAAGGCCAGTTCGCCTGGTGGAAGCAGGTCAACGGCGCGCCTGCCGAACACGTGACGCCGCCCGAGTACCCGTTCGAGCTTCGGTGCAAGCTCACGCTGGCCGACACGCCCGGCGTGGTGCCCTGATAGTCACCACTGCCGGATCGCGACGCGATGCCGGTCAAGCCAGTAGCCCCACGCGATGAGCAGCCACTGCCCCTGGCCGAGCGTCGCCAGCGCCGAGACGCTCGGCGGCGGGGGGCCGACGAGATTCGCCACGTAGATCGCCACCAGCGACATCGTGAAGCCGACGAAGCTGAGGCGGCCGATTCGATCGACCGGTTCCGTGTTGATCGCGTAGAGCCAGATTCCCAACGCGAACATCACGCCCTCGACGACCATCGTCGCGGGCAGCGAATACCAGAGCCCCAGCCCGATGCGGGGACCGCCGCCCGGCCAGATCGGCATGTCGGGCCGGTGGCTGATGACGTCGAGCACCCAGTGCGAGATGACGAGCGCGGCGAGCACCATCGCGCCCCGAGGGTAGCGCCGGAAGAAGACGTAGAGTCCGGCGAAGAGCACCGCCCACACCAGGCCCATCACGAGGCTGTGCGTCCACGGATAGGACGTGAAGTCCAGCGGCGTCACGCGCGTGATTCCGGGAACGATGCGCACGGTCTCGACGCCGAGCATGAGGAAGGTCGGCCAGATCAGATCGACGAGCTCCGCGGCAAGCAGCAGCGTGCCGAGCGACGTGTAGGGCGTCAGCTTCTTCGCCCCGAAGCCCAGGGCATAGTGGCCGAGGAACACGCTAGACCCTGACGACCGTGCGCGCGAGCTTGTGGGTCTTGAGAACCGACGCGTCGAGCTTTCGGCTCAGATATACCTTCGACTCCGCGTTGTCGGCGGCATGGCGCTCGAATTTCACGACCTCGAAGCGCAGGTTGTCCAGCGTCCCTCGCATCTCGTAGAACTTGTTCTTCGTCTTGACGACGATTTCGTGGAAGCCGTTCTGGTAGGCCCAGGCTTCCTGCTCTTCGCTGAGCGCGCGGAAGAATCCCTTGCCGCGCCAGTCGCGTCGCGTGCCGCCAATCCAGGCGTACAGGACCTTCCGTCCCTCGAATTGCACCGAGCCGTCGAGGCGCCTCACCAGATCGGCGAGCTTCGGGATCGACTCGTCGCCTCGGATTTCGTGCCCGACCTTGAACGCCACCGGCACGACCTGGTTCGGCTCGTCGTCGAGGGGCGCCTCGATCATGTGAATCAGGTGCTCGCGGTCCTTGAGGCGCTCGACGATCTCGGTCGCGGTTTTCTTGCGACCGAACTCGCCGAAGAACTCCTCGATGTACTGGATCTCGAGCGCGCCCTGTTCG
>JBKPSY010000207.1:0-6124 GCA_046735235.1 Acidobacteriota bacterium | reverse complement strand
TGGTCACGGTGCTGCCGGACCAGCACAAAGTGCGGCTCTTCGCCTCGCCCGATCTCAAGGGATGGACGCCGCTGAGCGAGTTCGGACCGGCCGGCGCCACCGGCGGCGTCTGGGAGTGCCCGGATCTTTTCGAGCTGCCGATCGAGGGCGAGCAGGGCCGGACCCGCTGGGTGCTCGACGTCGATATCAATCCCGGCGGGATCGCCGGCGGATCCGCCGGGCAGTATTTCATCGGCACGTTCGACGGCACGCGCTTCGTCGCCGACGACCCCACCGAGCGGACGCGGTGGTCGGACTACGGCGCCGACTTCTACGCCTCACAATCGTTCTCGGACATTCCCGCCATCGACGGACGCCGCATCTGGATGGGCTGGACGAGCAACTGGCTCTATGCCAATGACGAGCCGACGGTGACGTGGCGCGGCGCGCAGTCGATTCCCCGTTCGCTGACGCTGCGGCGTGGCCGCGACGGGCTGCGCCTTGTGCAGTCGCCCGTGACCGAGATCGAGCGCCTGCGCACGGCGCCGGCGCCGACGATGATCACCGGCACCATCGTCCTGCCAGGGTCGGCCGAGATCGAGCTCCACGTGAAGCCGGGCGCGTGGACGGAAGCGGGGATCCGTCTGTGGAACGACGCCGGCGAGGAGGCGATCGTCGGCGTCACGCGCGAGCCGCTCGAGGTGTTCGTCGATCGGCGCCGGTCGCGCCGCACGCAGCTCCACGCCGCGTATCCCGGACGCCACGCCGGCCCGCTCGCCTGGCGCGACGGCGAGCTGACGCTCCGAATCCTGTTCGATCGCTCGGTGATCGAGGTGTTCGCCGCCGGCGGCGAGACGGTGATCACCGACCGCGTCTTTCCCACGCAACCGTTCGACCGGCTGGAGCTGCTGCCTTCCAGCGGCGCGCAGCCGGACGCCCGCATGTGGACGCTCGCGTCGGTGTGGAACCGGCCCCACTAGGCAGACCGCGCGGTGGCCAGCGTGGTTCACTATCTCGTCGAGATCTCGATGACGGCGACCGTGTAGGGGTACAGATCGATCGTCAAATCGGGACTGTACTCGAGCGCATCCTCTACCGGCCTTATACGATCGGGCTCTTCCAGTGATGCCGCGTCCCGAAGCCGGCGGTCACCGTGTACACCTTGACCGTGGCGGTCGACGGAACGAGCCCTGCAAATGCACGAGCATGGTGTTCGCGCCGGCACTGTAGTTCACCGCCTTGATCTCGATTCGCCGGCCGTCGGCAGAAGCCGTCGCGATGGCGTCCACTGTTCCACGACGTCACACGCGCAGTGGGTGAGAGTGTGTCGCGGCTCTCCAGGCGTCAGGCGGACCGCCGTGCGAGCCGTCTCGACTCCGTGCGGCACCACTCGAGCGTGCGCCGCAGACCTTCTTCGAGACCCACGAGCGGGCGGTAACCGAGCAGCGCGCCGGCCTTCGTGATGTCGGCCTGTGAGTCCCTGACGTCGCCGGCCCGTTCGGGTTTGTAAGTCGGCCGCAGATTCGCTCCGACGAGACCGTTCATGACCTCAACGAGCTCGTTCAGCGAGATGCGCGTTCCGCAGGCGACGTTCATCACCTCACCGGCTGCCCCGGGAGCGTGGCACGCGCGCAGGACGGCGTCGACCACATTGGCGACGAAGGTGAAATCGCGCGTCTGCTCGCCATCTCCGTAGATGACTGGCCGCCGCCCTTCGAGCAGCGCCGCCGCAAACTGCGAGATCACTCCCGAGTACGGCGAGCCGGGATCCTGTCGAGGTCCGAACACATTGAAGTATCGGATCGTCACGGTCTCGAAGCCGTACAGGCGCGTGAAGATCTGACAGTACTGCTCGGCTACCAGTTTCTGCAGCGCGTACGGCGAGCGAGGGCGCGGCGGCATGTCTTCGCATTTCGGAAGCGTTGGCGTATCGCCGTACGCAGATGACGAACCGGCGTAGACCAGGCGTTTCACGCCCGCGTCGCGCGCGGCGCAAAGCACATTGAGCGATGCGTCGATGTTCGCGCGGTTGGACGTGATCGGATCCTTGACCGACCGCGGCACGGACGGGATCGCCGCCTGATGCAGCACGTAGTCCATCCCCGCGACGGCGCGGGCCGCGAACATCGGACTGGCGAGATCGCCTTCCAGGAACTCGACGCCCTCGAGGTGATCGAGATTCTCGCGCTTACCGGTGACGAGATTGTCAGCGACGCGCACGCGATGGTGTCTGCGGACCAGCTCTTCCGCCAGATGCGATCCGATGAAGCCGGCGCCGCCCGTCACAAGGTAGGAGGCCATGCTATTTTCCTCATGAGGCGCGACGCCGGGCCGCCGGGTCAGGCGCGTGCCGCTCGATGACCTGTCGCGCGAATACCTGCTGCGCGCTAAACACTCGCTGCGCACGTCCACGGCCGAGAAACGAGACGATCCAGTTGAACAGCACCGACGCACGGGTCTTCGCGCCATGCAGACTCGTGAGCCGGACGATCAGCCACAAGATCCACGCGGGCAGGCCGGCAACCGCCCGGTTGCCGACAACGGCGACCGCACGCTTTCGCGAAATCATCGCCAGCCGCCCGGCATCGCGATACCGGAATGGCCGGCGCGTCGCGTCACCGGCGAGCCGGCTGATGATCGTCTGCCCGGCGTGGCGGCCGGACTGAATGGCCACCTGCGTGACTCCCGGCAGATCGTCGAGCCGCATGAGGTCGCCGATCACGAACACCTCGGGATGACCCGGCAGCGTACAATCCGCCGCGACCTTCACGCGCCCGGCTTGATCGAGCTCGACGCCCGGCGCTCTCGCGAGCAGACGACCGAGCGGCGAGGCCTGCACTCCGGCGGCCCAGATCTTGGTGGCCGCTTCGATGCGTCGAACCCCCGGCTCGCTGGAACTGGTGTCCACTCCCTGTTCGTCCACGCCGGTCACGAACGTTTCCGCGTAAACCTCGACGCCCAGCTCGCGCAGGTCGCGGGCAGCGCGCTCGCGCAGTGCCTCGGGATAGGTCGGCAGGATCGCGGGCGCGGCACCGAGCAGCACGACACGCGCGTCGCCAGGATCGATTCGGCGGAAGTTGCCCCGCAGCGATCGACCCGACAGCTCGGCAATCTCCCCCGCGAGCTCGACTCCCGCCGGTCCGGCGCCGATCACCAGGAACGTGAGCCAGCGCAGTCGCGCGTCGGGATCCGTCTCACGCTCCGCCATCTCAAACGCCCCGAGAATTCGGCCCCGCAGCTCCAGCGCATCGTCGAGCGTCTTCATGCCGGGCGCGTGCTCCGCAAACTCAGGCCGCCCGAAGTACGAAAGCCGTGCGCCCGTGGCGATGACCAGCGTGTCGTATGCCATCTCGCTTCGCAGACCGACCGTCTCGACGACGACCCGCTGGCCGTCCAGATCGACGTCGATCACGTCGCCGAGGACCACACGCGTGTTCCGCTGGCGCCGCAGCAGGTCGCGGATCGGCAGCGCAACATCGCCCTCCGACAGGATGCCGGTGGCGAGCTGATGCAACAGCGGCTGGGCCAGGTGGGGGTTCGTCCGGTCGATGACCGTGACATCAACCGCGGCCTCCGCTAGGGTCTTCGCCGCAGCCAGCCCGCCGAATCCGCCGCCGACGATCACGACGTGAGGCAGGCGGCCTGCCGAGGTAATCTGCATGAGCTTCTCCTTGCGAAACGGCGATCAGAACAGGGCCTTTTTGAAGAGGGCCGGAATGGTCGGAGTGACCTGCACCTGAACGTTCCACTTCGGACCCGCGACGTCCGGACGGACGGCGTAGTACTGCACCTGCAGCTGGACCAGCGTGGGCGTGTGGCCGCATCTGCAGATCCGTCCAATCTGCGGCCCGATGGAAAACGTCTTCCCCTCGCCGTCCGGCGCCTTCCAGTCAACCGACAGGTTCGGCTGTGTGCCGAGCGTGAAGCCGTTGGCGAAGGTGTAGGTGAAGTTGAAGACGCCGTTCATCTGGCTCGTCTCCTGCCCATCCCCGCCCCCCTTGAACCACTGCTGCACGAAGCCGTAGGCGATGAAACGTTTGCCGAGCAGCGTGGCTCCCGCGTCGGGACCGATCTGCCAGTTGTCCTGCCCGAGCTCGCGCTCCGATGCCGTGGGAAACACGAACGTCGGACCCGCACCGACCACGAGGCGTCCGCCGAACAAGGGACGCGCCGCGGCAATTCCGAGCACCGTATCGCCGAACCCCGTCGTTCGGTCGCTGTGGCCGCTCGAGCCGAGAGGTGGCAGCGAATTGACGATGGTGAGGACCGGCCGCACGTATAGCCCCCACTGATTGGCCAGCGGCACGCTGATCAACGGCTGAAACAACACGTCGCTCTGCACGCGTGTGCCGTTGCCCTGGGGCATGTCCACCCAGTTGGTGTTCTGCTGGGTCTGCAGCAGCCACTGACTGGAGAAGGGATTCGCCGCGTCCTGCGCGAGCGCGGCGGCATCAGAGGGCCCCTGGCTCGCCGGAGCCGCTGTTCCGCTTGCCTGCGTCTGTGCAAAACCCGCGTTCGCGATGCACGCGACTGCGAGAACGACCATCAGAGTTGTCATAAGTGCTTGCCGTGCCATCAGTGATGCCTCCCCTCCAATGGGATGGCAAAGCTGATGCCTCCTGCGCCGCACCACGCGTCGCGTCCTCGCCGTCGACGACATCCATAGGAAACGCCGTCAGATCGCCTGATTGCCTCGTGGTGATCCGGTCTGTGAGCGCGACCCGGTGCCAACGACCACTGCGTGTGATCGCACACACCGCGCGACTCCACACACACCGAACGGTCGGCGCTCCGTCAGAACAGGCCAATTCTGGTGTGTTCACGCACCATGCCGCGTCGGCATCGCCGTTGCCATCTCCCGGGGCGGGGTCGCAGGGACCTCGCAGCGAATTTGCCGAAGGTCGCCTCCACGGCGGCCTTCATGGAGCTGGTATGCAGCGGCTTGTAAGAGTGATGCGGCGCCTTCTCACAGGCGCTCTGGCGATCTGGTTAGTGTCGCTGGCTGCGCCGTGTCGTGCGCAGGACGCACCGGATATGCCCATTGGACGCGGCCCAGTCTTCGTGCCAGGCGGCTTTGTCGGGCTCTTCGCTCCTGTAGGGGATCGCGTCGCCCTGAACGTCTACGGCTTCTACTACGGTGCCGTCGACGTGCCGGTCGCGCAGGTGGACGTCCCCATCCGGATTGCGAAGTTTCTGTCGGTGACGCCCAGCTACCTCTATTACGAAGTGCCTCCCAGCGGACTCGAGAAGGCCGCGGCGTTTCCGGTCCGGTTCGCTGACACGTTGGAGGAGAACCAGTTTCGCGTCGACGGCACCGTGAAGTTTGCGGTCCATGGCTTCCAAATCTCCGACCGCAACATGTATGTCCGACGGTTTCGTTCGGCCGGCGATATCGACCGCTATCGCCAGCGCATCTCGGTCGCGCACCCGGTGGCGTTCGGGCGTCGCGTCTGGAACCCCTTCGTGAGCTACGAAGGGTTTTACGAGCGCACCAATGGGGGGTGGAACAGAAACCGAGTGATGGCGGGCGCGACAGTGCCGCTCACGACGCACGTCGCGTTTCAGCCCTCGTACGTGCGAGACAACTATCGCGTTCGAGGATTGAGAGACGTCAACTACCTGCAGTTCGGCCTGATTGTCACCAGGAAATAGCCCGCACAGAGCGTCAACTCGGTTTGGAAGGGAGACTCTAATGTCGAGAGTGTTACAACGCGCAACCGCCCTGGTTGCCCTGCTGGTCAGCGCCGTATTCGCCACGACGCTGCTCGCGCAGATGCCCACGTCGCCCTGGAAGAAAGGCGCACCGTTTCCGGAGGCCGACGAAGAGCTGTACGGCGTGCCGATGAACGGCAAGCTCTACGTGATCGGTGGCTGGGGGAACGGCAAGGCTCGGGGCGCCAACTACGAGTACGACCCGGTCACCGATCGCTGGACGAAGAAGGCGCCGATGCCGCGCCCGGCGCACCACGCGGCGCTTGCCGCCGTGAACGGCAAGATCTACGTCTTCGGCGGCTTCGTGGCCCCGGAGAATACGGCGATCCCGCTCGGCGCCCCGTGGGAACCCGTCGCCGATGCGTGGGAGTTCACTCCGGCCACCGATTCATGGCGGCCCGTGGCGCCGCTGCCCGGCAAGCGCGGCTCGGCA
>JBKPSY010000206.1:0-5786 GCA_046735235.1 Acidobacteriota bacterium | reverse complement strand
TGTTTTGCCCGGTCCCGGGGGGCTACGGGCACGCGCCCCCCTATGGCATTGGACGGGGTGTTGCGGTGTATCAGGGTTGGGCGGGGGGGGACGGGTTAATCAGGTCGGTCAGGTTGATCAGCTCGATCAGGTCGGTCAGGGTGATCAGGTCGGTCAGGTTGATCAGGTCGGTCAGGTCGGTCGGGTCGGTCAGGTCCGGCGGACCAAAGCGCACAGGCGCACATGGGCGCGGGCGTTTCCGCACACGGGAACAGGCGATTTTACCATGCGCCTGAGGGGCAAAAGCTGTATCAGACAAGGCAAAATGGCTTGTATTTGAGTGTCGTGTCGGTTCGTGTCCTATCAACTGTGGCGCCAGAGTCGTTGTGGTCGCCGTGGCGCAGGCCTAGCATCGTGATCTGCATGCGACGCGCGTCCGCGCTCTCCGCGCTGCTGGTGATGCTGGGCGTTCCGGCCCTGGCGGCAGGTCCGACGACCGCTGACGTCACCGTGAACGTGTCGGTGGAGGTCGTGCGGCCGTGCTCGGTGGCGACGACTGGAAGCCAGGCCTCGGTGCGCTGCGGCGCGACGCTCCCAGGCGCTGTGTCGCCCGACTCCAACGCGCCCGCGCCCGTCGTCGATCCCGCCACCAGCGCCGATCCGCACACCACGGTGCAGTTCTAGCTCAGAAGTTCACGGTGGCGATCACGGTATCCGAGTAGGACCCGACAGTGACGTCCTGCTGGGCGGTGATGCGGCCGTAGACCGTTAACGCGACGTCGGCGTTGTTCAGCGGGTTGCTCTTCTGGTAGACGCCAGTCACTCCCGAGCCGTCGCCCCACACCGTCGCGAAGGCAGAGTCCAGATACAGGTTGTACGAGAGCGCTTCGGTCGAGCGCTTCAGCGTGCGCGCGACATACGTGCCGCTCGATCCGGTCGAGATCGAGATGAGGATATTGTGGTCGGCGCTGCCGCAGCGGTACGTGACGGTCGCGGTGGACGTCGTCGCCGTCGTGGTGAAGACGTTGTAGGTGCCAAAGCTGACCCCTGTCGCCGACACCGTGCAGGCCGCCTCGGCCCGTCCCGCGCCGGCGAGCACCGCGAGGAACGCCGCGATCCAGCGCGCGTATCTCACCGCGGAGCTCCCGCGCCAGTCTCCGCGACAGCCGTGCACGTCGTGACGCCGGTCTTGACGACCGGCTGCTTCGATGCCGGCACGTGAAGTGTCGCGCTGCAGCGGAGACCATCGCCCGAGATCATCGCCTGGTAGTCACCGGGTGCCAGACCTTCGACGTAGAAGGCCCCGTCGCCACCAAGCGCCGACGACAGCAATCCTGCCGGCGTCGCAATCGTGAGTCCCCAGTTCGCCGGGGACAGCACGACGCGATCCCGCACGACCACAAACTGTCCCGTCACGCGAGTCGGCCGCGGCGCCGGGAACAGGGCGATCGCGCCGCCCCGAAACGGCGGCGCCAGCAGCATGGTGTCCTTCGGCAGATCGCGTTCGATCGGCACGTCCGCGTCGTTGATCGAGACGTGATTGCCGTAATAGGCGAGCAGATTCGGGACCACCAGATTGCCGCGCCGATCCGTGCGGCCGACCTCCTGGTTGCTCACGTAGGTGCGGACGCCCGCGACGTCCGGCACGCGGATCAGCGCGAAGCCATCTTCAACCGGTCGCGTGAAGTGCACGCCGCCGCCGATGAGCACGATGCCGCCGCTGGCGTCGGCCACGGTGGCGGCGCGGCCGTCGATCAGCGTCTGCCTCACGTTGTATTTCCCGAACGGCGACTGCGCACGCAGCTCGGCGTCGAGGTCTGCGGTGCCGGTGGCTCCCGTCGTGGTCTGCAGGCGATAGCCGAATCCCGTGCCGACGGGAAGCGGGTGCTGCAGATCTGCGGAGACCCGCGAGCGGCCCTCGGTTTGCTCCGCGGACACGTTCGCCATGTCTCGCGTGCCGAGGGAAACGCCAAGGCCGGCGAAGCCGCCCGTGTACCAGCGGCCCTCGGCGAGTGTCCGGTTCGCGCTGAGGAACAGGCTGTACCGCCGGCTCAGGGTCAGCGACGCCGTCCCCGATCCGCGCCGTGCGGAAGGATACGCGTTGTAGTACTGAAGCGACTGCCACGTCGCGCCGAGCGTGACTTTCGACGCGACACGGGTGGTGATCGACGTGGACGTGTCGAGCCGGGGGCGCGACTGCACATACCTGGACGATAAGGTGGCGTAATCGGCGGAGTAGCTCCTGACGGCCATCGCCACGCCAATCACGCTCGACGTGTATTCGTACGCCAGCGACGACGCGTAGCCCGCGCCCGCGGCGCTGTGGCTCACGGCGCCGATTCCTTCGGCCTCGCCAAGGCGACCCAGCCGCACCGTGGCCATCGGCCCGCCGCTGGCCACGTCTGCACCCGCCTCGAAGCGCCCGCCCACCGTCAGCGAGTCGGTGAGCCCGATGCGATGCAGCCCCGTCGCCATCGCTCCGCCGTACGACCAGCTCGAGTCGAACTGGTTCTGCCGCTCGGCCCCCGCCGCGTAGGAGAACTGCTGCACGCCCCGCGCGAGGACGCCCTGGCTGATGTAGAACGACGAAGAAAACGCCTGCTCGCCGCCGAAGGCATCGCGCACGACCACGCGGGTGTCACCCGCGCCGACGGGCAGCGGCAGGTGATCCAGCTGGTACACGCCGGGCGGCAGCTGCTCGACGCGTACGAGCTGGTTGTTGACGTACACCTCGACACGAGACGGCGTCATCACCGCGCCGCTCAAATCGAGTGTCGGGAACCGCACGAAGTACGGATCCAGCGAGAAGTCACGCGACGCCGACAGGCCGGCGAGTTGTACCGTTCCGCCGAGCGCGCCCGTCGACGCGACCGTATCGCCGGCGATATATCGATTGAGGTGACGACGATCGTCGAAGGTGATGGACGTCAAGCCGCGGCGCAACGCGCCGGTCGTGTCCCCGAACATCGTCGACGTCACGAGCGCGTGGCCCGCTGACAATCCGGCCTCGAGGCTCACCGAGCTCGTGCCCACACTGAGCAGACTCGTGCCGTAGTTGAGGAACGCGCTCGTCGCGTGATGATATTCGAGGCCGTCGGGGCGCCGGGACGTGAGGTCGAGACGCGTCCCCTGAAGCAGCGCGGCCTGCACGGTGAGGCGCAACGCCAGCGCGACTTCGTCGAGCTCGTACGTGATGCGCGGCGCGAGCGATCCGAGGCGGACCAGCATCCGATTCCTCCAGACGCGCCGGTCACCTCCCGGATCCTTGACGCCCGCGCTCGTGAGCGATTCCAGGTCGACCCACACCTGACCGTCTTCCATGACGACGAGCGTCTGGCCGTGCGCGATGCCGTTGATCGTGACATCGAGCATGGCCGGCTGCTGCTCGGCCTCGAGCGGGCCAGTCCAGACCATCCCGGTCGCGAGCGTCAGGAGCGCCACGAGGAACCCGCGAACAGAGATTCCGGCCATGGCGCTAGGGCGCGCACGCCCCGGTGGGGGTGTCGAGACGGCCCTTGAGGGTGGTGTCGGCGAGCTTGACGTCGATCAGCACCGAGCGGATGCGGGCGCAATCGGCGGCCGCGAACGGCATCGTGTACCGGCGGCTGCTGTGGCCGAGGATGTACCAGCCGTCGGTCGTCTTGTCGGTGACCGGCTGGCCGTTGCCGGCCAGCGCGCGCACGTGAAGCGTCTCGGGCACGAAGTGGGTGTTGCCCAGGTTGTCGACCTGGAAGTGCAGCGTTCCCTGGGAGAGCCCTACGTCGCTGACACTCGCCTGCGTCGTCTTCTTCACGGCCGCGAGAAAGATCGGGATGCCGACGCGTGTCAGCACCTGGACGCCGTTGACGTTCTCGGACTCCGCCTTCGACGGCGGCAGTTCCTCGAGGAAGATTCGGTAGGTGCGCTCGACATCCGCCGGCGCCGAGGCCACCGCCACGCGCAGCCGCCGCTCCTCGCCTGGCGCCAGCGTCAGCAGTGTGGGGAAGACGACGACGTCCTCGGTCGGATCGAGTTTGACCGTGCCTTCCAGCGTCTGGGTCCAGGCGTGCGCCTTGACCTGGATGCGGATGGCTGCTTTCCCATCGTTGCGCACGCTGACCACGCTGCTGGTCGCACGGCCGGAAAGCTCGACGCGCGTCGGGTTGACCGTGAACTGGCTGCCGAGCACAGGCGTCGCAGAAAGGAGCAGAGCCGCCGAGAGAGCGAGCGGGCGAGGTGTCAGTGTCATTTGTCGCAGCCGGGAGAAGCCCCCCGGCTTATCGTCGACTCGAACGAGGCCCTGTAGTCTGGTCGGCGCAGGACAAAATCGTCGAATTTGCGCGGCGAAACCCACGCTCGTGCGGGGCAGCGAACCCCGCACGAGGTGTAACCAACCCGGTCAACCTGGCCAACCTGGTTAACCGGTCAACCCTGCAGCGCGCTAGAAAGTGATCGTGGCGACGACCGTGTCGGAGTAGCTGCCCACCGGCACGTCCTGGCCTGCGGCCACGCGGCCGTAGACGGTCAGGCTCGAGACCGCCTTCGACGCGGCGGTGTACGACACGGTGTTGCTGCTGTTCCACACCGTGGTGCGGCCCGAGTCGTTGTACATCTCGTAGCCGAGGAAGTTGGCGCCCGCCTTCATCCGGCGCCCGCTGCTGAAGTTCGCCCCGTTGTCGAGACTCACGACGCCCGTCGAGCCCTTGGTGCAGGCGACGCTGATCGTGCTGGTCTGATCGAGGTCGGTCGACGCGTTCGTGACGACCGGGTCATACGCGCCAAACGCCAGGGCGCCCGACGAGATCGTGCAGTTGGCGGCGACCGACGCCGTCACTGCGAACGAGGACGTTGCGGTCGCCGCTTTCACGTTCGACTGCGCCATACCCACGAACCCGGCCACGAGGGCCGCTACACCCGCGCCGGCAATCAGCCGGCCCATCCGCTTCTCCATGACCTGAACCTCCTCCATGAGGTGAATACCTCCGCATCCTTGCGGAGCGAGCACGTTGCGTGCGGTTTGTCTGGCCATCGAGTGACGAACTATGCGACTGTTTATGACAATTTAGGACACCAAAGAGTGCTCTCGATGCCCGTCCTTGCACATTCCCGCACGCCGTTCGAAGGCTCACCCTGGACCAGAGCAGGGTCCGTACCGCCCCTGGCGTAGAATCCGCGCACCGCACATGGCCACCGACGTCGAAGCCAGCGCAGTTGCGGCGGAAGCCATCCGGCTGGTGGCCCGCGTGCGCGGATCGTTGGCGCTGACCTCGGCGCTGCACGAATTGGCACAGCGCGCGGTCGGCGCGCATGTCTCGGTGGTGCTGCAGGCGGGACCGACCGGCGAATTCCGTGTCACGTCCGCGTCCGGGCTGGACGGGTCGCCGCTGGAAGCCTGGCTTTCCACGCGTCGGGCCGCAGAAGCCGCCGGGCGGGCGATCGCCGCCGACGGTCCGGTGCTTCTGGAACGGCTCGCGAGCGAGATTCCAGAGATCGCGCGCAGCCTCGACGCGGCCTCCGCCATCATCGCGCCGCTCGCGTTGCGCGACGGCGCGCCCGGGTTGTTGCTGGTGGGGTTCAAGGAAGACACGGCAATGGCGGAGCTCCACACCGTGACCGTTCTGGCCGATGCTTTCACGCTGGGGCTCGACCGCACCCGCGCCGAACACGAATCGGATCTCGAGCGCGATCTGCGCGGTCTGGTGCCGACAGCCGCGGGAGAGTCGTATCCCGCCATCGGCCCCGCCCTTCAGGGCGTCTGCCGCAGCCTGGCGTGGCTGCTCGGCGCCGACGCGGCGGAGCTCTGGCAGCACGATCGCGCCACGCGGGAG
>JBKPSY010000205.1:0-13150 GCA_046735235.1 Acidobacteriota bacterium | reverse complement strand
GATGAGCAGCTGCGCCGCCGTCGCCCCGATGTCGTAGGCCGGTTGCGAGATGCACGTGAGCGGGGGCTGGGTGGCGACCTGCCACGGCATGTCGTCGAAGCCGACCACCGAGACGTCCTCGGGCGCGCGCTGCTTGCGCTCGTGGATCGCCTGGATGACGCCGAGCGACATCGTGTTGTTGGCGCTGAAGATTGCGGTGGGCGGATCGGGCAGATCGAGCAGCTCGTGCGTCGCCGTCCGCGCGGCCTCGCGCTCGAAGCCGCCGTCGCGGATGAGCGACTGGTCCACGGGAATCCCGGCCGCGTCCATGCCCGCAAGGAAGCCGCGGCGCCGCTCCGCGCCGACGTTGTGCGCCTCGAGCCCCGCCATCATCGCAATGCGGCGATGCCCAAGCTCGGCGAGGTGCCGCACGGCGTCCTTCGAGCCCTCGAAGTTCGTCACCGACACCAGATCGACATTGGGCAGGTGCACCGTGCGATCGAGCACCACCAGCGGCACGCCGGTCTCGAGGAACTGGTGATAGATGGCTTCGTCCAGCTGCGACGGGATGACGAGGAGCCCGGCGACGCCTTCGGCGCGGAACGTGTCCAGGTAGATGCGCTCGCGCTCGAACGAGTTGTCCGAGTTCGCCAGCAGCGTCGTGTAGCCGTGCCGCTGGATTTCGTCGTCGATGCCCCGGATGATCGCCGTAAAGAAGAGGTTCTGGATATCCGGGATCAGCACGCCGACGGTGGAGCCCTGGCGCACGCGGAGGGCTCGCGCGGCCCGGTTCGGCTGGTAATTCAGCGCCTTGGCCGCCGAATGGACCCTGGCCTCGAGGTCGGCGCTGACGCGCCCTGACCTGGCGAGCACGCGGGAGACCGTGGCCGTCGAGACGCCGGCCATGGCGGCCACCTGGCGAATCGTGGCGACGTTGGCGTTGTCGCGCGGCCGGATTCCGGACGGCCGGTCTGCCTCCTGCTGGGCGTGTTGCGCGTCCCTGGTCACGGTGTCGCGATGGTAATCGGTTACACGTTGTATGACAACCGTTTGACTCCGATGGCCTGCAGGGATACAACCTCCGGCGTGCGTCTTGTTACTTGTGCGTTACTGACCTGCGGGCTGATCGCGGCGACGCCGTCGGGCCTGCGTGGCTCCGGTCACACGACCTCGCGCCACCTCGACCGTGCCGCGTTCGAGGACAAAGTGCGCGGCGGATGGGCCGGCCAGATGATCGGCGTCTCGTTCGGCGCGCCAACGGAGTTCCACTCGAACGGCAAGATGATCGAAGGCGATCTGCCGGCGTGGGCGCCCGATCACGTCTCGCACGCCATCGACCAGGACGACCTGTACGTGGAGATGACGTTTGCGGCCGTAATGGACCGCGTCGGGCTGAACGCGACGACCGAGCAGTTCGGCGAGGCATTCACGTCGTCGAAGTACGAGCTCTGGCACGCCAACGCCGGCGCGCGTCGCCTGCTCAACCTGGGCGTCCCCGCGCCGCTCTCGGGCGACCCGCGGTACAACCCGCACGCGAACGACATCGACTTTCAGATCGAGTCCGACTTCATCGGCCTCATGACGCCGGGCCTGCCGCGCGCGGCTCGCGACTTCAGCGTGCGCGTCGGGCGTGTGATGAACTCGGGCGATGGCCTCTACGGCGGCATCTTCATCACCGGCATGTATGCCGCAGCCTTTTTCGAAACCGATCCTCGCCGCGTCGTCGAAGCAGGCCTGGCCGCGCTGCCCCCAAAGAGCAGCTACGCGGCGGTGATTCGCGACGTGCTCGCGTGGCATACGGCGCATCCCGACGACTGGAAGTCCGCGTGGTTGATGCTGGAGGACAAGTGGGACAAGAACGACGCGTGCCCTGACGGCTCGCTCCAGCCGTTCAACATCGACGCGAAGCTGAATGGCGCCTACGTTGCGCTGGGCCTCCTTTACGGCGGAGGCGACTTCTCGAAGACGCTCGACGTCGCGACGCGATCGGGGCAGGACTCCGACTGCAATCCGTCGAGCGCCGGTGGCATCCTCGGCGTGATGCTGGGCTACGCGAAGATCCCCGACGAATGGAAAAGCGGCATTCCTGCGCTGGCGGGGCAGAAGTTCTCGTACACCGACTACTCGTTTGACGACATCGTCCAGTCGACGCTGCGCCGCGCCGAGAAGGTCGTCGCGTCCGCGGGTGGCACCGTCGATTCCAACGGCCTGACGATACCCGCGCAGACGCCGGACCCTCCGCCGCTGCAGCAGTGGGAGATGGGCGTGCCGGACGCCATCGTTCCGGTGAGCGATGCGGCCTGGCAGTGGACGGGCACCTGGGCGCCGCTGCCGGACCGCGACGGCCGTCCGCAGCCGGGGAAGACGACCGACTCCGCGGGCGCTTCCGCTACGCTGGCCTTCACCGGCACCGCGCTCGCGCTCCTTGGCGAGTTCTCGCAGGACGGCGGACGAGCCACCGTGTTTCTCGACGGAGAGCCCGCCCGCCCGATCGACGCGTGGATCCCGGAGCGGACGCACGACGACGCGCTGTGGCACGTATACGGGTTGAAACCCGGAGCCCACACGCTCAAGATCGTCGTCGCCGCGGCGGTCGATCCGCGATCGACAGGCCACGTAGTCCAGTTGAGATCGGCCGTCGTGTACCACCAGTAGGGCGGGCTGCTTCAGCCCTGCAACGTCCGTGGGGCGGCGCTTCCGCCGTCGCTAAAGCTTTGGCGGACCGCCGTAGCCTTGGCGAAGGCGGTCAGCCCTGCAAGAAGCGTAGAGGGGGGCTTCAGCCCTTCCGTTCATCATCGGAGGCATTCGTGAATCATCGCGTGCGTGTGTGGGCCCTTGCGTGCCTTGTCCTGATTGCCGGCGTCGTCAGCGGACACGGACAGACTCCGGCGGCGGCGCCGAAGACGATCGTCGTCAAGGCGGCGCGCCTGATCGACGGCAGCGGCGCGGCACCCCTCAATCATCCCGTCGTCGTGATCGAGGGCGATCGCATCACGCAGGTCGGGGCGGGCATCGCACCGCCCGCAGGCGCCGAGGTGATCGATCTCGGCGCGGCGACGCTCCTTCCGGGCTTCATCGACTGTCATACGCACGTCACGAACCAGCCTGGTGAGAACTTCTACGTGGACCTCTTCAAGCGCAGTCCCATCGACAGCGCCGTGATGTCGCACCTGTACGCATGGCGGACGCTCGAAGCCGGCTTCACGACGATTCGGAATGTGGGGGCGGAAGAGTACGTCGACATCGCGCTCCGGAACGCCATCGTGCGCGGCGACATCCCGGGCCCCCGCATGCGAACGGCTGGCCTTGCGGTGAGCGCGACGGGCGGCCACGGCGACTTGAACGGCTACTCGCCATACCTGACGTTCAAGACATTCAGCGGCGTGGCGGACGGCGTGGACGAGATCCGGAAGCTGGTCCGACAGAACATCAGGCAAGGCGCCGACGTCATCAAGGTGCTGGCAACCGCGGGCGTGCTCTCCGAAGAGGAATCGGAAGGCGCGCCGCAGTATTCGCAGGAGGAGCTGAACGCCCTGGTCGAAGAGGCGCACATGTGGGATCGGCGCGTCGCCGCGCACGCCCACGGCGCCGAAGGCATCAAGCGCGCGATCAAGGCCGGCGTGAACTCCGTCGAGCACGCGTCGTTCATCGACGACGAGGGGATCCGCCTCGCGAAGGAGAAGGGCACCTACCTCGTGATGGACATCTACAACGACGACTACATCATGTCGGAGTACAAGAAGCGCGGATATCCCGACACCATCCTCGAGAAGGAGCGCAAGGTGGGCCGCACGCAGCGCGAAAACTTCAAGAAGGCGTGGCAGGCCGGCGTGAAGATGGCCTACGGCACCGACTCAGGCGTCTACCCGCACGGCGACAACGGGAAGCAGTTCGCCAAGATGGTCGAGTGGGGCATGACGCCGATGCAGGCGATCCAGTCGGCGACGACGTGGGCCGCGGATCTGCTCGGCTGGAGCGATCGCGTGGGCTCCGTGCAGACCGGGCGCTTCGCCGATCTCGTGGCCGTCTCCGCAGATCCGCTGGCCAACATCAGCGTGCTCGAGCACCCGCAGTTCGTGATGAAGGGTGGAGTCGTATATCGGAGGGATGGCAAGGAAGTTCGGTAGAACGGTGCCGGGTGCCTGGTGCTTGGTGCCTCGTGCGGTGCCAGGTGCCTGGCCGCAGCCGGACAGTCTCCTGTCCGCTTCACGCACCGAGGAGCCCCATGTCGTCTGTCGCCAACACGCAGATCATCCGTCGTTTCACGTCCGAATTCATCAACACGGCAAGTCCTGCGCTCGCTGCAGAACTGATTGCTCCAAGCGCCGTGTTCCATGCGCCCGGCATGCCGCCGCTCCGAGGGCCTGATGGCTACCCTGGACTCCTCAGCATGCTTCGTGGTGGCTTCTCTGACGTGCAGTGGACCCTGGAGGATGTGGTCGCCGAAGGCGACAAAGTAGCCGCACGCTTCACGATGCGCGGGACGCACACGGGCGTCTTTATGGGCGTGCCGCCATCGGGCAGGCCATTCACCGTGACCAGCATGGGCATCTATCGCATCTCGAACGGCCAGATCGTCGAGGAACACGGTCTGTCGGACATGATGGGGATCATGATTCAGATCGGTGCGGTTCCCGCCCCGAACGCGCCGCGCTAGGCACGAGGAAAGCACCAGGCACCAGGCACTACGCACCGGGTACTGTCCGCGGGCCAACATCAGCGTGCTCGAGCACCCGCAGTTCGTGATGAAAGGCGGCGTCGTCTATCGAAAGGACGGGAAGGAAGTTCGGTAAGCGCGGCTATCTGCGCGACGCCTCGAAGATGCGAACAGGCCCCAGGAGTCCCGAGGGTCGAAGGGGGGCGCCTGGGGTGTAGGCCGGAGACACTGTGAACGCGACCTTCTCGGCGTTCTGTTGCGCGTCGCCGATCAGCCTGTTCACCCAGAGATTCGTAACGCGGATCTCGATCGTGTTGGCGCCGGGGCCGAGGGCATCGGTGATGTCGGCTCGAAACGGCGGCGTCCAGAGCGTGCGCACCCGCTTGCCGTTGACCAGCACCTCGGCGAGCTCCCGGACGTCGCCCAGATCGAGAATGAGGCGTGCGCCCGGAGCCGTGCCGGCGCGTCCGGGTCGCGTCCACCGCGCGCGATAGGTCGCGGTCCCCGAGAAGTATTTGACCCCGGGAAGCGTGCTGTTGGTCCAGGAGCCGGGCCCGGCAATGTCGTGACGCTCGGGCGCGCCGCGTCCGCTCTGGAACGACACCGTCCAGCCGCTCTCCAGCGTGCTCAGTACTCGCTCCACGGGCGACGCGACGGTGCGAGCCTTCACGGAGGTCGGCGTGCGAAATACGATCAACGCCGAGCCATCGCCGAGGAGCGATATCGGCACGATCGTGCGATCTCCCTCCGTGCGATAGCTGAGGGGATGGCGGGCGCCTGAATCCGCGTCCCAGAGCTCAGGCTGGCGCCCGGCCACGCGAAAGGCGATCGAGGTCGTCAGGGGCTGATCTTTGCGATTCGTGACGAAGTACACATCGCCGTCACCGAGATGCCGATGAATTGCCATCAGCGGCAGATCCGGAGTCGCCGACTCGACGTCAGGAGCGAGTCCCAGGGACTGAAGGGCGCGATCGATGTTGCCGGCCGGCACGATTCGCCCCTTGCCGACCGTTCGCTCGACCGCCTGAGTGTTCGACGCGCCCCACAGGCGGTCTACGGCAGCCGCGTACTCCTGCGCATCGTCCGAGAGACTCGGTGACGACACGGGCCGCGCGCCCACGACGATCGCACCGGCGTCGACCAGCTCGCCAAGCTTCTTCACCACCGCTAGCGTCATGTGCGACGAGCTGCCGCCAAGCTGGAGCGCCCGATACCTCATCCCGGTCGGCGTGACGAGCCAGCCATCCTTGACCGTCAGCAGCTTCAAGACGATGTCCGCGTTCACGAAGTCGAAGCCGTATCTCGTGGGGGCGTCCGGGACCTGCGTATCGCCGTACAGGCCCGTGATCGGCGCCTCCTCGCCGTAGAAGTACGCGACGTCGGCCTGGAAACGGCCCTGCTGCAACATGAAGGCATTGCGCGCGAGGTAATCGATCCACGGTCGTGCCTGTTCGGCCCACGTCTCGTTCCGGTTGAAGTACTGGCCGAAGATGAACAGCGTCAGGCCTGGCGCCTTGTCGAGCAGCGGCTGGTGCACCGAGCTGTGGATGACGATGCGGTTCACGCCCAGGGCGAACTCGAGATCGGCGACGCGGCGGAGATCACGCGGGGAGAAGGCCCACGGCGCGAGCGCGGACGTCATCGACTCGGCCGCGACGAGCGGACGTCCGTAGACGTGCGCCACTGACGCCGCGCCCCTCAGGTCGCTGGCGTACGTCGCCCGGGGCGGCGCGTTCTTCTGCATCGTCCACATAGCGCCCATCGGAATGTCCACGTAGCTCCGCATCGCGATGTCATCGCCCAACTGCGGGCGGTGGTCCTCGAGCGCCTCTCCGTACGTCTTCATGCCCACGGCGTGAACGCTCTCGGTGACCTGCCCGTAGTGGTACTCGGCGAGCAGCTCGGCGATGGTCTTCCGGAAGTCCCACAGAAACCGGTCGCTCGTCTCGGCGCTCTCGACGACGTGGCCGGTCAGGGCTGGGAGAAACGGCGTCGGATCGTACCCGCGGCGACGCGTGAACTGTTCGAGGATGTCGTCGGTCCAGTTCTGCGACCCGGCTTCGATGCTGTCGCTGAGGGTCGCGGTGACGCCCCGGCTGCCAAACAGGGGACCGAGCATCTCTCGATAGAGAGACAGGTACTTCGCCATGTAGTCGCGAACGCGATCTCTGCTCAGCTTGTCGACCTCGAGGCCCGATCCCTCTGCCGGGGCAGGACCGTTCTGATGGCCCGTGAGCGAATAGCCGAGGCGAATCACGAGCCAGCGCCCCTCCGGCGGCGTCCAGTCGAGCGTGCCGTCAGGACGGAGCTTCGACGTGAGATCGATCGTGTCGGCGCGACGCAGCGCCGACGCCGGATCGACCTCGGGCGTCGTCACCGCGTAGTAGTCCGGGACCGTTGAAAACCCGGCTTTCTCCTCGAAACGATGCACGACGGAATCGGCGTGCAGCACGAGCTCTGACACGGGAAACGGCGGCGGCCCGCTGGACGGACTCGACGGGGCCATCGCCGGTGGGGCGGCCCCCGGCGCCATTCCGCTCAGGAATGCCGCCATATCACCCGGCCCCGGCGGCTCGAAGACGACACGGAACGTCCGCGCCGTGGTCGGTGGGAGGGCGGTCGTGTTCTGGTTGAAGGCCCCGGCGACGATGGGCGCCACCGTCCTGAACGTCTTGCCGTCGTCGCTCGACTCGAGATGCGCTTTCTGGGTCGTATCGAAAAAGGTGCGGGGGCGCGCTGCGAGGGCGACGGTCACCCCGCGGATCGTCGTGGGCTGCTCATAGTCGAACTGCACCCACGACGGCGAGGCGGCAGAGGGGCGGGACAACTGAAGTGTCTCGGCGATGATGCCGTCGGACAGCCCTGTGGCATCAGTCGGACCCGACGCCGTGGAGACTCTGACGCTCATTGGAGGATCCGTGGAGGGAAGGCGGGTCGCGATCACTCTCGCGTCGGCGTAGAAGTTGCCGATCTTCAGCTCCTGCCCGGTGAACTGGTCGCGACCGACCGTGACCTGCTGGAAGGGGCCGGTGCTGCTCGACGGACAGGGCAGCGGGGTGGTGAGCGGCGCGCCGCCCTGGACGATCGTCTCGGTCCACACCAGCTTCTTCATGCCGTCGGCGGGCTTCACCCAGGGACCGCCGGTCTCGCTCCAGCCAGCGGACGTCGCGATCGTGGCGTCCAGATGGAGTTGGTCAGCCAGGCCGATGGCATACCGCACCGCGTCCTGCCATTCGGGGGTCATGTAGATCAGGCGCTTGTCGAGGACGTCGCTGCCAGGCAGCGCCGCGTCGAAGAGCGTGAACCCTCCGAGACCGACGCGATGCATCCACTCGAGATCGAGCTTGATGCCGGCTTTGGAGATGTTGCCGTTCATCCAGTGCCACCAGACGCGCGGGCGCGCGCTCTCTGGCGGATGGCGGAACCCGTCGTACAGCGCGTCGGCGGGAGGTGCAGTCGCGCGCGCGTGTCCAGCACAGACGGCAAGCACACCGGACACGACGGCGACGGCACACCCGCGGCCTCTCGACATTTGGGATCTCCTCGGCACCGCGAATTCTAGACCCGATTACCGGAGCGCAGTGCTTGGACAACGCGCAGTGGTGGGATCAGGCGCCACGCGCCAGGGCTCAGGCCAGGATCCTCGACAGCCGTTCCCCCAGCAGGGCAAGCCGATAGTCGCCTTGCACGGGATTGTGGTAGCCCCTGGCGCGCTGTTCCCGTGTCAGGTCGATGCAGCTTTTCATCGGCTCGAACGCCGTGCCCTCGTGCCACTCGTTGAACGAGTTGATGTAGACGAGGAAGAAGCCGCGAGATGCGTTGGTGAGATGTTGATCCGCCTGCAGCGCGAGCGTGTGGTACAGCGAATCGTCGATGCGCCGCTCGGCGCGCACTTTCGCGGCCTCGCGGCTGAACGGCGAGTCGACGTCGAGCGAGGCCGGCGGCTCGAGGCGCGGAGGGTCGTCGCAGCAGCCGTCGACGACGTGACGGCGGGGAATGCCGTCGAAGCCGGCATTCACGTTGAAGGAGAAGAGGAGCTCCGCGCCGGTGCACTGATGGGCGATGTGCGGCCAGGCCGCCGGACGGACGAAGTTGTCGTAGAGGGCGACGCCGTCGAATCCGCACGCTCGCACGCGGTCGACGGCGCTCGAATCGGCGAAGAGGTACACGTGATCGAAGTCATGAGTCAGCGCCGATCGCACGGCGTCGGTGTGATGGCGCCAGTCGTTGTGAGGCCCAAGATCGGTGGCGAATGACTTGAACGCCGTACCTTCGCGGCCGTCGGCGTCTTTCAGCACGAGCATCGCGTCCCAGTGCCGCTGGTCGCCATATTTCCTGACGAGATACAGCACGTCATCGGCGTAATGTTGCTCGCGTTTGTCCGAGTACGGCTCGAGGTGAAAAGTCACCTTGAGGCCGTAGGCGGCCATCACATCCATCAGCTTCGGGATTGCCTGGTCCTCGTAGCTGTCCTGGCCCCACCAGCTCACGTTGATGCCGCCGGCGCCCGACTCGACAATCCACCGTGCATGCTGCTCGAGGACTCGATGGCGCGTGGAGTCGTACGGCCCGAGCGCGGGCACCGACATCGCCGCGATGTCGAGGGGGGGCACCCGGTCCCACTGGTTCCAGTGCCGCCAGGGGTGCACGCCGTACCACGGGTAGTACTCGAAGAGAAAGTGGCGGTTGAGGTCGGCGAACCTGGGCCGAAGCGCGGCCGCCGGGGCCGAGAAGTCGACGGGCGGGACGGGGGAAAGTGAGGGCGAGGGGGGCGAGGGGGGCGAGGGGGCCGAGGGGGGCATGCGCAGGTCCGTCCGCGCGATGAACGCCGCAGAAAGGCTGCCCAGAAATGCACGACGGCTGAGCACCTGCCCCCTCTCCTTCGATGCTAGGCTCGACCTTCCGATTTGACAACCACCGCGGCGTCTGGCTACCTTAAGTGGACCTTACGCGATGAATACCCGCGCGATGTGCATGACCTGTTGTTGTTGTCGCGAGGCCCGGAAGGGCCCCCGCGCCGCAGGTCTTCGTCCGCGCCGGCCAGCCATACGCTGAACGCCTAGCCAAGACACAAGACGAACCTGAGGCCCGGGAGGCAACAAACCTTCCGGGCCTTTTTCGTTTCGGCCGCGCCGAAGCCCCGAAGGGGCGAAGGCGGGGTTCCGGCAGGAGTGTCTGGAGCAGAAGATGCGAGCAGCGGCACACACAATCACAGTCGGAGAGGCGGGACGTCGCTCCCGCTCCGGTGCAGGCGCATGGCGGTAACCATCGACGCCGCCCGCGCGGCCTCGGAGCTCGAAGGGGCGTCCGCCGACGCGATACTTGCGTGGGCCGCGGGCGCCGGCGGCCGCGCCTCATTCAGCACCGGCTTCGGCGTCGAAGGCTGCGTCCTCGTCCACCTGATCGCATCGGCGCATCTTCCGATCGACGTCTTCACCCTCGACACCGGCCTGCTCTTTCCGGAGACCTACGCGCTCTGGCGGCGCCTCGAACAGCGCTACGGGATCACGATTCACGCCGTCCGTCCCGAGCAGACCGTCGAGGCGCAGGCCGCCAGCGTCGGGCCGGCGCTGTGGGAACGTGACCCGGATCGCTGCTGCGACCTGCGGAAGACGGCGCCGCTCGAGCGCGCACTCGAAGGGGTGGACTTCTGGATTACCGCGATTCGCCGCGATCAGACGCCCGAACGCGCGACCGCGCCCGTTGTCGAGCGCAACGCCCGCTACAACCTCTTCAAGGTCAACCCGCTCGTGCGCTGGACCTCGAAGGACGTCTGGCGCTTCGTGCACGCCAACGACGTGCCGTACAACCCGCTGCACGACCAAGGCTACCCGAGCATCGGATGCCAGCCGTGCACCTCTGCCGTCGCCGAGGGCGAAGATCCCCGCGCGGGCCGGTGGCGTGGACGGGAAAAGCGGGAATGCGGGCTGCACGTCAACCCGACGAACCCGATTCACCTGACCAACCTGACTGACCTGATCGACCTGACGAACCGGACTGACCTGATCAAGTGAACTGGCCCTACGACCATACCAATGGAGAGAGACCTCGTGAGTGAATCGACGCTTGTAACCCCGCACGGCGGCACCCTGGTAGACCGCCTGGTTCCCGCGGCTGATGCCGCCGCCTTTGCGGCGCACGCCGCGACCCTGGCGCCCCTCCCGCTCGACGCGCGCGAGCAGGCCGACCTCGAGTTGATTGCCATCGGCGCAGCCAGCCCGCTCACGGGATTCCTGGGCAAGGCCGACTACGACTCCGTGCTCAGCCGGCTGCGCCTGGCCGACGGCACGGTGTGGCCGCTGCCGTTCACGCTGGCTGTCGCAGACGCCGTGCCGGTTGCCGTCGGCGAGGAACGCGCGCTCGTGGACGCCGGCGGTCGCACCTGGGGCACGATCCAGGTGACCGAGATCTTCACGCGCGATCCGAACGCGGAATCGCGCGCGGTCTATGGCACCGACGACCCGGCGCATCCCGGCGTCGCGTATCTCCTTGGTCGCCCGACACGGCTCGTCGCCGGCCCGGTGAAAGTGCTCCCGCTTCCCGCCGATCTGCCATTCGCCGAGTACCGCTTCACGCCGCGCCAGCTGCGCGAGCGCATCGCCGGCCTCGGGTGGAAGCGCGTCGCCGGCTTCCAGACGCGCAACCCGATTCATCGCGCGCACGAGCACCTCACCAAGCTCGCGCTCGAAGTCAGCGACGGCCTCGTCATCCACCCGCTCGTCGGCGAGACCAAGCAGGACGACGTGCCCGCGGCGGTGCGGTTCAAGGCGTACGAGGCCCTCGTCGCGAAGTACTACCCGAAGGACCGGACCGTCCTGGCGGCGTTTCCGGCGGCGATGCGTTACGCCGGCCCGCGCGAGGCGATCTTCCACGCCATCGCGCGCAAGAACTACGGCATCAACCAGTTGATCGTCGGCCGCGATCACGCCGGCGTCGGCAAGTACTACGAGCCGCTCGCGGCGCAGCGGATCTTCGATCAGTTCGAGCCGAACGACCTCGGCGTCACGCCGCTCCGGCTGGATCCGACGTTCTTCTGCCGCGCGTGCGGCACGCTGGCGTCGTCGAAAAGCTGCCCCCACGACGCGAGCTCGCGCCTCGAGCTTTCGGGATCGAAGGTGCGCGAGATCCTGCGAGCGGGTGGCCGTCTCCCCGAAGAGTTCACGCGGCCTGAAGTGGCGGAGGTCCTGCGCGCCGCATACATCGCGGCCAGCGGCGCGCTCCCTGCTGACGCGGCCGGTGCGGCTCCTGAGGGGCAGGCCTTCACCTCTGCGGCGGGGCAGGGCGTCAGCCCTGCGTCGAATCGCGGGTTCATCCTCTGGTTCACCGGGCTCTCGGGCGCCGGCAAGAGCACGCTGGCCGAGGCGCTGAAGCCGCGGCTCGAGAAAGGCCGCCGCGTCGAGATTCTCGACGGCGACGAAGTGCGGACGCACCTGTCGAAAGGCCTCGGCTTCTCGAAGGAAGACCGCGACACCAACATCCGGCGTATCGGCTTCGTCGCGCGCCTGCTCGCGAGGAACGGCGTCGTCGCGATCGGCGCGGCCATCTCGCCCTACGCGTCCACCCGCGACGAGGTGCGCGCAGCCGCGGCGAAAGACGGCGTCCAGTTCGTCGAGGTGCACGCGCACGCGACGATCGACGCCCTGGCAGCGCGTGACGTGAAGGGCCTCTACAAAAAGGCGCTCGCCGGCGAGATCGGCAATTTCACCGGCGTCTCCGACCCATACGAGGCGCCTCCCAACCCTGATGTGCAGGTTCGCAGCGACCAGGAATCGGTGGACGAGAGCCTGGCGCGCATTCTCGGCGTCCTTGCGGCTCGTGGGCTCGTGGAGCCAGCCGCGCTGCAGGGATTGCCGGTCGTGGTGGTGTCATGAGCACTGAAGTCTTTCCGACGTTCCTGAAGCTGTCGCACCGTCGGGTGCTGGTGGTGGGAGGCGGCCCGGTGGCCGCCTCCAAGCTCGCGGCGCTCAGCGCCGCGGGCGCCGACATCACGGTCGTCGCGCCTCACGTGGTCCCGGAGATTCGCGCGACGTCGGCGACGATCCGCGAGCGCGAGTTCGTCGAGGCGGATCTCGACGGCATCTGGTTCGTCGTCGCGGCGGCGCCGTCCGAGGTGAACCGCCGCGTGTCGGCGGAGGCGGAGGCGCGCCATCTGTTCGTCAACGCGGTCGACGACCCGGCGCACGCGTCGGCGTATCTCGGCGGCGTCGTGCGCAAGCAGGGCGTCACGCTGGCGATCTCCACGGGCGGGCGTGCGCCGGCGCTGGCCGGGCTGCTGCGCGAAGGGCTGGAGGCTGCGCTTCCCGACGACCTCACCGAGTGGTTCGACGTCGCGGACCGCGCACGGAAGGAATGGAAGGCGCGGGAGATCCCGATGCACAAGCGCCGCCCGAGCCTGCTGGCGGCCATCAACGATCTCTACGAAGGTCTGGCCGTATGACGGGTCGCGTCGCCCTCGTGGGCGCGGGGCCCGGCGATCCAGGCCTCCTTACGCGGCGGGCGGTCTCGCTCCTGCGG
>JBKPSY010000204.1:0-13930 GCA_046735235.1 Acidobacteriota bacterium | reverse complement strand
CGTCTGAAGCGGCCCCGAGCACGCGGGTGGCCGCGTGCTCCGCAATCGTCGCCAGCGTCCGCTGCTCGACGAGCGGCACGTTGCTGCGCCCCATGATGTGCAGGTTGATTGAATAGAGCGCCGTCATCACGAGAATGCCCGACAGCAGCCGGTTGATGCCGAACCGCGTGTGGATCAGGCCCGTCGTCGCGCCCGCCGCCGCGCCGGCCAGCGCCGCCACGGCGGTGGCGACGAGCGGGTGCGTGCCATGCACGAGCAGCACCGCCGTCACCGCGGCACCGAGTGTAATCGAGCCGTCGGCCGTGATGTCCGAGTACTCGAAGATGCGGAAGCTGATGAAGACGCCGAGCGCCAGCAGCGACAGGATCAACCCGACCGTCAGGGCGCCGATGAGCAGCGTCATGCGGAGATCGCTCCGAACCAGGACGCGCCACGCGTGAATTCCGCCTGCCCAATCCCGACTACGGGCCGGTCGTCGTTCAGCAGGTGCAGCACGCCTTGCACGGGCTGATCCTCGAAGAGCGACTTCACCGTCTCGGGCAGCTGCAGGCGTCCCTTCTTGAACGGGCGGAACGCGAACGCCGCCGCGTGGAAGTGTCCTTCGAGACCGCTGTCGCGATCGAGCGGCCGGAGCTGCGCGGCCGGCAGCGGACCGCCCGCGCGCTGCACGACGCCCGCGACGAGCGCCAGGCCGCCGCCGAACGCGCGCTCGGCGGTGAACGTGAGGCGCTTGCGCACGTCGGGGAACGCGAAGAGATCGCCCTCCAGCGTCGCCGGAGACTGCCGCAGCGCCGCGCCGACGAGCCCCGTCGTCTCGGCGACGATGACCACGCACGCCGAGGGCGCCGCGGACAGCTCGAGGGCCAGCGTCGCGATGGTCGCCAGCGTCACGGTGTCGCCCTTCTCGATCACGTCGAAGCGCATGTGTCGCGCGAACGCCCCGTCGCACGCCAGCCCGCGCGACAGGCGGATGTCCACCGGATCGCCGCCCGACGTCAGGAGGTAGTCGGGCACCTCGGTGCCGTCAGCGGGCAGATACGCCGCGGCGCCACACACCGCGAGCAGCTCGCCCAGCCGGTGCGTGCCTTCCTCATCGGCCACTCCGAAGGCGCCGATCCCGATGGCGGTCGTGGACGGACGGCACGGCAATGTCGAGAGGCCGGCCTGCCGATCCTCGGCGGAACCCACCGGATGCGCCCCGCCGATCGACGTCAGCGCCATGCGTGCCGACGGATTGAGATCGAAGACCTCGCACAGCAGGCCGTGGCGCGACAGCGTGGATCCGACGGTGAGGGTGGCCTCGCCGCCGCCCTCGCCGGTCGCGACGAGCAGGGCGGTCAGCCGCGTCATGTCGAGGACGGTTTTCACCGGCGCCGACAGCCGCGCGATGACGAGCGATCCCTTCACCGCCGCGAGCCGCTTGTGGAACTTCACCAGCACGCCGATGCCGGCCGAGCTTAGGAAGGTGACCTTCTCGAGGTCGAGGCGCAGGCGCAGCCCGCCTTCGCGGATGGCCTCGGCGAGGCCGGCGTCGAGGTGCTCGGCCCAATAGCCATCGAGGCGGCCCTCGACGACCAGGTCGGTCCAATCGCCGCTGGTGCGCCGGGTGATCTCCATCAGCGGGTGCCCACCACGCGATCGGCGCGCGCGACGAGGCTGGCCGGCAGTGTCAGGCCGATCCGGCGCGCGGAGCCGGGATTCACGATCACTCGCGTCTTGCCGACGTTCTCGAACGGAATGCTGCCGGGCCGTTCGCCGCGCATCACGCGCGCCGCCAGGGTCGCCGACTGCATGCCGGCCTCGTGGTAGTCGCGTCCGAGCACCACGACGGCGCCGCCGTCGGCCTGGGCAGATTGGAACGCGAAGATCGGGAGGCGCGCGCGGTCGGCCGCCTGTTGCAGCGTCGGATAGGCCGACGCCGTCAGGTTGCCTGGAATCTGGCAGATGACGTCGGGCCGTCGAGCCGCCAGCGCGAGGCTGGCGTCGGGCACGTCGCTGCTGGTGTTGGCCGGCACGTCGATGAACACGAGGCCCGCCTTCTTCACCGCCGCGGCCAACTGGTCTCGACTGAAGACCGAGTTCGACTCGGAAGGCACGAACAGCGTGCCGACGCTTTTCACCGACGGCACGACGCTGCGAATCACCTGGATCATCTCGTCGTACGACGCCTGAAGGTACACCCCCGTGACGTTCGGCAGGTGATCGGTGTCGCTCTTCCCCGCGCCGGCCGCGATGGGGCTCGCCACGTAGGTGAACACGATGGGAATCTTACCGGCTCTCTGGATGGCCGCCTGCAGCGTCGGCGTCGAGAACGTCAGCAGCAGGTCGGCGCCGTCGCCGACCGCCGCGTCCACGAGCGCGCTGACGGTGGCCATGTCGCCCTGCGCGTTGCGGACGACGGTCTCGATGTCGCGGCCTTCGACGAGACCGGCCGCCTTGAAGCCATCCTGGACGCCGGCCTGCGACTCTTCGACGTCCAGGACGCTGTTGTACTGAACGAACTCGACCTTCCACTTCTTGCCGAGCGCCGCCGATGATCGTGTCGCCCGCGTGTGGACGCCAGCATCGTCAACCAGCGCCGTCGCCCCCGCGCGCACGTCATCGGGCAGCCGCCAGTCGTCCTTCAATCCGGCCAGCGCACGCGCGTTCACCACGAGCTGCCGCGGTACTTCGTCCTGCACGTCGCGAATCGGAATCGTGGCCGGGTCCTCGCCGCGGAGCACGCGCGCCACCAGCACGCCGCTCACCCGCCCGAGCTCGTGGAAGTCGAGGCCGACGTCGAAGAGGGTCCCGCGGTCCGGCTCGCCCGGCATGATCGTGAAGACGGGGATCCGGAGGGCCTTCGACGTCGCGATGACGCTGCCGATGGCCGACATCATCGTGTTGTCGCCGCCGACGAACAGCGCCTGCGCGCCGCGCGAGGCCAGCGATCGAATGGCCTCGCTGATGGCCGCGCTGCCGTCGATGTTCGCCTCGAGCAGCGTAATCCCGAGCGACTTGCACGACTCGCGCGCCTTCAGGGTGAACGCTTCGGAGTTGGACTCCGCCGGGTTCCACGCGATGCCGACGCGTGCCAGCGACGGCAGCGCCTTCCTCGCGAGCACGAACGCGTCGTTCACCGGCAGGAACGAGCCGTAGCCCACCATGCGCGGCGGATGCTTCAGCGGATGGTCGCGATCGAGGCCGACGCCCGCGCTGAACGGGTCGGCGACGAGCGTGAACACGTGCGTCACACGGCCGTCGCGATTCGCGTTCGCCACGGCCTGCATCGACGGCGTGCTCGACGTCACCACGACGTCGAAGCCCGCGGAGGTGACCTGGCTGGCGATCGCGTTGCCGGTGGTGAGGTCGCCGTGCGCGTTGTAGGTGGTGAGCGTCAGGTTGTCGCCGTCGTGGAAGCCCGACTCGGCGAGGCCGTCCGTCACGCCGCGCACGCCGGCGTCGAGCACCGGAGTCGACGCGTGCTGCACGATCGCGACGCGGGCCGCGCGTGAGGCGCGTTGCACACGCCGGCCGCGGTCCGAGTACAGCAGCACCGCGGCGGCCAGCGCGATCAGGACGAGCCCGAGCGACAGCCGTCGAAACGCGTTCCAGGCTCTGCTCATGAATCGGTCAGGGCGTGCAGGCCGCCGTGCCGCTGTCGTGGAACTGTTCGCCCGCGCCAGGCACGTAGTCCCAGCTGTAGTCGGACGCGCGCAGCGTGAACTTGATCACGCCGTACGACCGGTTGTTGCGCACTTCGCTGTTCGGCTTCGTCCGCTTGAACTCGTAGAGGCCGCCGCCGCCCGTGCCGACGATGAACTCGCGGATGCCCTTCGGAGTGGGCTTGCCGTCGGGATCCTGCGGCGCGAACCGCTCGTAGTCGTGGTCGTGCCCGTTGACGACCACGTCGACGCCGTTGTCGTACAGCGCGTGCCAGACGTCCAGCATATGCGCCGCCTCGCGCAGGTCCTGGCCGTGCGGGCCGGAGCTGAACACCGGGATGTGCCAGTAGGCGAGCATGCACACCGCGTGATGCGCCGCCAGGTCTTCTTTCAGCCACTTCATCTGATCCGACCGGCCACTGGCGTCGACCGTGCTGTTCAGCGAGATGATGTGCCAGGCTCCGAGGTCGTAGCTGTAATAGCCCTTCCCCTTCGGTCCGGCGGCGTCGCCGAAGAAGTCGTAGTACGCCTGGCCGCTGTTCGTCAGGTAGTCGTGGTTGCCTGGCGAGGGCCGGGTGCGGTCCTTGAAGCGGCCCCAGCGCGGCCCGTAGCAGTCCCGGAACTCCTCCGGCGTGCCGCTCAGGTAGGCGTGGTCACCCACCGTGAAGATCGTCCCCGGAATCTGGTCGAGGAGCCTGGCCGTCGCGATGGCGCCGGATCCACCCGCGATCGTGCAGTTGGCGATGTCCCCTGCGCCGACCAGCGTGACGGCGTCCGGCGGGGTGGCAGCCGGCGGCGTCGCGGGCACTGGAGATTGTGGCGATTCAACCGGAGGCGGGGGCGTCGCCGGCGGGTTCTGGGGCGCGGCGAGAAGGGCAACACTGGTGGTCACCGCAGCAACGAGGCCAAGCCAGCGCCCCATGCCCCGGTGCTCGGTCTCACAGGGCACAGGATTCACGTGGGGTGATTATTGAATAGGGGATGGGGAATAGGGAATAGGAAAAAGGTCCATGGGTGGATGGGTGCATGGGTGGATGGGTCCATGGGTGGATGGGTCCATGGGGCCATGGGTGGATCCGGGTTTGCCATGCCGAATGGCATGACTACCACGCCTGGCTACACGTCCCTGGTCGCCTGGCAACGCGCCGACGACCTGTTCATTCGACTTCATCGTCTTGCGTCGAAAACGTTTCCTGTCGAGGAACGTTACGAGCTCTCAGCGCAACTTCGGCGGGCGGCGCTCTCCGTGCCGACGAACATCGTTGAAGGAATTGCGAGGTTTCACACGAAGGAGACGCTGAATTTTCTGCGAATCGCATGGGGCTCCCTCCAGGAGGTCGGCTACTTCGTTCACGTCGCCAGAAGACTGGATTACCTCTCGGAGGCGCAATTGGAGGATCTCACGAGCGAAGTGCGTCGAGTCGCGGCGCCGCTCCGCGGCTTGATTGCGTCCTACGACGAGCATCGACCGCGAACCTCCAAACCCCGTAAACCCAAGACATAGTGCGATCGATGCACCATGTGCCCATGCACCCATGGACCCATGCACCCATGCACCTTCACTGCACCGTGAGCGAGACCGTCCCGGCCTGCACGAGCGAACCCGACGTCCCGGTCACGTTGATGCTGTAGGTGCCCGCGGCTGTCGGGCCCGCCTGGCCGGTGCCGGTCAGCGCCACGCTGCGCGGGCTGCCGAGGCCGCTGTCGGTGACGACGAGCGTGCCGGTCCGGGTACCGGCGGCGGTCGGCTTGAACGTGACGCTGATGGCGCAGTTCCCGGACGCGGCCAGCGAGGCGCCGCATGTGTTCGTCTCTGCGAAGTCTCCGGTCGTCGCGACGCTGGTGATCGTCATCGGGGACGAGGCGCCGTTGGTGAGCGTCACGATTTGCGCCGGGCTGGTCGTCCCGAGGCCCTGCGACGAGAACGTCAGGCTCGCGGGCGCGATCGTCACCAGGGGGAGGGAGCCCCCTCCCCCGCCGTTGTTGCCGCCGTTGGAGCTGCTGCCTCCGCAGGCCTGCAGCAGGACGAGTAGCGTGACCGCAGTGCCAAGTCCCGCAATCGCGATCGGACGCGATCGTCTCGCGAGCGTCAGGAGCGCGGCACACAGCGCGAACGCCCCGACGAGTGCCGCCAGCCCGGGCCCGCGATCGCCGGGCCCGCCCGCGTCGGTGCCCGCGGTGAGGAGCGCTGACGCCTTGCCGCGTTGCAGGGCCCCGCCGCCACGTACTCCCACGCGCGGGGCCGGCACGCCGTGCCCACGCATGAGAGTGGACGGCGCCAGCGACGCCTTCGTGCCCGTGCCGATCGTCAGCACTGCCGTCGCGCTCGAGGCGCCCGGCGTCACGACCGCCGGGTTGAACGTGCAGCTCGCCTGCGCCGGCAGGTTCGCGCACGCGAGCGTCACCGGCCCGGTGAACGGCCCGCCTTGCGCGGTGACGGTCACCGCGTACGAGGCCGTGGTGCCAGCCGTGACGGTGTTCGACGCCGGCGACGCGCCCACGCCGAAATTGGTCACCGTGATCTTCACGTCGTGCGCGTCGGTGAACGACACGCCGTTGTTGCTCGCGCTGACGTGCACGGTGCTGGCGCCGAACGGGCACTTGAGGCTGGAGCCGGGCCCGGTGCCGCAGCCGCCGGTCCAGTTCAAGGTCGAGACCTGGCAGCCGTTCGGATCGCTGAACCCGAGCAGCCCGCCGTTGACGTCCGCGCCGCTCGACGAGTTGCCGCTGATCGTGACCGACGCCCCGCCGTTGAAGGCAGGCACCGCGTGCGCCAGCGACGCGGCCGCGTCGGCGCGCCCGTACCCGAACGTGTTGTTCGGCAACCCCGATCCCAGCCGCACGGCGTTGTTCAGGAGCAAGCCTCGCAGCTTGGCGCGGGCGTCGTCGCTTGCGAGCGCGCCGGCCTTCCCGCTGAGCAGGCACGGCGCTCCCTGCAGCGCCAGCGCCGCGATGCCGGCGACGTGCGGCGCCGCCGCCGACGTCCCGAAGAACGGGTTGACGAAGCTCCCCGCGGCCGTGACGCTCACGCCGTCGATGCCGGTGATGTCCGGCTTCGTGCGGCCGTCGATCGTCGGCCCCTGACTGCTGAAGAACTCCACCGTCGAGTTCGATCGGTCGGTGCACGACTCGTCGGGAGCGGCGCTGCCGGCGAAGACGCCCTGCGCCGCGGCAGATGCCGAGCAGATGGCCGCGGCCGAGATCACGCTGACCGGCGTGCCCCCCGCGTCGCTCTGCGCCGACATGCTGCGCGTCGCGGTGTTGTAGTTGTGGCGCTCGTGGTGTCCGTTGGCGAGCAGCCGCGGGCCGTCGGACGCGCACTGCGGCGAGAACGAGAACAGGTTCAGATGCTTCGCCTGCGCCTGATCGTGCACGTTCTGGACGACGATCTGGAAGAAGTCGTTGGCACCGCTGTTGGTGTAGTCGACGATCTCGACCGGATCCTGTGCCCCGCTCTGGACGTCCGTGCTCCGCGCCACGATTTGCCCATTGCTCTGCTTCACCAGGAACAGGTCGAAGTTGTTCGCCGACTTCCCGAACGCGTCGTCCCACGTGAGGAAGATCGCCACCTCGCCGTTGGTCGGCAGCGAGATCAGGTTGTACGGCTTCGGCCCGAGGTTCAGCACGTCGGTCGTGTCGCCGCCCCGCTGGAACAAATGCAGATGGCCCGTCGTCGTGAGGCCGCTCAGGCTCGTGCCGTCGGTGCCCGAGTCCGTGTAGGTCCCGAAGTAGTGCTCGTCGGCCGCGTTGCCGTTCGCCGTGACGTAGGCGCGAATCTGGTTCGTGCCGTTGTTCAGCGCCGCGGCCGTGTTCGACGAGACCGCGCTGGTGCCATCCGATGCCTCCCCGTAGAACCCGAGGTCGTCGGTGACGACATCATTCGAGGCGGCGAGGAAGTTGACGGCCTGATTGAAGGCGACGTCGGTGTCGGCGTTCGCGAACGACAACTCCGCGCCTGGCGCGATGTCGTGGACGACTTCGAGCAGGGCCGTGCCCTCGGCGCCCGCGCCGGCGAAGGCGCAGAAGCCCGACGGCAGCCCTTCGAGATCGCCGTTCGCCTGGAACGACTTGCCGAGGATGCCGCCGGTCGACGAGGTGAGCACGCCCGCGGCGGTGCGCACGCCGGTGGCATCCGGCAGGTCGCCCGACGCGACGGGACCCGCGGTGGCGGCGCCGCAGCTCGTGCACCCCTTCTGGAAGACGCCCTTGATGCCGTCGGAGAGCACGCCCACCTTCACGCCGGATCCGTCGACGCCGTACTTCGCGCGCGCCTGATCCGCGTGGAGGATCGCGTCGCCCTCGGTCGTGACCGATCCGACTCGATGCACGGCGTAGTTCGGGAGCCGGACGAAGTTCACGCCGGGCAGCGAGGCGACGACCTCGAGGCGTCCCGGCGGCACGCGCGCCTGCACGCGGTGATGCTCCGGATCCGGAATCTCGATCGTCACGCCCGCCGCGCGCAGGCCGTTCAGCGCGTCGTCGGTCACCTCGGACAGGAGCAGATAGACCTGCACGCCGGTCTGGTCGTCCACCCGAAGGCGACGGGCCTGCATCGCGTCCTGCACCGACTTGGGCAAGCGCGCCGCGCCGAGCGCGCGCGTTGCGGCAGCCTCAGGTGCGAGCGATGCCTCCTGCGGAACCGTGCGTGAAAGATCCTGGAGGACCGTGGCGAGTCGCGGGCTGGCTTGTCCGCGCAGCGGAGTGTGCGTGGAGAGCGGGAAGAAAAAAGCGGCGACGAGAAGAGCCGCGAGCGAAAGGCGGCGCCCTGCAACGTTTCGCAACATGGAGACTCCCCGATCCAGAGAGTCTCCATGTTACCTGCAAGCGCGAACGTGCGCGCGAGTGGACTATCGCTTCGTCGCGGCGCGCTTCTTGGACGACTTCTTCGCGGTCTTTCTGATCGTGCGGCGCACGGCCTTCTTCGCGCTCTTGCTGGCCGTCTTTTTCGAGGACTTCTTCGCCGCCTTCCTGGCGACCGTCTTCGCGGCCTTCGTCGCGCTCTTCTTCGCGGCTTTACCGGAGCTCTTCCTGGAAGCCTTCCTCACAGTCTTCGCCGCGGCCTTCCTCGCGGCCTTCTTTGCCGCGCTCTTCTTTGCCGCGCTCTTCTTCGCGCCGGCTGACTTGCCAGACGTCGGCACCGCCGGCACAGCCGGCTTGCGCGAGTGCACCGCGAACGCGCCGCCCTGGGGGTCGATGCCGACGGCGATCCAGTCGCCGCCGGGCACTTCCATCGGCCCGTTGGCCACCTGGCCGCCCGCCTTCTTCGTCGCGTCTGCGGCCTTGTGCACGTCGGTCACCAGCACGTACGGCAGCCAGTGAGACGGCGCCTGCATGTGAGCGGGAGCCTTCGGATCGTTGGGCTTCTTGTAGATCCCGCCCATCGGCCGGCCGCCCTTCCCGTACATGTGATACATGCCGAGGTCGGGCCCCATGTCCATCGCGCCGGTTTCTTCCCAGCCGAAGAGCTGCTGGTAGAACTTGAACGCCCCGGACGCGTCTGTCGTCGCAAGCTCGTGCCACGAGAAATCGCCGAGCCCAGGCTCGGCGTCCGACGGCGACTGCGACGGCTGCAACACCGCGAACACGGCGCCCTGCGGGTCCCGCAGCACGACCCACGTCCCGACCGCGGGCACGCCCTCCGCCGGCTTCAGGATCTTCGCGCCGAGCGCCTGCGCCTGCCGCACGGTGGATTCGAGATCGGGGGTGCCGATGTATGTCAGCCAGTTCGGCCGCCCACCCGCCTCGCTGCCGAGCGCGAGAAGTCCGGCCATCGGACGCCCCCCGGCGGCGAACATCACATAGGACGGGTTCTCATCCCACGCTTGCGTCGTCCAGCCCACCGCCTTGAGATAAAAGGCCGCCGCGGCTTTCTGATCCGTGGTGTTCAACTCGTGCCACAGGATCCGTCCGCGCACGTTCGCATCGCTCATTGGACTGTGCCTCCTCACGCTGGCTCGTTGGTCGGGTTCACTCGTCCCGTTGAATCGCAACGAGCCGAACCAGCCTTATACCATCAATCTGTATCGTCCCGCCGATGCTCGCGCCTGGCAATCGGACTGCGATTGCATCAAGAGCTGAGGAACCGCAGATTACGCCGATTGGATCACACCGTCGGCGGGCTCAGGGCAGGTCCGCGGCGAAGCCGCCGCACGTGGCGCAGCGTGCTCGAGAATCCCTTGAATCTCAGAATCCAGGTGTCTTTTGAGACGTGACCGACGCGTGACGCGATGCCGGGAAAAACGGGGGGTTTAGCTGACGGCAGGCAGGCGACGCACGCGGACGTTGGCCTCGTAGTGGTTCTCGAGGTAGTCCACGCCGTCGGGCGTGATCATCAGCCGCGACTGATCGCCGCGCTTGATGAAGTTCTTCGCGAGCAGATACCAGAACGTGAACTCGAGGTGCTCACGCGGCTGGCCGAGGACCGACTCGAAGTCGAGATCGAAGATGCCCGGCTCGCGGGGTTCGAGCTTGCGGCGGGTGTAGAGGACTTCCAACACCGTCAGCCTGGCCAGACGCTCGGTTTCGAAGCTATCCTCAGCTCGCGCGCCCGTCGAGACGAGCCGCCAGCGATCTTTCTCGCGCCTGTGGTGTTCGATGTCGTACTGTGCGCGGGTGGCGGGATCGCTCAACACGATGTAGGCGTCGTGGATCTCGCGAAACCGCGTGGCGCTGCCGGTTTCCCGATTGTCTGGATGAAACCGCTGCGCCAATAGGCGATAGACACGATGGATGGTGTCGAGATCAGCGTTCGGGCTGATCTGCAAGGTCTCGTATAAGTCGAGACCGTCGAAGGGGCTGGGGTCCACCACGACGACTCCCTGGAAGTTGTGCCATGAAGGATGCATGGAAACGACAGATTCTGCAAGGTACCAGGCGGGGGTTCGCCGCGCTGTGTCCATGACGACGACGAGTTCGTCTCTTCCCGGCTCCGATCGCCTCGTCTCGCTCGACGCCTTTCGCGGCGCGACGATCGCGTTGATGATCCTCGTCAACACGCCCGGCGATGCCGACGCGGCGTATTGGCCGCTGAAGCACGCTGAGTGGCACGGGTGGACGCCGACCGATGTCGTCTTTCCGTCCTTCCTCTGGATCGCCGGCGTCGCGCTGATGCTCGCGTTCGCGCGACGCCTGGCAGCCGGCGTCACGCGTCAGCAGCTGTTGCTCCAGACCGCGCGCCGGGCGGTGATCCTATATGCGATCGGCGTGTTTCTCAGCGGCTTTCCGCACTTCGACCTCGCGACGCTTCGATGGATGGGCGTGCTTCAGCGCATCGCGATCTGCACGGTGGCCGGCGCCGCGATCTGCCTGACGACGGGCATCCGCGGGCGCGTCGCGTGGCTGGTGGGCTTGCTCACAACCTACTGGGCGCTGATGGTGTTGGTGCCGGTGCCCGGCTTCGGCGCCGGACGCCTCGACCTCGAGGGCAACCTCGCCCACTACGTCGACCGCAGCGTCCTTGGAGCGCACAACTGGGGCGAGACGAAGACATGGGACCCGGAAGGTCTCGTGAGCACGCTCCCGGCGATCGCCACGTTCCTGTTTGGGACGCTGGCGGGCACCTGGCTACGCGATCCTCGGCCCCTCTGGGAGCGCCTCGCGTGGCTTGCTGGCGTCGGCGGTGCGCTGGTCGGCCTCGGGCTCGTCTGCAGTCACTGGCTGCCCATCAACAAGAAGCTCTGGACCAGCTCGTTCGCGATCTTCATGGCAGGCCTCGACTGCGTGATCTATGCGGTCACGGCGTGGCTGGTCGACGAGCGTGGCTGGCGCACGCCGGTCAAGCCGCTGGTCGTCCTCGGGATGAACTCGATTACCGTATACGTGGCCGCGGACCTGCTCGACACGCTGCTCTACATGGCCGACGTGCGCGATCCGATCTACGAAACCGCCTTCGTGCCGTTCGCGTCAGCGGCCGACGCGTCGCTGCTCTACGCGTGCGCCTACACGCTCGTGATGGTCGGGCTCGCCTGGGTCCTCTACCGTCGCCGAATCTTCATCCGGGTCTAGCGGGGACCGCCGCAAATGCGGCGCCCCTGCAGGGACGTCCTACTGCAGTACGACGGCGCTTCATTCGAGCAGTACGCCGGGGCTTCATTCGAGCAGTAGGCCGGGGCTTCAGCCCCGGCATCGAACGCGTTCATGCCCCGGTGGAGACATCCCAGAGGCGCTGCACGACGCGCAGCAGGACGAATCCGCTGACCGCGAACACCCCCAGCAGGAACAGCGCCTCGCTCGTGCGGCCGTAGAGAAAGTTGCCGACCGTGAAGAGCGCCGACCAGATCGCCGTGCAGCCGGCCACCCAGCCGAGAAGCGCCATCGGGATGTTGTCGCCGGGCGCGGTGTCACCGGGGGCGATGCCGGCGGCGACGCGAATGGGCTCCCAGCCGCCGCCCGCAGGACGAACCTTCCGGTAGAACTCGATCAGCACCTGCCGATCCGTCTCCGGGCCGACGTACGCCGTCACGACCCAGCAGATCGTCGTCGCGATGACCGTCAGGACGAGCGCGATGTGGGTGCTGACTGGATGGCCTGACTTCGCGAGCGCGAGAAATGCCATCGAGATCAGGAACGAGCTGAGCATCGCCACCACTTCGGACCACGCGTTGACGCGCCACCAGAACCAGCGCACGAGATAGAGCAGCCCGGTGCCTGCGCCGATCTGCAGGATGATGTCGAACGCGTCCTTGGCCGAATCGAGCAGGAAGACCATGCCCGAGGAACAGACGAACAGGATGACGGTGGCGACGCGGCCAGCGCGCACGTAGTGGCGCTCGTCGGCGTCGGGCCGCAGGAACCGGCGGTAGAAGTCGTGGACGAGATACGACGCGCCCCAGTTGAGATGCGTGAGGATCGTCGACGAATTTGCCGCGATGAGGCCGCCCACCATCAGGCCGACGAAGCCAATCGGCAGGAACTTCAGCATCGCGGGGAAGGCGATGTCGTGGCCGAGCAGCCGCGGATCGAGCGCCGGAAACGCCTTCTGGATGTCGCTCAGCTCCGGGTACACGAGAATCGAGCAGAGCGCCGTGATGATCCAGGGCCACGGGCGCAGCACGTAATGCGCGATGTTGAAGAAGAGCACGGCGCCAAGCGCATCCTTCTCCGACTTCGACGCGAGCATGCGCTGCGCGATGTAGCTGCCGCCTCCGGGCTCGGCGCCTGGATACCAGACGGCCCACCACTGCACGGCGATCGGCATGACGAACACGGCGACCGCGATGTCCCAGTGGTTCTTGAAGTCCGGCAGGATGTTCAGGTACTCGACGCCGTTCGGGCCGCGCATGGACGACAGCTTCGTCATCAGCGCGTGCAGCCCGCCCACCTGCGGCGCCTGCAGCGCGAAGTACGCCGCGGCGATGACCGCCGTCATCTTGATGAAGAACTGCACCATGTCGATGACGAGCACGCCCCACAGGCCCGAATGCGCCGCAAAGACGACGTTCAGGAGCCCGACGAACGCGAGGGTCTGCCAGCGCTCGAGCCCGAACAGGATGCCGGCGATCTTGCACGCGGCGAGGTTGACCGTCGCCATGATCATGCAGTTGAACAGCAGCCCCAGGTACACGGCGCGGAAACCGCGCACGAGGCTCGCGGCCTTCCCTGAGTAGCGGATTTCGTAGAACTCGAGGTCGGTCATCACGCCCGAACGCCGCCACAGCCGCGCGTAGAAGAACACCGTCGCGACTCCGGTCAGCACGAACGCCCACCACACCCAGTTGCCCGCGACCCCGTTCCTGCGAACGATGTCGGTGACCAGGTTGGGCGTGTCGCTGCTGAACGTCGTGGCGACCATCGACAGGCCGGCGAGCCACCACGGCACCGCCCGTCCAGACGCGAAGAACTCAGCCGTGCTGGTGCCGGCGCGCTTGCCGAACAGCAGCGCGGGCCCGAAGCAGATCACGAGGCAGGCGGCGGCGATGATCCAGTCGAGCGGCGCGAGATGCATGGCGGCGGCGACTATACAGGACCGACCTCATCCGGCGCCACTCGGGTCGCGGTCTATAATCGAATGCGCTCCCCACCTCGGCGTTAGGCTCCCCAGGCGCCGCGTCTTCCCCACGACGGTTCCCGTGTCCGTGTCGTCACCGCTGCTCGAGGGGGGTCGAAGATGCGTACCTGCGCGAAACTCATCGCTCTGCTGGCTGTCCTCATCCCGGCGGCGCCGTCTTTTGCGCAATCCACGGGCGCCATTCAGGGGCTCATCACCGACTCACAAGGCGGCATCCTGCCCGGTGTCGCGGTCACGGTGCACAACAGCGCGACCGGCATCGACCGCGTGATCCCCACCG
>JBKPSY010000203.1:0-10121 GCA_046735235.1 Acidobacteriota bacterium | reverse complement strand
ACCTGCAGCTGCTCGCGGGCGTGCCCGCCAGTCACGCCCGACAGCGCCTGACGATGGTCTGCGCGTACGACGCCTCGCCGCGCCCGCTGACGCAGAAAGTCCTCGAGCGCCCGCGACTGATCGAGCGCATCCGGCACGCGGTGGAGGATCCGTCGCGCGCCTATCTGACGGTGTTCAACTCGACACCGCTCGAACGGAAGCTGTCGGTGCTGCTCGGCATCCCGCTCAATGGCCTCGATCCGTCGCTTGCGCACCTGGGATCGAAATCAGGCAGCCGCCGCGTCTTCAAGGAAGCCGGGATCGAGATGCCTGTCGGCATCGAAGACATCAAGTCTCCCGAAGAAGCGGCCGAAGCGCTGGGCGAGCTGAAACGGCAGCGTCCGACCCTGCGACGCGCGCTCATCAAGTTGAACGACAGCTTCTCTGGCGAGGGGAATTCGCTCGTGCGGTTTCCGGAGAAGAACGAGCCCGGCGAGCGGCTGCGCGCGGTGGAGCGCGCCGAGATGCCCGTGCCGACGGAAACGCCGGCGCGCTACTTCGAGAAGCTCTCGCGCATGGGCGGCGTCGTCGAGGAGTTCGTCGAGGCCGCGGACAAGCGGTCGCCGAGCGCGCAGTATCGGACCAGCCCGTCGGGAGACGTGCTCGAGGTCTCGACGCACGATCAGATCCTCGGCGGCGACTCCGGGCAGATCTACCTGGGATGCAGCTTCCCCGCCAGCGAAGGCTACCGCCAGAAGATCCGCGACGCCGGCCTGCGCGTCGGCGCCGTGCTGGGACGCCACGGCGTCGTGAGCCGCTTCGGCGTGGACTTCCTCGCATTCCGGAACGCGCCGCAGGAGGAGTGGCGCATCACCGCCCTCGAGATCAACCTGCGCACTGTCGGGACGACGCATCCGTTCCTCGCGCTGCGGTTCCTCACCGGCGGTGAGCTGGATCCGGCGACCGGACAATTCTTTTCGTTGAGCGGACGCGCGAAGCACTATCGCGCCACGGACAACCTGACCTCGGAGATCTATCGCGGCCTCCTGCCCGAGGACCTCGTCGACATCGTCTCGATGAACGGGCTGCACTACAACCACCGGACCGAGTCGGGCGTGCTGTTCCACATGATCGGCGCGTTGTCGGAGTTCGGGAAGCTGGGATTGACCGTCATCGGGAACGACGACGCGGAAGTCGACGCGCTCTATCAGCGGACCCTCGAGGTGCTGCGCGTGGAGTCGACGTTCGGCCATCTGCCGTCGGGATCCGAGTGGGCGATTGGCGGACCGGGATAACGACGGCAGTAGGGCGGGGCTTCAGCCGCGCCAATGGGAGGACCGTGGAACGGCGAGACTTCGTGCGGTCGATTGCGGCGCTCGGCGTGGTGCCGGGCGGTGCTCGTGAGGCCGGCGCGCCGGTTGCGCGCGCGACCGTGAATCCGCTGCTGGCGCTCGAGGCCGCGCGCCTCCGTCCCGGCACGACCCGGCAGTCGACGACGTTCGACCTCGCGAAGCGCAGCAAGACGCGCGCGGTGCCTCGCGGCGCGCGCGTGACGATCGCCGAAGGCACCGGTCCCGGATACATCGCGCAGTTCTGGCTGACGTTCCCCGGCTGGTTCTGGCAGCACTGGAATCCGTCGGCGCCGATCAGCCAGACCATCCTCAAGACGCTCGTCCTGCGTGTCTACTGGGACGACGCGGAGAAGCCCGCGATTGAGGCGCCAGTTGGCGACTTCTTCGGCGCCGGTCTCTGCCAGGTCACGAGCTTCGCGAGCCGCTACTTCGGCACGTCGAGCGGCGGTTTCTTCTGCAAGTGGCCAATGCCATTCAGGACGCGCTTCCGCGTCGAGGTCGAAAATCTGGATCGGACGATCGACACCGAGATCTTCTGCAACGTCCTCTATCAGCAGGTCGCGGAACTGCCGGCCGATCTCGGCTACTTTCACACGCAGTTCCGCACCGGGCGCAACGACGGTCCGGCGCCCGTGCCCGTCGCTAACGCGAGCGGCCGTGGCCACTACGCGGGCTGCGTGCTGTCGATGCAGGGACGCGACCGCGGTTACCTGAGCTTTCTCGAAGCGCCAGAGCACGTCCACGTCGATGCCGGCGATGGCGCGCCGACCATCGTGGGCACCGGCCTCGAGGACTACTTTCTTGGCGGCTGGTATTTCCGGGAGGGGCCGTTCGTCGGCCCGTTGCACGGGCTGATCAGCAAGGACGCGCTGGACGCGAGCGTCGCGATGTACCGCGTGCATGAGGCCGACGCGATTCGATTCAACGAGCGCCTGTCGTTCGCGTTCGTGAATCCGTGGTCGCCGGATCGCCTCAAGCCATTCGTCTATTCGTCGGTCGCGTTTCTCTACCTGGCCGACCCGAACGGTCAGGGAGTCGCGCTGCCGGACGTGGACGATCTCGTCTGCTGGTATCGAATCGCGCCGAGCGATCATCAGAGCATTCCGTAGCGTCTCCTCGCCGGGGCTGAGCCCCGGCCTACTGTCTTTCTGTCGATGACGACCCCTCGTCCGCCACTCGAGCTCGCACACGACATCGCGGCGGCCGCGCGTGCCGCCGGCGGTCACGCGCTGGTCGTCGGGGGCTTCGTCCGCGATCGGCTGTTGGGGCTCGCGTCGAAGGATCTGGACCTCGAGGTCTTCGGCCTCGCGCCGGACTCGCTGATTGCGCTGCTGGCGCGTCTCGGCCGCGTTGAGCCCGTCGGCCAGAGCTTTCCGGTCTTCAAGATCGGCGCGGTCGACGTCGCGCTGCCCCGCCGCGAGTCGAAGACCGGACGCGGCCACAAGGGTTTCACCGTCGTCGGTGACCCGGACATGTCGTTCGAAGAGGCGGTTCGGCGGCGCGATTTCACGATCAACGCGATCGGCTGGGACCCGTTGGACGACGAGTACGTCGACCCGTGCGGTGGCCAAACCGATCTCGCACACCGCGTGCTGAAAGTCGTCGATCCAGAGCGCTTCGCCGATGACAGCTTGCGAGTGCTGCGGGCCATGCAGTTCGCGGCGCGCTTCGATCTGACGCTCGAGCCGGAATCGGCGAACATCTGCCGCGCGATTCCGCTCGACGACCTGCCCGCAGAGCGCGTCTGGGGTGAAGTGGAGAAGCTTCTCCTGCTCGCCAGGCGTCCCTCGATCGGGTTCGCGCTCGGGCTCGACCTTGGCGTCATCGCGCGCCTCTTCCCGGAGCTCCTCGCGCTCGTCGGCTGCGAGCAGGAGCCGGAATGGCATCCCGAGGGCGACGTCTGGGTGCACACGCTGATGGTCGTGGACGAAGCGCGCGGCGCGATCGACGACCTGGATCGCCCGCAACAGGCCATCGTGATGCTCGGCGCGGTCTGCCACGATCTCGGCAAACCACCGACGACGCGGGTCATCGACGGGCGGATTCGCTCGCTCGGGCACGAGGAGGCGGGCGTCGAGCCCGCGACGGCGCTGCTGGATCGGCTGAACGTGAACTCGATGGAAGGCGTGGACGTTCGCGGCCAGGTGCTGGGGATCGTCTCGCATCACCTGAAGCCTGGCGCATGGCACAAGTCACCAACCGGCGTCGGCGACGGCGCGTTCCGCCGGCTGGCCGCGAAGGTGGACATGGAGTTGCTCGCCCGCGTGGCGCGAGCCGATTGCCGCGGCCGCGGCGGCGGGTTCGACTGCTCGGCGATGGACTGGTTCGTCGAGCGCGCGCGACGGCTCGGCGTCGAGCACGAGGCGCCGGCACCGCTGGTGATGGGCCGGCACCTGCTGGCGCTCGGCGTCGCGCCAGGGCCCAGGATGGGCGAGATCCTGAAGGCAATCTACGAGCAGCAGATGGATGGCACGGTCACGACCGAGGAGGAAGGGATCGCCGCGGCGAGAGCTATCCTTTGGCGGCAGGGCTGAAGCCCTGCCCCACGTACGTTACGACTGCAGCTGACCCGTACGCTTGAGCGCGGCCTCGAGGCCCGCGACGAGCACGTCCACGTGCGCGGTCGTCGCGCCGGCGCCCATCAGGCCGATGCGCCAGATCTTCCCGGCAAGCGGACCCATTCCGCCGCCGATCTCGATGTTGCTCTTCTCGCGCAGATCCGTGCGCACCGCCGCGTCGTCCACCCCCGCCGGGATGCGCACGGTATTGAGCGTCATCAGTCGCTCGTCGCCCGGCACCAGGAACTCGAGGCCCAGCGAGGCCATCGCCGAGGCGAAGCGCGCGTGAGTCGCGGCGTGTCGCGCCCAGCGCGACACGAGACCTTCCTCCTCGATTTCGGCCAGCGCCTCGTCAAAGGCGTAGACGAGCGAGGCGGACATGGTGTGGTGGTACTTGCGGCGCACCCAGTAGTCCTCGAGCAGCGACAGATCGAGGTAGAAGCTGCGGCACTTCACGCGCCCCGCAAGTGCCGAGGGCGCGAAGGCGACTGGCGCGAGGCCGGACGGCGCGCCGATGCACTTCTGCGTCCCGCTGTAGCAGGCGTCGATGCCCCAGGCGGCCATGTCGACCGCCTGCCCACCGAGCGACGTCACCGCGTCGACCAGCACGAGCGCGCCGTGCGCATGCGCGAGCCCGGCCACGTCGGGCACCGGGTTCCTGACGCCGGTGGACGTCTCCGCGTGCACGATCGCGACGAGATCGAACGTGCCCTTCGACAGCGCGACGGCCACGGCGGCCGGGTCGATCGCGCGGCCCCACTCGCCGTCCACGCGAGTCACGGCGCCGCCATATCGCGTGCACATGTCGACGAGCCGCTCGCCGAAGTAGCCCGTCACGACGACGAGCACGCGGCGCCCCGGTTCGACGAGGTTCGCGACGGACGCCTCCATCGCGGCCGTGCCAGTGCCCGACACCGCGAGCGCAAGCGTGCCGTCGGGCGCGCGCATGATCCTCGCGAGTCGTGCGCGGAGGTCGTCCATGATGCCGATGAATTGCGGGTCGAGATGCCCGAGCACCGGCGCCGCCAGCGCGCGCATCACGCGCGGCGAGACGAGACTCGGACCGGGACCGAACAGCAGACGCTCCGTGGACGGTAGTGGTGTCATGCGGGTTGGAGCAGTGCGGCCACCTGCTCCCGGATGAGCGCGGCGGCGTCGGCCGACACCGCGCGAAGGGGCGGACGCGGAGGTCCACCGGCCAGGCCGCACGCGTCCACGGCAGCCTTGAGCCCGGGAATGCTGTAAAGCGCGCCGGCGGACTTCGCGATCGGCATGAGGCGCAGCTGGAGCCGACGCGCGTCGTCGTGCCGCCCCGCCTCGACAGCTGCCATCAGCGCCGCGCAGACGTCGGGGGCGACGGCCGCGGGACCAATCGTCGCGCCGGTCGCACCCACGACGAGGGACGCGTAAAGCGCGCTCGTCGAACCCGCCAGGACGGCGAAGCCTGGCCGGCATCCGGCGACGAGATCCGAGATCACCGTGACATCGCCGCCCGAGTCCTTGATACCGATGATGTTCGGATGCGACGACAGTTTCGCCGCCGTGTCCGGTGCCAGGTTGACGCCGGTGAACATCGTCACGTTGTAGAGGATCACCGGCACCGGCGAGGCGTCGGCGACGGCGGTGTAGAACGCGATCATCGCGTAGGCGTCGACCCGCGCCTTGTAGAACGACGGCGTGCGCACCATCACCGCGTCGACGCCGCGCGCGGCCGCCCGTGCCGTGGCCGCGACGGTCGCGCGAAGCGACTCGCGTCCGGTACCCGCAATCAGCCACTTGCCGGCCGGCCACACCCCGCGCGCCGTCTCGATCAACGCGTCCGACTCGTCGTCGTCGAGCAGCGGCGCCTCGCCGTTGCTGCCGAGCACGACGATCCCGGCGAGCGCGGTCGAGGCGTAGTGGCGGAGGTTCGATGCGAACGCCGCGGGATCGATCTCCTCGCCCCGAAACGGCGTCGTCACGGGCGCGAAGATGCCGCGCAGCGGGCGATCCGATGCCATCTTCTCGACTCTATCGGCCGCGGTGGCAGGTGTCAACGGAACGCCGGAGGCCTGTGTCCCGTGTCCCGCGTAGAATGACCGGATGCTGCGACTGGCCGCGATCGTCCTCACCGTCGTCAACGTCGGGTTCGGCCTACTGATGGGCGTGACGCGCGGCGCCGCGTTCAATCTCTTCGGCGTGCCGGGGCCGTTGCCGTTCTACGGTTATCTTCTGGCGGTGTTCCTGGTGGCGAGCGGGCTCGGGTTCGTCCCGGCGATTCGCCAGCCCGATACCTATCGCTTCTACATATGGGTGATGGGGGTCGGCGTAAAGCTCGTGGTCGCCTCGCTGCTGCTGCGCGTGTGGTTCGCGGGGATCACCGGCGGGATCCTGCTCGTGGTTGCGCTCGGCGAAGTCGCCATCGCCGTATTCGCGCTCTGGGCACTGCTGCAGCCGCGCGGCGTCAGCCGCGCAGCCTGAACATCCAGTACAGCGGCAGCCCTGCCACGATGATCGCGACACCGGCCGCCGTCGGTCCCGGCGCGCGCACGATGGCGTTCCCCACGATGAGCGCGCTGGCGACGACGAAGAGCGCCGGCATGTGCGGGTAGCCCCAGGCGTCGACTGGGCGTTCTTCGCCGGCGCGGCGTCGCAGCACGAAGAGCGCGACGCCCGCTGCGCCCGAGAAGAGCACCACGGCGAAGCCGGTGTAGGTGATCAGCTGATCGAAGCTGCCGGTGAGTACCAGCAGGACGCTCCAGCACGCCTGCGCGCCGATGGCCACAGACGGCGTGCGGAAGCGCGGGTGAATCACGGCCGCGCGACGGAAGAACGCGCCGTCGCGCGCCATCGCAAAATAGACACGCGGTCCGGCTATCGTCATCGCGCTCACGCTCGCCGCGATACTGACCGCGGTCAGGGCCGCCAGCAGGTCGCCCGCTCGCGGGCCGAACAAACGCGCCCCGATCACATCCAGCACGCTCCCGCTGAGCGCGGCAAGCTCCGCTGCGGGCAGCGAATACACGTACAGCAGGTTCAAGGCGAGATACACCGCGACAACGGCGCCCGTGCCCAGGGCCAGCGCGCGCGGCAGCAGGCGCTGCGGGTCGCGAATCTCCTCCGCGACGTACGACGCGGCGTTCCAGCCCGAGTAGCTGAACATCACGGGGACGAGCGCCAGCAGCAGGCCGCTGCCCGAGCCGAACCGTGCGGGCTGCAGATGCGACCACGATCCGTCGCCGATCGAGAAGCCCAGCGCGACGAGCGTGACAAGGCCGGTCACCTTTGCGCCGGCGAGGACGTTCTGCAGCACCCGGCCCGGTCCAAGTCCCCGCACGTGGACGAGCGACAGCAGGACGATCAGCAGCATCGCGATCGACGATTGTGGCGTCAGCTTCAGCGTCGCGATGCCGAGCGGGACCGTCGCGAACGGCCGGACGTCAGCCGCAAACGGGAGGAAGTGGCCCAGATAACTCGCGAACCCGACTGCGCTGGCGGCAATGGCGCCCGAGAAGCCCGCGACGAAAGACGTCCAGCCGCTGAGGAACCCCGCGACAGGGCCGAAGGCGGCCCGCAGGTACACGTACTCGCCGCCGGCATGCGGACGCAGCGCCGCGAGCTCCGCGTACGCCGTGGCGCCCGCGAAAGCGATCAGCCCGCCGGCCCCCCACACCGCGACCATCATCCAGCCTCCGCCGGTGAGGCTCGCGACGATCGCCGGCGTCAGGAAGATCCCGCTGCCGATGACATTGGAGAGGATGATCGACGCCGCGTCGAAGGTGCCGAGGCGCCGCTCGAGAACCGGTGCGGCCACCGGCTATTTCGTCAGGAGCTGACGCGTGACCGGGTACTCGCCGAGCTTCACCCAATTTGCCGATCCAGACTTGCCGAAGATCTCGACTTTGGCGTCCACGAAGAGATGATTCGAAAGGATGTCGGCGCGCGGCTGCGTGCCGGTGTAGCCCTGCGGCGCACGGACGACGATCGGCGGCGTCGTGGCGCCGGCCTGGAGATCGTTGGCGCCGGCCGCCGTGCCGCGGACGAGCACGGTGCTCCATTCTTCGGGATCGCCGAGGCGCTTGAAGATGCAGTTGACCTGCATCGGGCCCCACGCATCCGACCCGGTGTTCGTCAGCGTGAACGAGACGCTCGGCACCAGCTTGTTCTTGCCGTCTTCGGTGATCCCGGCGTCGAACCAGCCCGTCGCGATGGGGGTGAGCTTGCAGGCCTTCGTGAGGTCGGCCGACCGGGTGCAGGACGTCGCGGCCAGCGCGAGGCTCAGGACGATGATGGCACGGGCGCGCATCGGCCTATTCTACCCGCGCACCGACCCACCGACCCGCACACCCATGGACCTACCGACCCACCGACCCATGGACCCACCGACCCATAGACCCATGGACCTTCTAGTAGTCCTTGATACTGACCCTCTTCACCGCCTCGTCCCTGGTGATCCGGCCGGACTTGAAGGCCGCCAGGTCGGCGCCCTTCACGCGTAGGACGATGGTCGTCACGTCGTAGGGATCGTCTCCGCCGATGCGCGAGTCGTTGTTGTCGCGGGCGGCGATGGTCAGCCATTCATTTTCGGCGATGGGAATGGACGTGCCGTAGTCGAGCATCGCGTCGACCAGCGCGATCTTCACCTCGGTGGTGTAGGCCAGCCCGGGGTCGTCGAGCACAGCGTTCGAGGTCGTCGGCTCGCGCGGCATCGCGTCTTGAGCGGCCGCCGACGTCGCGATCGCCGCCGAGGCGGACACCGTCCCGGTCTGGACGACATTGGCCGGTGCAGGCGGCGGGAGACCGGCCCCGGGATCGGCGCCTGGCGGCAGCATCGGCGGACCCACGAGGCGCTCCATCCGCTGGATGGCCGCTTCCATGTCACGGTGCGCCTGGGGATCGCGCACGAACTGCAGGTTCCGCTTGAGGGTGTTGATGTCGCTTTGCAGCTTCTGGCCGCCGCGATCGAGCGTGCGGAAGGTCCACGCCATCGAGTGGCGCATCGCCGGAACGTCGACGTCGAAGAAGACGCCGTAGGTTTCGAGCCAGAACCCCTTGGCGCGCGCCGCCGTCGCGATGAAGAGCATGTCCGAGCTGACGGCCTGCACCTTTTTGCTCAAGCGCTGCGCGCCCAGCTGCACGGCGCGTTCGAGCGCACCCTCCATGACGGAGATCTGGTACCGCGCCCGCATCTGATCCGTGTTGCTGACCGACGCGATGCCCTGGGCCGACGTCTGTCCCGCGCCCGCAAGCACGAGCCCGGCGGCCACCACGCTGATTGAAGCTCTCACTGCCCTGCCCTCGAGAAATGAAGTCACCGGGTTACTGACGCTGGGAGGCACGCACCAGATAGTTGGTGATCGCGCGCTGGTGCTGGGCTTCCTGGCTCGTCAGGCTTTCGATCTGCCCGAAGTTCTGCTCGATCTTCACGAGATCCGTCCGGCGCTGGTTGTCGAAGTCCTGGACGACCTGCGCGAGGCGCAACGCCAGCTCGCGCTGCTGCCGGCGCTCGCTCTCGTCGACGAGATTCCGCACCTGCTGCAGCATCTCGCCGCGATCGACCGCGCTGCCCTGGAGCGACACCGGCACCGCGGCCGGCGAGGAGGAACGCTGCAGGGTCGTCGCCATCTCCGCGCGCAGTCGCGTCTCGAGCGCCGCCATCGCCTTCTGCATCTCGGCGTCGGTGATGCCGGTTTTCACCGGGACTGCCTCGTGCGCCGGCGCCTGCTCGGCGACAGCGCCCGCCGCAGTCAGCGGCGGATGCGACCAGCCGGCGCGAATGGTCACGCCGCCGTTGGCCGCCTGCACTTCGACGTTCGCGAGCGCCGCGCCCACAGCCAGCAGCAGCCCGGCGGCCAGCGCCAGTGGCGCCCACACCGGCGGACGCCACCATGCCTGCGGCGCCGGTCGAGGCGCCGCCTTCACGATCTGGAATCCAAGGTCGGCCGCCGGCGGCTCCCATCGCGCGAGGTCCGCGCGAACCGCGCCGAGCGACGCGAGCTCGTCGGCGCACGCCGCGCACGTCGCGACGTGGGATTCGACGGCGGCGCGATCGGCGGCGCTCACCTCCCCATACAGGTAAGAGACCAGGAGTGCCTTGTCGTCGCAGCGAATTGAATTCGTCATGGCAGTGTGGAAGCGGAATCGAATCGTCCCTGCGCCTGCAAGCGGCGCCTGAGAACGGTCAGTCCCTGATAGAGCCTCGTCTTCACGGTGCTGAGCGGACAACCCTGCAGGTCCGCGATTTCCTGGAAGG
>JBKPSY010000202.1:0-22465 GCA_046735235.1 Acidobacteriota bacterium | reverse complement strand
CTCGGCTCGTGCCGGATTTGGCCGGCCTCAAAGACTGAGCGGCGAGAGGGAACACTAGCGGCGCCAGGCCCAGGCCGCCAGAACCTTCGCGGGATCTTCGCTGGCATTTGTCTTACGAAGGGTGACGTTGGGGACGCTCTTGTACACATCCCCGGCGGCTGCGCCGGCCGGTTCGCCAACCGGCGTCACGGGATCGAGCAGAAGCACTGGCCGCGGTCCCGCCGCCGATGCGACATCTGGCAGGTCGAATTCTCTGAGGAGGCCGTACGCGTAGATGCCGAAGGGCTGGGTGTAGCGTTCGGCGACCGCGAGCGAGCGATAGTCGGTGATCGTCCTTCGTAGCGCGACGCCACCGACGCGCTCGTCGAGTGCGGCGGCATAGAGCGCAATCACCCCGTGAGCCCCGTCGCCGGCGAGTGAGATCGGTCCGCCGATGTCCGCCCGCGAACGAAGATAGTCGAGCGTCCGGAGCGTGTCGTAGACCTGACCGCCGAGGAGCGGCCGGCCCAGCATCAACGTGAACCACGTCAAGTACGCCTCGTCCGGGATGCGATCCGGAAAGTAGAGTCTTCCGCGCTGCGGGTAGCCTATCGCGCAGTCGCCGCGTCCCCTCACGTCAATCACCGCGATGCGGCATTTCTCCTTCGCGCACAGGCGCTCGGCGAACGCATCCTCCGCAACGGAGCTCCACGCCGGCGCCTCGCCAACATAGAGGATGGTCGGCGTGGACGGTGCGGCGGTATCCGGCGTGAGCAGCCAGCCGGGCGTGCGAATCTCCGAATCGCTCGTGAGCTCGAACTGTTCCGCTCGATATCCGGCCTTTCTGATAGTGGCCAGGCGACGGCTCGCCGGCGCTCGCCCTGGCGACTCCTCGACGCCGAGCACGGTGCGCACGCGTTTCCGTACGTCATCAGGAGAAAGCGAGGTCGGCGCGTGGACCGCCTCCGACATCTCCCGCGTGAGCGACAGCGCCGTTTCGCCGCCGAACGACGTCGTCACAAAACCGGTCGGCGTCACAAACAACGTCGCGTCGGACTCAACCGGCTGTGGCGTCTCCCCATCGTCCACGTCCTTCATCTCGAACCAGCGGTTGAACCACCCGTACGTGGCCCGGCGCATCTCGTAGACGTATCCGTGCCGAGCGGTCGTGGCCTGAAGGGACACGCGGTCGCCGCCGCCGAGCAGCCCGTACGCGCGCTTGTATTCATCGACGAGGTCGAGCGAGCCGGAGACGTACTCGGGGGAATAGGTATGACCCGCGTCGTGCAGCGTGATCAACATCAGCAGCGGCTTCGGAGCGAAGACGTAGAGCAGGTCTGCCCGATCGATTCCGCGAGAGAGACCCGGCACGATGTTCTGCTCGGCGTCGTCGGCGGAACCCGGCGGCTCGACGTCGGCCTCTGCGAGGTTCTCGGTGTTGCCTTCGGAGACCACCGCCACGCGAATCCGGCTGTCGAGCGCCGCCAGGAATTGTGTCAGCGTCGCGCCGCCCGACTGGCCGCAGCAGCCGATCCGCTCCGGGTCAACTTCGGGACGCGTGAGCAGGTAGTCGATTCCGCGGATGCCATCCCACGCGCGGAACAGCCCGAAGTTGGCGCCGAGCAGGATCAGCCGGCGTCCGGCGTATTCGTGCTCGCCCGTGCCGCCCTCGGGAATCCTGGACTGCCCGGGACGTTCGCCGGGGTACTCGATGCGTTCGCCCTGCCCGAACGGGTCGTACGCGAGCACCACGTAGCCCTTGCGCGCGAGGTTCGAGAACAGCTTCTGGTAGCTGGGCCAGGCCTTGCCGTTCTCGGAATGTCCGAGCGGCGCAAGAATCGCCGGGTGGCGTCCCGCGCCGGCCGGCACATACAGGTTCGCGGTCACGTAGAGTCGCGGGCGGCTCTCGAAGGTGAGCTTCTCGATTCGATAGTCACGGCGTTCGATGGTTCCCGTCACGCGCGGATTCAGCGGATTTCGCTCGAGCGGCCCTCCCAGCATCTTCCACAGCTCCGCGACGACCGATTGTTGCCGGTCGAGGACTCCCTGCCGCGTCGAGATCGCGTCGATGACGTGCTTGCGTCGCTGGCGAGCCTCGTCCGAGAGCCGGATCAGGTACCGCTCGAGGTCGTGGGAATAGTCTGGGAGCGCCGCGACGTCGACGTTCAGCTCCACACCGGGCGCGCCGGCCTGGCGTCTTCCCACCGGCGACTGTCTCAGAGATCCGGCCGGGCCGAGGGCGGCGGCACCGACGACGGCGGCTTCGAGGAAGCTGCGGCGCGTGTATTTCATGGATGCGGATCCGGACGGTCGCTCATTCGATCACGATCTCTCCGACCTGATACCAGCCGTCGTCTTGCCGGCCGGCAATTGCCAGACGAATCGCCGGCAGCCGGGTTTTCGGATCGAGGAGCGCCACGCGAATGGGGTAGCGGCCGGGCGCGAGGTCGCGCGGCACCGCGACGCTGCCGTCGACGACCGCATCTCCAGGCAGCCACTGCCGAACGTCGGCGTCGAGCGGCACGACGACGTCGCCGATCGCGAGCGCGAGCGTGTAGCTGCGATAGGTCGGCGCGACGCCCGCGTTGAACCACCACATGCTCAGGGGCGCCATCGTTCCCCGTCCGGCGTGCGACGGGTACTCGAGGCGCTTGAGCACGAAGCGATACCCGATCTGTTTCTGAAACTCTTCGAAGGCCGTCTTCCATTCCGCCGGAATGCGGCTGGACTTGATGTTGATCGTCGACGCGTGCCACCGGAGCGCCTGATCGAGAATCGGCTTGAGCGGGAAGTTCCACTGCCGCCACTGCTCGGGCACCCAGCAGGTTTCGAGCGCCACCGGAGCCGTCCGCCACGCGTCCTGGAGTCCGCCGCGCGCGAGTTGCTGCGGGTAGAAATCAATCATGTGGGCGAAGTGGCGGCCGGGCCCGCCCATGTCACCCCAGCAGTCCAGCCGCCATCCGGCGCCGCGCTTCACGCCGTATTGGAGCGCCGGCAGCGCATCGAAGTTCATCAGCAGGAGCGTGCGTGGGAAGGCCGTGAAGTAGACGTCGATGAGCTGCTGCTGGACCGGCCAGCTCGGGAGATACGGTCCCCAGCCTTCGCCCCAATACCCCACCGTCGAGACATCCACGTGATTCAGATCGGGATGTCCGTCGTAGCGCTTTCCGGCCTCGACCACCAGCGCGCTCCAGGCCGTCGCATACAGCGGATCGTCGGCATCGGGCGACCAGATCGCGCCGTCCTTGTCCGTTGCCGCATTGGCTCGCCTCGCTCCTGACGCCAGATACCAGTCGGGCATCGGGTGCTTGTCGTCATACGGCATGATCCGGATGGCGAGCCGCTGGCCACGGCGGTGCGCCTCCGCCAGGGCGTCGTCGATGATCGACCAGCGATATGCGCCGCGCCTGGGCTCAATCTGCGACCAGAACCAGCGCAGATACGCGACGCTCGAGCCCGGGAAATCGACGGCCGATGACTCAGCGGACGCGGCGGTTTCAGGGCCGACCTCCGACCAGCGAACGCCCTCGTTCACAGCCTGGCCGCTGAATCGCTGGAACGTCTCGATGCCCATGCCAGGGTTGATCAGGATGTCGCCGATTTCCGTCGGGCGGACGACCGTGGTCTGGCCCGCCGCGCCAATCGCCGTTGAAAGGCTCGCGAGGATGGCCAACGCGATCGGATGCCACGGCCGTCGCGTCACAGGTCGCCGCGTCTCAATTGCTCTTTGACGTAGTCGCACGATCGCACGGCGAGCGCCATGATCGTGAGGGTCGGGTTCTGCCAGGGGCTGCTCGGAAAGCCAGAGCCATCCATCACGTACAAGTTCCGGATGTCGTGCGTCTGCTGGAAAGGCGTGAGAACCGAGGTCTTCGGATCGATCCCCATCCGTGCCGCGCCGAGCTCGTGCGCCTGGCCGCGCGCGCCTCGCAGGGGCACGATGTTCCGCGCGCCAGCGGCCTCGAGCATCTCGGCGGCAGTCTCGGTCATATCGGCGAGCATCGCCTTTTCGTTCTCGCGCGGCGTCAGGTGGATCTTTGCCACCGGGATCCCGAAGATGTCGACGACGTTCGGGTCCACGGTGACGTAGTTGTCCTCGTAGCGCAGGCACTCCCCCCACCCCTGCATCGTGACGTTGGCCGGCTGCGGTGAGGTCGCGGTGCTCTTGAACGCCCGGCCATAGCCAGGTACGCCGAGGTTCACGTCGGTGCCGATGTAGGTGCCGAATGCGTAGCCGCGCAGAAATCCTTTGGCTTGCGGTCCGCCGGGCAGGTTCCTGAAGTTCACGACCATCGGCCAGCATGGGCGGCGTGGGCCGGCCACCGTGGGCATCGTCGTGAACTCGGGTAGTTCGGCTGTGGCTCCCGAATCTGAAAAGTGGGTCATCAGGCCGCGGCCCACCAGACCGCTGGTGTTGGCAAGGCCGTTCGGATCCTGCCGGGTCGCGGAATTGAGCAGGATGCGTGTCGACTCCTGCGTCTGTGCGCAGAGCGCCACCACACGCGCGTGGATCTCGCGCGGCTGACGCGTGGTCCGGTCGATGTACGACACGCCCGTCGCCCGCCGCGTATCGGGATCGACGAGCACCTTGTGAACCATGGCCCCCGTGACGAGCGTGCATCGGCCCGTGGCCAGGGCGTCCGCCATCGTGGTGAACGACGCGTTGAAGTACGAGTGCGTGACGCAGCCGTGCTCGCAGGGTCCGCAGAAGTGGCACGCCTGGCGCCCGTTGAGGGACCGCGACAGGTTTGCCGTGCGGCCCTGGGTGAGCGTGCGCCCGAACGTCTTCTTGATGCTCGTGCGGAGCGCCACTTCCGCGCACGTCATCGCCATCGGCGGCTGGAACCGCCCGTCAGGCAGGCCGGGCAAGCTCTCGGTCATGCCCTGCACGCCGATGTACTGTTCGACCAGGTCGTAATACGGCTCGAGATCGGCATACCCGAGCGGCCAGTCGACGCCGGCGCCGTCGTGCGACGCCGCCTTGAATTCGAAGTCGCTGATGCGAAGCGACTCGCGGCCCCAGACGTTGGTCCGTCCGCCCACGATCCGGGGACGCACCCAGACGAATTTCGGATCGGACTGGTCGACGTAAGGCTCTTCGACGTCGTTGACGAACCAGCTCGAGTTCCACTCGCGGACCGCGTAGGACTGCGATTGGACCGGCCGCTGGTGGGCGAGCGGCGCCTTGCTCATGCCGCGGTACGGCAGCTGGTACGCGGGCACGTGCTCGCGGTAATCCGCGTCGTTCAGCTTGCGTCCGGCTTCGAGCACGGCCACGCGAAGGCCGGCTTCCGCGAAGCGCTTGGCGGCCCAGCCGCCCGACGCGCCCGAGCCCACGACGATGACGTCGAAGGAGTGGAGTGTGCCCGCGTCCACGCGCCCATCATATCGTCGCGCGGTTCGCGGCGTCGACGAGGCTGGATCGGGCCGGAGCGCTGACCGTGGACGTGCGCCGCGCCGGTTTCGTTGGCTCGTGCGCGGATCGACGGCCGGGAGGGCCGATCGTGACACTATAGTTCGAGTTTCGCCGGCATTTTCAGGGCAGGGATCCATGCGCTCTCTCAAGACCACCGCTTTCGTCTTGTCGTTCGCCGCCATTGTCGCGTCCACCCTCGTGCTCCTCTCGGCGGAACCACGCACGCTGCGCCTCGTGTCCAGCTCGTGGCCCCCGTTCACGAACGAGGCCGGCCAGCCCCGCTTTGCGCTCGATCTCGTCGAGGCCGCCTTCTCTCGGATCGGCGTCAGCTCGACCACCTCCATCGTGCCCGCGGCGCAGTTCACGTCCGCGCTCTTGAGCGGCGCCTTCGACGGCAGCGCCGCGGCGTGGAAGGACCCACAGCGCGAGACGGCGCTGATCTTCTCGGATCCCTATCTCGAGAATCGTCTGGTGCTCGTCGGGCGCCGCGGCAGCGACGTATCGGCGACTGCGCTGGGGGCGCTGACCGGGAAGCGGATCGCCATCGTTTCGGGGTACTCGTATGGCGACGCGGCCGAGCGTTCCGGGCCCACGTTCGTTCGCGCGCAGACCGAAGAGGAGTGCGTGTCCAGGCTGCTCGGCGGCTCGGCCGACTACACGCTGGTGGACGAGCTCGTCGTCCACTACATCACGAGCAACTACGCCGCCGAGGCGCGCCAGAAGCTGGCGATTGGCACGACCGCGCTCGTGGTGAGACCGCTGTACCTGGCGATCCGCAAGGAGGCGCCCGACGCCGCTGGAGTCATCGCGCGATTCAACAGCCAGTTGCGCGGGATGATCGCGGACCACACGTATCACCGGATGCTGCACGTGGACTGGATTCGCGCCGATGTGGACGGCGACGGCGTTCCCGAATACGTCCCAGGAACCGACAAGCTCGGGGCGACGCAGCCGCAGAGCGCGTACGTCGTGTCGACGGCCGGCGTGGCGAAGGCTGCGCCGTCGGCCGAACCGCGCTTCTTTATCGGCGGCAACATCTACCGCGACTGGGCGAGCGTGCCGGAGTCGTACAAGTCCACCGCCAACGACGGCCACGACGATCCCCGGCGGTCCATGGGTTCGGTCTTCACGTTCCACTGGTAGCGTGTCGCATTCCGCTGAAGACCACGCCATTGTTCCCAGATGGCGCCCTCGCCCGTAATGGAGAGGGGGCTCCATGCGCCAGCTGTCTCGCGTCTCGTTTCGGCACGTCGCCGCCGTTCTGATCCTTCTCCTGACGTCCACGGGGTCCACATCCGCCGCTGACAAGCAGCAGCGCAAGGCGAAAGAAGCTGAAGCCAAGCGGCTGATGGGCCTCGGCAAGGCCGCCGAGAAACAGGGCCACTTGATCGACGCCAGGACGCAATACCTCGCGGCCGAGCATGTGATCTACTCGGAGGACGCCGAGAAGGCGCTCCAGCGCGTCGCCGAAGCCGCCGATCAGCAAGTGCGCTCCCTGATGGACCGCGCGGCGCAGGCGTATGCAGCCGAGCAGTTCGCCAACGCGGCACAACTGCTCGAGGGCGCCGGCGACTTGCACCCCGGCAGCCTTGCGATCGGATGCAACCTCGGGCTGACGCGCTATCAACAGGGCAATCGCGACGAGGCGCTGGCGCTGCTGAACGAATGCGTCTCCGCCATGCGAGACAAGGACACGCGTCGTCAAATGGGAGAGCTGGCGACCGCTCTCGGCACCGGCGATCGTCTGTCTGTCGTCTCGCCCGCCGCGCGCCAGCAGGTGGCCCGGCTCAACGACGCCATCCTCCACGACGTCGGCGACGACCGGGAGTCGCGCGACGAGGTCGCCCTGCCGCTGACGACGGTCTGCGGGCAGATGAAGCAGCTGCAGGCCAGCCACCCGAAGAACCCGGCGCTCCTGTTCAACCTCGCGAAGTGTGCGGAGGCGGACGGGAGGCTGGACGACACCACGGCGCTGCTCACGCAGTACGTCCAGGCAGCGCCAGGCGCGATCGATCTCGAGGAGGTGCAGGCGAGGATGGTCCTGCTGAAGGCCCTGTCCGCGCTGCCCGAACCGAAGGGAACGGTCGTGCGCGCGGCCTACACGAGCGCCGCAAGGCACGTCGACGCCCGGGAGTACGACCGCGCGATCGCGGACTACCAGCAGGCGGACGCCGCGATGCCGGAGTTTCGCGAGACCAAGCGCCGGATGGCGTCCCTGCTGGAGGCGCAGGGCCAGATCGATCGTGCCCGGGAGTACTGGCGTCAGGTGCTCACCGCCGAGAACGGCCCTGACGGCGCCCAGCAGACCGAGACGCTGCTGGCGGGCCTCGACGCCGAAAAGGGCCAGTACGACGAGCACGTCAGCGACAGCCGCAAGATCCTTCACGACCTGCTCGCTCGCAGCATCCTCGAGGGCGAGCCGATAGGCCGCATCTATGCCGCGTACCGGCTGCAGCTCGCCAACACACAGCTGCAATCCGCCGACGTGCTCTGGCCGCTCGCGCCGGAAGCGAATCTGCTGCAGGCGTTCACCTGCTCGCAGATGAACGATTTCAGCTGCGTCAGGGCGAGCTTCGACGCCCAGCGCTCACTCGCGCTCCCCGTGTCGTTCTATGGCGCGGTGTTCTACAAGGGCGTCGATCCCAAGAAGCGCGACGAGCAGGAGCGCGCGTACGGGAAATTCGAGTTCGAGAACGGCATCGTGCGCTTTGCGGAGCTCTCGACCGTCAAGCCCAAGAAACGGCAGGTGACTGTGACTCCTGGCGCTGGCGACGACCTGCTGGGGCGCCTCGGGCAGGCCGACGGCCTTCGGCACGTGGGCTTTCAGGGGTTTACCGTCCCGGCGACTGCCGTCAAGCATCTCGAGAACAACGGCGGGATCCTGTACCTGGAAGTGGACGACAAGCACGTCAAGCATCGGAAGATGCTCATCGAGCCTCTCAGCTTCGTGCTCGACGTGCCACCGCAGGGCCCGGGCGCTCGGCGCTACATGAACAACTACATCAACATCGCTGAGACATACGGCGGCGTCGAGAAGGCGAAGCTCGGCAAGGAATCGACGACGGCTGGTGAGAAGTTCAAGATGGTCTACAGCATCGCCAGCATCGGCATGAACGTGGCGAGCGTCATGTTCGGCGATTTCTCGTCCGCCATCAGCGTGGCAACCGGCGTGAACGGCCTCGCGCACACGATCGGCCTCTCGCAGCGGCAAGTGAAGCGCCTGACAATCGAGCGTCAGCAGGTCGTGCGCGGCGTGGCGTTCAAGGCTATTCCGAGCGAGCCGGTCAGCCTCGCCTTCCGGAAGGATCTGAAATAGCCGCTGCGACCTCTTAGTGACCAGGGCGCACGCTGACGGAGGCCTTCGGTCGAAGGAACTGGTCGACTGCCCTCCGGACATCGGTGGGACATTCGAGATACGCGAAGTGTCCGCAGCCCTTGAGCGTGATCAGGCGAGCGTTCGGAATGGCCGCGGCGATACGCCCCGCGATCTCGACGGGAATGAAATCGCGATCGCCGGTGATGACCAGCGTCGGAATCCTCAGCGTCCGCAGCCTGGGCAGGAGATCGTACCCGGCAATCTGCCAGGTGTCGCGCATGAGATGGTCTTCCACGGCGCGCGCCTTCACGATGCCGTCTTTGCCCTGTCTCATGAGCGCCGCCGTCATCGTCGCCATCAGCCGCTCATAGTCCCCCGGTCGCGCCAGCGCAAACTTGAAGTGCAGACGGTATCGGGCCGCCACCGCCTCCGGGTCGCCGGCCTGATATGCGGCGCTCGTGACGATGGCTCGCTGTCGATCCATGTCGGGGCCGAGTTGATCGACGTACGCCTTTCGAAACACCGCAAGATCGCTCGCCGACGCCGGCGCGGGATTCATGAGGACCAGATGAGACACACGTTCTGAGTGACCGAGCACGTACTCGAGCGCGAGAACGGCGCCCCACGAGTGCCCGAGCAGCGCGGCCGATTGAAACTGAAAATGCTGTCTGACCTTGTCGAGATCATCCACGTCGGAGCGGATCGTGACGTCCTCGGGACGAACGCCGTCCGCTGACTTCCCGCGTCCCCGCTGGTCGTAATAGATCAGCCGGTAGCCGTCGGCGAGTCGATCGAGGTCGGGCAGCAGGTAGCTGGTATCGAAATCTGGACCGCCGTGGACAACGATCAATGGCTGCCCGCGGCCGATGTCCCTGGTGTAGAGGGACCCGGAGCCGACGTCTATGTGGCCTTCACGGGGAGGCGACGTGCGCTGGCTTGCCGCTGCCGGCAACGGCGCTGGCGATGATGCCGCGATGATCGTTGCGGCGATGCTGGCGGCGAGTCGCCAAGATCTCATGGAGTGACCTCCGCGCTCCAGTTGTAGCGCAACGCGGGCTCGGCCTCAACCGAGGACCCGCGTTAGACTCTGCCTTCGTGCCACTTCAATCAGACGCTTTGCGATCGACGCCGTCCGTCCCAGACGTCAGTACCGGGCAGGCGATTCTCACCGGATGGCTGCTCTGCGGCGTGCTCGACATCACTGCCGCATGCGTCCAGGCCTGGGTGCAGGCCGGCCGCACACCGCCGGAAGTCCTGCGCGGCGTCGCCTCGGCGCTCTGGGGACGCTCCGCGATGGAGGCTGGCGCTGGGATGGCCGCGGTCGGCCTCGCGATGCACTTCACGGTCGCCCTGACGGCGACGCTCGTCTTCTTCGCCCTCAGCCGGCGAGTCGGATGGTTGCGCACTGCGCCGCTGTTGATCGTCGGACCGCTGTACGGCGTGATTGTCTTTTGCGCCATGAACTACGGCACGCTCCCGGCGCTGTCATGGGTGCGCAGCCTCTACCTGCACACGCCGCCGCGATGGCCGGGCTCGATGAGCTGGCCGCAGCTCGCGATCCACATGATCTGCGTGGGTCCGCCGATCGCCTGGGGCGTAAGACGCGCGAGCTGAGGGCATCGATCGCCTGGCCGACGGCCCGCAGGAAGCTCGCGGAGCCGGTCCCGCGGTAGCCAGGCGCCTCTGCTATCATCCGCAAATACTGGCGTTTATTCGGTCGTGCAAGAGGAGTCGCCGTGATCGCTGCCAAACTCGTCGACCTCATTGAAGATCACGCCAGCCGTCTCACCAGCGACGTGGTGCAGGATCTCCTCACCAACGACCGGACGCGCGGGTTCCGCGTCGTCAGCCCGGAGGAACTGGACCAGCGCATCTTCCAAATCGTGGCTCACCTAGGCAACTGGATCGGCGACCCGAACTCCGGGATCGTGCAGGCGGAGTTCGCCGACTGGGGCCGCCGCCGGTTCGAACAGGGCATCCCGTTGAGCGAGATCCTCTACGCGGTGATCGTGCTCAAGCAGCACATGGGACGCTACATTGTCGACAACGGGCTGGTCGATGCGGCGTTTCCGCGGATTGACGGCGACTACGTCCTGCCGCTGCACCTGAACAGCTTGCACGATCTGCACGCACGACTCGGCCGGTTCTTCGACGAGGCGCTTTACTACCTCGCTTGTGGTTACGAGGCCGAGGCGAAAGAGGCAGCCGCTCGCGGCCCAGCGCATCGCGGCTAACCACTGCCCGGTGCCGTCCTCGTGTCCTGCGGCGCGCCGCTCCCAACGCGCCGGCGCTCCGGAATTGAGATTCGCGCCTACGTCTGTTTCTTCACCGGTTTCTTCACCGGTTTCTTCACGTCGGCGCCGTCGATGACGCCCAGGACTTCCTCTTCCCGCATGATGAGATAGTCCTCACCATCGAGCCTGATCTCCTGTCCCGAGTACTTGCCGAACAGGATCAGGTCGCCGGCCTTGACGTCCGGCGGTTGGCGTGTGCCGTCGTCCCGAATCTTGCCGGCCCCCGTAGCGATGACCTTGCCTTTCTGCGGCTTCTCCTTGGCAGTGTCGGGGATGATGATTCCGCCCACCTTCTGTTCGCCTTCCTCAAGGCGCTGGATGACGATGCGGTCGTGAAGCGGTCTGATATTCATGGATTTCAACTCCAGACTGACTCGAATGTGTGAATCGGACGGCCTATCCTTCTGAGCCCCGCTGCGCCGGCGGTGAGCGTGACGGCGCCAGTAGGTACGGCTGGTCGCGCAGTTCGCGGCTGAGGCGTGCGTGGCGTCGCCGCCACGGCTCGAAGCCTCGGGCGATCGCGTCGAGCAACCGGGCTTTGGGCGGGGAGCGTTCGTGCAGCGCCGCCCGGCGGAAAAAGCTCGCGCCCAGCTCGGCATACCAGCGGATGTTGTGTCGTCGACGCATCTGGTCTTCGAAGAATCCGGTTAGCAGGAGGCACTGGGCGCCCGCCGTTTCCATCATCGAGTTGTCGTGGCCGAGGGTCGTGTCAGACACGAAGTGGTCGAACACCGTGCTGAGAGTCGCCGGAGCCGGCACATCGACGTCGGGTTGTGTGGAGACCTGGGCGTAGTGCGCCAGTACGCTCGCGTTGTAGAGCAGTTCCTCGCGATCGACGGTGGGCTCGGCGACGTCCTGCAGGCGCAGAACGAAGAAATCAAGTGTCTGCCGATGATCAATCGCGAGTAGTTCCTGCAGTGGACCCATGAGACCTCTCCGCGATGGCGTGCGCCGACGGCATGGTCGGGCGACGCATCAGCTTTGATGAGGGCTGGGAGAGCTGCGGCAGAACGCGCCCGCAACACGGGCAGGACTCAGGAAAGTGAGTTGATCCTACCACTGCGGTCTTTCTCCGGCAAAAAGGAGCTGTTCACGACGGGTTTCCGCTGCTAGTCTCGGCCCTCGTGCGCGCGTCGCCACTCGACCTTCAAAAGGACACCATGCGTCTGTGGGTACGCCGCGTCGTATGGCCCGGGCTCTTGATCGCGTCCGCGTTCGTACGGCCGGGGCTGATTGCCATGGCGTCCGACGCTGCTGCGCCTGCGCTGGTGCTGGATTTCACATCGCTCGACAGTCGCCTCAAGGGCAATGGCTGGCTCGTGCCGGGTGTTTCCGGTCAGGCGCTGCAACTCGACGGGATCGCCGCGCACGTGCTCGTCCCGGCGGCGAGCGTGCCTCGCCTCACCGGGTCGTTCACGGCGGAAGGCTGGGTGGCGCTGGGTGCGTATCCCTTCAACGACGCGCCGATGCTCCAACAGCAGAGCGGTGTGGCCAGCGGATTCTTCCTTGGCATCGGCGACCGCGGACAGGTCCGTTTCGACGTGATCGCGGGTGGCCGGCAGCTCACCATTGTGAGCACGTCGCGGCTGCCGCTGCGGCAGTGGACGCATGTCGCCGGCGTCTTCGAGGAGGGCAGAGGAATCACGCTCTACGTGAACGGCGAGGCGACTGGCACTGCGCCAGGGACAGGCGCCTTCGACCAGGCCACAGGCGCCGATCTCTGGATCGGCCGCAATGCAGACGAGATGGAGCAGACGGCAAGCGTCGGAGCGCGCCGTCAGCAACCCACGCGGATTCTGCTCGACGGGATCCTGGACGAGCTGAAGTTGACGCTCCGTGGCCTGCGCGGCGCAGACATTTCCACCGCCTACTCACGCCTTCGGCCGACGGGCGCTCCGCCGCTGGAAGCCAGATCGCTCCCGGCGCTCCCGCCGGGTCCGAACGCGTTCGGCGCGATCTACGCGCGACTGCGTTACTACAAGGGGTGGGACGATGTGTGGCGCGTCGGCGACCAGGCAGACGTGGTCGTCCGCTTCGACCAGGCGCCCTACTGGTTCACGTTCTGGCGAGGGACCAGCTACATCCCGCATTGGGTCACCGAAAACGGCATCTGGTACGACAACGAGTTCACGGAGACCTTTCCGCCAGGGATGGTCGGCAGTGCCGAGCCGATGTCGGACAAGCAGTGCCGCTTCTCGCAGGTGCGTATCCTCGAGTCCAGCGAAGCGCGCGCGGTCGTCCACTGGCGCTACGCGCCGCTTGGCGTCGGCTACCTGCCGGCGTACCCGGACCCGCTGACGGACTGGGCGGATTGGACCGACGAAATCCACACCATCTATCCGGACGGCGTCGGCGTGCGCAAGATCGTCGTGCACTCGTCGAAGCCGGACGCCGACCGCGAGTGGCACGAAGGCATCGTCGTGTTGGGACCGGGCATGACGCCGAACGACGCGATCGAACCGGCGGGCGTGGTGATCGCCAACAGCCGCGGCGAGTCGGTGAACATCTCGTGGGAGAAGACGACGCCGCCGCGCGATCCGCCGCAACCGTCCCACGCGGGCATTCAGCGGATCAACACGCGTTCGCGTTTCAAGCCGTTCGCAATCGCGCGATGGCAGGACGACCCCAGGTTCGACGTCTACTCGGGCGAGGTGCGCCGCGACGTCAGCATCTATCCCTGGTGGAACCATTGGCCGACGGCGTTCGAGCCGTCGAACGGCCGCTATGCGCTCGCCGCCGATCGCGCCAGCCATTCGTCCCTGACGCACATGTTCTGGCAACCCATCACCACGTCGGCCGACACGGTCGTCAAGATTCATCTCGAGGGGATGAGCGACGCCGGTGTCCCCGAGCTCGCGTCGCTTGCGCGCTCATGGGAGAACCCGCCTCGACTCACCATCGACACCGCCGGCTTCAGCGGCGGCGAGTACGATCCGTCAGAGCGCGCCTGGATCATCGAACGAACGGCCGCGATGTCTTCCCTCGCCTTCGCCGTCGCCGCCAGTGCGGAGTCACCGGTGGACAATCTCGCAATTCTCGTGAAAGGCTGGGGCGAGGGCGACGCCAGCCTGGAGGCAGAGGGCCGGCGGCTTCTTCGCGGCAAAGCCCTCCGCATCGGCCACCGGCAGCGGCTCGAGGCGACCGACCTGGTCGTCTTCGCGACGATTCACGCGACGTCACCGATTCGGCTCGTGCTGGCAGAGCCATGAAGCTCGATGAGCCCAACGCGAGTCGCCGCATGAGCTAAGATGCCGGACGACGCCAGTCCGCATCGAGCCAGCCACCGGTATTTTGCGATTGGAGGACGTGTCATGGAGTTGTTGCGCTGGGCAGCGCGGATCGCCGGCTTGATCGGCGTCGTCCTGACCCTCGTAGCCGGCCTCTCGCGGTTGAGCGGCCGGTATTCGCTCGGAACTTATCAGGCCATCACGGTGTTGCAAGCAGGCACCGCGATGATGGTCCTCAGTTGCCTGTTGTATCTGGCCTCGACGGCAGAGCGACGGATGTCGTAGACCTCGCTGCGCGCTTGCGCGTCGCTACTGCTGCTGGCCCGGCTCATGAGTCGTTCCTCAGCCCGACCGAGCGGCCCGAATCACGTCCGGCAGAGCTGCGGCGGTACGCGACATGCAACCTGGCGGATGTCGTGTCCTCGGAACATGATGGTCGAAGCCGATCGTTTATCGCGCGCAATTTCTGGCGCCTCTGGGTCGAGCGTCTTGGCCCGTCGCGGTTCCCTGTAGTGTTGCCGCCGACTGCACCTGTCTCCGCGGCACAACCGGCTCGGGCGGCAGTACCGCAGGAGCTTCCGTCGCCCTCAGGCCAGGGACGGGTCAGCGGCTTTCAGGGCACCTTCACCGTCAGCGCGTTCAAAGTCGGCCAGTGCGAGCTGCCCGGGCCAATCGTCTTTCGCAGCAGTCCACCCGACGACTGGTACTTGCTCTATTTCTACATGATCGTCATTCGCGGTCTGGGAAAGACGCTGATCGTGAATCCAGGTCTTCCTGAAGACCTGAGCGAGATGAACCGTGTATGGACCGAGCTTGCCGGCGAGCGCTGTCGGGTGCGCCGCACCGAGGACGAGCGAACCGAGGCGGTGCTGGAGAGCATTGGCGTTGCCCCGGACCGCGTGGACTTCATCCTCCTGACGCCGTTCAAGCTGTATTCGATCGGCAATCTGGATCTGTTCCCCAGGGCAACTGTGTGTCTTTCGCAGCACGGATGGACCGAGCAGTACCTTGCAAGGCGATACCCGAGGCCTGAGCCGGATCCGCTCGCGGTGCCCGAGCCGATATTCGATCGTCTCCAGCAAGGCGTGCCCAATCCCATGCGGCTGTTGCGCGACGTGGACGAGATCCTGCCCGGGATCCGCGCCTTCCACGTCGGCGTTCGCGATCACTCGTCGATGGCGTACGTGGTGAACACGGCCAAGGGCGCCGTCGTCATGTCCGACTGCTGCTTCAAGTACGAGAACATCGAACAACCGCAGCCGACTGGAATTGCCGAGAGCCTCGAGGGGTGCCTGAACGCCTACGCGAGAATCCGCGCCGCGGGCGAGGTTGTCGTTCCGCTCTACGACCCGGCATTGCTGGAGCGATTTCCAGATGGCCGGATTGGCTGATGCGCCCACAAGGCGATTGATGCGCGCCTGAAGAGTGGCGCACAGAGCAAGGGCCGCATCGCTGCGGCCCTGCACGCTCCACGAGGATGCCTCGCTACGGCTTCCGCTGCCGCCAGCGCCGCGCACCCATCCCCGCGAGGCCGAGGCCGAGCAGGGTGAGGGAAGCGGGCTCTGGGACAGCAGCGACAGCCGCGGTCTGCCCGAACGCGACATTGTCGAGCACGACGGAATCGCCGGATTTGCTGAAAGCCAGGGAGAGGATGTCCTGATCGGAAGTGAAGCCAAGGAACGCGAAGTTCGGCTGGCCCGGGGACGCCACCGTAAACGTGCCGCCGCCTGCCAGAGCGATGGTGATGTCCCCAGCTCCGAATGACGAGAAATCGGCGCCGAACGCCGTCACGCCTGGCGCAAGCGTGACCACAAGCGCCGAGGTAGCGAACTGGTTGTCGATTAGATAAGGGCCCGACGACCAGAAGAAATCCGGCGACTGGAAGCCGGGATCGATGACGAACATGTTGTCGGTGGTTGAGCTGAAGTTCGCGTCTCCCGTGGTGAGCCCCGGCGGTGATGGAATGAAAGCGAAACTGTCCGTCGGCGCGATGCCAGCGAAATCGACGCTCGTCGTGATGTCGGCTGCCGCAAGGAACGCGGTCCGATCGGTGAAGGCGATCACGCTCGCCTTGGCTTGGCTTGACGACACGGCCAGGAGGCACACGACAGCCAGCGCTTTGCACGACATCGAGAGAATGCGTGTGCAACTCATCAGTACCTCTCCTTCCTGCTCGACTCGAACAGCGAAGTGTCGTCAGCGTCGTGGCAGCGCTCATCAGCGCCGCCGTCGCGATGACAACTACCTTATACGAACTTGATCGGACGAGGTTGTTGGCGCGGGCTCAGTGCTTGGGCGTCGTGTTGGGAAAGGTGTATCCCGCCTTGGGATCGCCCGTCTCGACACGGAATGGCCTGGACCCAACTGACTTGCCGTCGAGAAAAAGTTCGACGGAGTAATCGCCGGTTGGGAAGCCGCTCGTGTTTTGCAGATGGAACTCGGTCGACGCCGGTCCCTGGTAGGACACTTGTCTTTCTGGCTCGCTGATCAGTCGACCCGCGAAGAGCCAGCGTGCCTTGACCTTGCCGGAGCCGGCATTGCTCGTCAACACCGCCACGTAGATCGTGTCGTCCGGTTTGAAGCGCGTCGTGAAACCGTTGACCGTCTTGTCGGGATTCAACCCGCGGCCCAACTGGATCGTGTTCAACAGCAACGGCGGTTGAGTGCACGCCGCGGTGAGAGTCGCGACCAGGAAAAGACAGACAGCCAACGATCGAGACCAGGCGCGTCGCACGGGGTGAGTGTACCACGCACGCGTGGGTCGCCCCGGTCCAGGCCTGCGCAACATTGCCAGCCGTCAGGCCGCGATGCTCCTTGACCCTGGAATTTGATCGGCGAGCGGTCTTTCGAAGATGCTTGGCGTTCAGGGAGCCCCCGTGCACAAGACTGCCGCCATTCTGCTGCTGTTGGCGTCGAGCGTCCTCGCCCAGCCCCGCGCGCCGCGACTTCGATTCGAGATCAGTTTCCCCGCGACGCAATCAGCAGAGGCGATGGACGGACGAGTGCTGCTGGCGATTTCCACCGACGACAAGCGCGAGCCGCGATTCCAGATCGAGGAACAGGAAGCGAAGAGCCAGCAGCTGTTCGGCGTGGACGTGGACGGCCTCAAGCCGGGAGCCGCTGCGGTGATCGATGGCTCCGTGCTCGGCTACCCGGTCCGCTCGCTCGACCGGCTTCCAGCGGGCGACTACTACGTGCAGGCGGTCCTCAACGTCTACTCGACCTTCGCTCGCGCCGACGGACACGCGGTGAAGCTGCCGCCGGACCAGGGCGAAGGGCAGCAATGGAACCGCAAGCCGGGAAATCTCTACAGCAAGCCAGTGAAGATGCGCGTCGACCCCGCCAGCGGCGGCACGATTCGGGTGTCGATGTCGGAAAAGATCCCGGCGATCGAGCCGCCGAAAGACTCCAAGTACATCAAGAACGTCCGCATCCAGAGCAGGCTGCTCTCCGAGTTCTGGGGCCGGCCGATGTTCATCTCGGCCTTCGTGGCGCTGCCGGAGGGATTCGACGAGCATCCTGCCGCGCACTATCCCTTGCTCGTCGAGGAGGGCCATTTCCGCGCGACCTTCGACGTCTTCCGCACCGAGCCGCCCGCCGCCGACGCGAAGGGACCCGCGCTTGCCGCCCAGCAGCGCCAGTTCCGCCTGTACCAGGACTGGACGTCAGGACGGCTTCCGCACGTGTTGATTGCCGCCATCAATCATCCGACGCCGTACTACGACGACAGCTACGCGGTGAACTCGGCCAACGTCGGCCCGTACGGCGACGCCATCGTCAAGGAGCTGATTCCTGAAATCGAACGGCGCTTCCGAGGCATCGGCCGGGGCTGGGCGCGCGGCCAGTACGGCGGATCCACCGGTGGTTGGGAAGTGCTCGCGCAGCAGGTGTTCTATCCGGACGAGTACAACTGGACGTACTGCATGTGCCCGGACCCGATCGACTTCCACGCGTACCAGGCGGTGAACGTCTACGACGACGAGAACGCGTTCTGGCAGATGGGGTCGTTCGGCCGCGTGCCGCGCGCGGAGATGCGGGATACGAAGGGAACGGTCAACGCCACCATGGAGCCGGCGGTCCGACGCGAGGAGGTGATCGGGACCAAGGGGCGTTCAGCCGAGCAATTCGCGATCTGGCAGGCGGTGTTCAGCCCGGTGGGTAGCGACGGATACCCGAAGCCGATCTGGGATGTCTCGACGGGTGTGATCGACAAGGACGTGGCGAAGTACTGGCAGGAGCACTACGACTTGAACTTCATCATGCAGCGTGACTGGGTCACGCTCGGCCCGAAGCTCGCCGGAAAGCTGCACTTCACCGTGGGCGACATGGACACGTGGTATCTCAACAACGCCGTGCACCTGTTCCAGGACTTTCACGACGGGCCGAAGAACCCCTACAAGGTCGCGGACTTCGAATACGGCTACATGCAGCCCCACTGCTACACCGGTGGCAACTCGCTGAGCCCAGAGGAGCGCCGGGGCGCATTCATTCAACGCATGGTCACGCAGTTCGCCGAGCGCGTCGAGAAAACGGCGCCGCACGACGGCGACATGAGCTGGAAGTACTAGGCGGTCTGCTGGCGCTCGCGATACGGCGTCTCTCGCTTCCCAGCGTGCTCGCGATGATCACGCACCTCCATCGCGCGTGCCGCGGTCAGTAGAGGCTCGCGCGATACACGATCGTCTGCCCCGGCTGCACGAACACGTCGAAGCCAATCGGTGGGTAGTCGGCCAGCTGAATCTCGATGCGGTGCGGGCCCGGCACGAGGTTGAGGTGCTGGAACACGCCGTCGTAATCGTCCACGACGCCGGCGTAGTAGCCATCGACGAACACCTGCGCCTCCGGCGGCGCATCGACGATCCGGACCGAGCCGTAGACGAACCCTGGGGCGATCGCGTAGTAACCGTACGGCGCGCCGTCGCCGTAGTACCCGTACGGGCGTCCGAAGTACAGGTTGAAGCTCCACCCAGGGCGGTACCCGTGCGGCCGGTACCCGTAGGGGATCGCGTAGGACCGGTGGGCGTACGGCCTGTAGCCTCCGTTGTACCGATAGGTCGGGGCGTAGGATCCGGAGTACGCGTGGCCCCGCGTGACGTAGCGGTCCTGATTGCCGCTGTAGCCGTGCGACCGGTTGTCGTTGTAGCGGTTGTCGTACGAACGATTGTTGTCGCGGCCATCCGCCTCGACGCCTGCTCGTGGCTGGGCGCGGCGTGCCGGCTGTTGCTGGTAGCCGGGCGGAGCGATCGGCTGTGAGTCGCCGCCTCGTGGGGCCACCGGTTGCCGGTAATTGCCGCGCGGCTGCGCCGGGGTCTGAGCCTGCGGGCTCCCCCACGCCTCTCGCCCGCGAGCGCGCTCCTGAATCTGAGGCTGCCTGTCGGTGCGAGTCTGCGGCTGCTGTTGGCTGCGAATCTGCGGTGGCTGATAGCTGCGGATCTGCGGCTGCTGCCGGCTGCCGCGCGCCTGTTCTTGCGCGTGCTGCTGGTGGGACTCGCGCCCGCGTGACTCTCTTTGAGCCTGCGGCTGGGCCCCAGGCCCTCCTCGGCGTGGCTGCGCCTGCTGCCCCTGCCCGCCACCGCCGCCGGGCCCGTGCCGTCGCTCGCCCCGTTGCGCGTAGGAAGGAGCGGCAATGCACAGGGTCAGGACGAACGCCCCTGTTGCCAGACGCATGGGAGCCATGGCGGATGCCTCCACCAGGTCGCTGTGCAAACCTCCCGCCAATGACCGCGCGCTGTTGTGCGGCGGAGTTGGCCGCGCGCCCGCGCGCTTGTTCTCTAGCCATCACTCGGAAGGGACAGCCGGACGCCGCCAGCGGACAGCGAGACGTCACGGTCAAGGGCGCCCTGTCCAACCGAGATCAACACTTTCGAAAGGAGTGGAGGTGTCTCGCGCGGGCCTACAATGGGCGCTCTCAGCCAGGGAGCGGACCAAGTCGTCCGGGACGGGAGTGAGGCACCGTGATGCGTCGCAGGCAGTTTCTTCAGGCCGCAGGAGCCATGGCCATGGCCGGTACCGGGCTGGCGCGCCCGCGGAGCTCGCACGGCGGCGTAGCATCCGAAGCTTCGACGCAGAAGGCCAGGCTCCTGCCCGGGTGCTGCGCCTACTCGTATCACGATGACTTGAAGGCGGGCAGGATGAGCATGGAGGACTTCATCCTGAAGGCCGTGGAGCTTGGAGTGGCTGCCGTGGACATGACGGTCTACTGGCTGAAGTCGACTGATCCCGCATACCTTGCGGGATTGCGGCATCTGGCGTTCAAGAACGGCATTCCGTTCTCCGGAGCGGCGTGCGGCGCCAGCATGGTGGAACCAGACAAAGCCAGGCGTGCCGCGGTGCTCGACGACATCAGGAAGTGGATCGCGGTGACCGACATGCTCGGCGCGCCGCATCTGCGCATCTTCGCCGGTGCCCTGCCGAAAGGTGACTTCACCGTGGCCCAGGGCATCGACTGGACGGTGGAGGTGATGAAACCGGCGTGCGATGTCGCGGGGGCGCACGGCATCACGCTCGGTCTCGAGGACCACGACGGAATCACACAGACGGCGGAGACCACGCTGGAAATCCTTCATCGCGTGAACTCGCCGTTCGCAGGCGTGAATCTCGACATCTCGAATTTCGTCGCCCAATCTGACGAAGACCAGTACCGGCAGATTGAAGCCTGCGTCCCCTACGCCACGCATACACACATTCGCGATCGCTTCGGCGATAGTCACCATCCGATTGACCTCGATCGCGTCTGGAAGATCTTCTTGCAGGGGGGCTACCGGGGCTACATGTCGGCGGAGTACGAAGGGGAGGAGAGCGCCGTGACGGCCGTGCCCAAGCTCGTCGATCGAATCAAGGCGCTGTGCGCGAAGTATTCGGCAGCGTAGGGAGGGCGGCTATGTCTACGCGTCGCCAGTTCATCAGTCGCGTGCTCGAGAGCACAGCTGCCGTGGCAGTCGGCAGCGCCCTTTCAGGGAGCCGCGTTCTCGGCGCCAACGACCGCGTCCGCTTCGGACTGATAGGAGCCGGATCGCGCGGGCTCGAGGACCTCCGCGCCGCGTTGAAGGCGCCCGACGTCGAGGCCGTCGCGATCGCGGATCTCTACACCCGGCGGCTCGATCAGGCCAGGGAGATTGCCCCTCAGGCGAAGACGTACCGGGACTTCCGGCATCTGCTCGACGACAAGACGATCGACGCCGTGCTGATTGCGACGCCGCAGCATCAGCACGCGCTGCAGTTCGTGCCCGCGCTGCAGGCGGGAAAGGACGTCTACCAGGAAAAGACGATGGCGTTCAATCCCGACCACGCCCGTCGAATGCGCAAGGCGTTCGAGGGGTCGAACCGCGTGGTGCAGATTGGCAGCCAGGCGACGAGCGGCCCCGCGGTCGCCGCGGTGCGCGACTACCTGAACGACCAGTATCTAGGGACGGTCACGCAGCTGCACACGCATCATTACCGGAACGCGCCATACGGCGGCTGGAAACGGCCGATAGCTGCCGACTGCGACGTGCAGCACGTGGATTGGAAGATGTTTCAGGGAGAGGCGGCGGCGCACGACTTCGATCCGAACCGCTACATGAACTGGCGGTTCTACTGGGACTACTCGGGCGGGAACGTGTTCGAAAACATGGTCCACCAGGTCATCTTCTGGAACAAGGTGCTCGACCTGAAGATCCCGCGGAGCGTCACGATGGGCGCGGGCAACTACCGCAGTCCGGAGATGGAGGTGCCCGACACCTACGACGTCGCCATGGACCACGGCAACCTCCTCTTCACGTGGAACTCGATGTTCGGCAATCGGCATTACGGCGAGGGCCACGACATGCTGCTGGGGACCAGGGGCACCATCTTTCGTGATGAATCCGATCGCGTCCGGTATGCGTCCGAATCCACGACGCCTGAGGGCAGCGCGGACACGATGCCGCCGGGGAAGGCCGCACCGGATGTCGTTGGCGCATCGGATGCCACCGACCTGCACCTGAAGAACTTCTTCGACTGCGTACGAAGCCGCAGGGAGCCGAACTGTCCGTTCGAGCTCGGCTTCCGGTCGGCCATCACGTGCCGGATGGCGCTCACCGCGCACCGGGAGGGACGGCGGGTCACATGGGACGCTCAGCGCGGCGAGATCGTGTGAGCGCGCAGAACGGAGGGCGGCGAGACCGCGCGATTCAGCGCGGGAGGCCCACGCGGCGGACGAGATCCTGAACGGTCGTTGTCGATGCGTTCTCTTTGAAAAGCAAGGTTCTCACAA
>JBKPSY010000201.1:0-12941 GCA_046735235.1 Acidobacteriota bacterium | reverse complement strand
GATCGACTACCTGTGTCGCCCGATTGGCGGGAGCCTCGTGGCCGGATCCGACGTCGCCGACGCCGTGCTGGCCGATCCCGGCGCGCTCGCGCCGTTCCGGCTGACGCCAAAGGCCATTTCCGTAATAGACCGTGCGCTCACTCTGGTGCCGGAGCTGTTGACGTGACAGAACAGGGATCAGGGGCCAGGGATCGGGGGCCAGATCGCATCTAGCCCTGGTCTTCCGCCTTCGCCAAGGCTTCGGCGGACCGCCGTAGCTTTAGCGGAGGCTGGTCAGGCCTGCCTACGTAGGGCGCGGCTTCAGCCGCGCCTGACGCCTGAAGTGGGCTGACCAATCCCCACGCGTTCAGATGAAATTTGCTACAGTGCGGCCCCGACTGGAATGCGCAACGGCCTCCCTCCGGAGCGCCCGGATTTCCTCGACCAGCCGGGCGGCCGTGTCCGGGCCCGGCAGGCGCAAGTCGAGCGCCTCAAGGTCAAGCTGGAACGTACCTACCGCAGTTGGCTCACCTGCCGATCCCCCGAACTGAAGGAGATGCTCGAAGCCAAGGTCCTCGAGTACGAGGATCGCATCGAGCAACTCGAGCGCCTGAATCGGGCGGCGTCAGAATAGCAGGCAGCAGGCAGTAGAACAGCGAGTCTTCGATGCTCTGAGTGGCCTGCGTCAGCCGCGGCGCCGCCACAGGAAGTACACCGGCACGCCCAGCAGCACGATCACCAGCCCCGGCCACGTCGTCGCCGGACGATAGAGGAACAGCACCAGCAGAATCGTCGACGCCCCTATGACGTAGAGCGCCGGGACTGCCGGATATCCGAACGCGCGGTATGGGCGCTCGACATCGGGGCGCGTCGCGCGCAGGCGGAAGACGCCGATGATCGTCAGCACATAGAACAGCAACGCCGCGGCAATCACGTAGTCGAGCAGGTTGCTGTACAGGTTTCCGTACTTCCCCGTGGACACGTCATAGGTGCGGGGCAGGACCAGTAGCGCCGACCAGAAGCCCTGCACGACGAGCCCGGCAGCGGGCACTTTGGCCTCGTTCAGCCGGGAGATCGGGCCGAAGAAGAGCCCATCGCGGGCCATCGCGTAGTACGCCCGCGCGCCGGCGAGAATCAGGCCGTTGTTGCAGCCGAACGTCGAGACCAGAATCGCGGCCGCCATGATCTTCGCGCCGAACTGCGGCGAGATCACCTGCAGCGCCGCCGTCGCCACGCGATCCGAGGCGGCGTGCTGAATCGACGCGAGCGGCAGCGTCACCAGATACGCGACGTTCGCAAGGAGATAGAGCGCGGTCACGATGGCCGTGCCGGCAGCGAGCGCGATCGGCAGGTTGCGCCGCGGGTTCTTCACCTCGCCGGCCGTGAACGTGATGTTGTTCCACGCGTCCGACGAAAACAGCGATCCGCTCTGCGCGACGCACAGCGCCACGAAGAGCCCGAAGGCCGTCGCCGCCGACAGGCCCGGGACGATGTCGGCCTGGCCATGGGGTGTCCAGAAGTCGCCGAAGTTGGCGCTCACCGCTTCGTGGTTCCAGCCGAGAATCAGTCCAGCGGCGATCAGCGCGATGAGCGCGCCCGTCTTCGCGACGGTGAAGATGTTCTGGATGATCCGCCCGTAGTCGATGCCGCGTGTGTTCGTCCACGTGAGGAGCGCGATGAGGGCGATGCCGATCAGTTGCGCCGTGGACAGCGACAACGCATAGCCAGTCGAGAGGTGGATCGGCGCGATCAGGTAGTGATCCTCGGCGATGCCGGGCACGAGCAGGCCCAGGAACCGCGCGAACGCCACGGCCACGGCGGCTATCGTGCCCGTCTGGATGACGAGGAAGAGGGTCCATCCGTAGAGGAAGCCCCAGAGGGGCGAAAACGCCTCGCGCAGGTAGACGTACTGGCCCCCGGCGCGCGGCATCATGGCCGCCAGCTCGCCGTACGACAGCGCCGCCGTGAGCGTCAGCAGCCCCGTGATGAACCATGCGGCGAGCAGCCATCCGGGGCTGCCGACCTGCCGAGAGATGTCGGCCGAGACGAGGAAGATGCCGGACCCGATCATCGACCCGACAACGACCATCGTCGAATCGAACAGACCGAGCCCGCGCTTGAACTCGGTGTCCAGGCCCTCTGTGGCGTCATGCAGCGGTTGCGCAGATGCGGTCATCCGGCCTCTCACGTTGACGAATCACGATTGACGAACGGCGATTTGGCGACTGATGATTGACGATCGACGATTTCGAGAGCAAGCGAAATGCAGATGACCCGAGAGGACGCGTGGGCGCTGGTCACCGAGTGGACGGCCAGCGAAAGCCTGCGAAAACACATGCTGGCGGTCGAGGCCGCCGTTCGAGGGTACGCGCGGCAGTTTGGCGAGGACGAAGAGGCCTGGGGGATCACGGCGCTGCTGCACGACTTCGACTACGAGCGCTTTCCCGATCAGGAGAACCATCCCTTCCGCGGCGTCGAGGAGCTGCAGCGGCGCGGGTGCCCGGACTGGTTGACGCGCGCGATTCTCTCGCACGCCGAGTACAGCGGCGTCGCCCGGGAATCGAAGCTCGAACGCACCCTCTACGCCTGCGACGAGATGTCCGGGTTCGTGACGGCGGCGGCCCTCGTTCGGCCGAGTAAGAGCCTCCTCGATCTCGAGGCGGCGTCCGTGATGAAGCGGATGAAGGACAAGGCCTTCGCGCGCGCCGTCAATCGCGATGATCTCCGGCGCGGCGCCGAAGAGCTCGGGATCCCGCTCGAGGAGCACGTCGCCAACGTGATCCGGTTCATGCGCGAGCAGGCCGAGCCGCTTGGACTGAAGGGCACCGTCGGTTGATGGGTGCGGGTTGATGATTGCAGATTGGCCTGGCGCAGCCAGTCGCGCCGAAGCCCGAATGGCGCAGGCGGATTGATGAACTTCGCTCTGAGACCTCGCGTATCACCACATAGGCATGGCTGAGACAGACACGCCACCGGTGCCGGCGGCCGCCGGGGACGTCGTGACGCTGCAGTCGGTCAGCGTCGCGTACGGCAAAAACTACGCGCTTCGTGACGTCACCGCCGGCTTCAAGGCTGGCGCCGTGGGACTGCTCGGTCCGAATGGCGCCGGCAAGAGCACGATGATCAAGAGCCTCCTGGGCTTCATCGTGCCGACCGCCGGGCAGCTTCGCGTGCTCGGCATGGACGTCGCCGCCTCGCCCCTCGAGATCCGCGCGCGCATCGGCTACATGCCCGAGAACGACGGGCATATTCCCGGCATGACCGCCGTGGCGTTTGTCGGCTACTGCGGCGAGCTCGCAGGCCTGCAGCCCACCGACGCGATTCAGCGCGCCCACGAGGTCCTGTACTACGTGGGGCTCGGCGAAGCGCGGTACCGCACGGTCGAGACGTACTCGACCGGCATGAAGCAGCGCATCAAGCTGGCGCAAGCCCTCATCCATGATCCGGACCTGCTGTTCCTCGACGAGCCCACCAACGGCATGGACCCAAAGGGCCGCGAGGAGATGCTCGAGCTGATTCGCGATCTCGGGCACAACAAGGGGATGAACCTCATTCTCTGCTCCCACCTGCTGCCTGACGTCGAATACTGCTGCGATCACGTGGTCGTCATGGATAAGGGGCGCATCGCGGCCGACGGCCCGATTGCCGACCTCAAGGGACCGCGCGGGCGAGTCTTCGAGGTGCGTGCGAAGTCCGGTCACGACAGGCTCGTCGCGGCGTGCCGAACTGCCGGGTTCGAGTGTCACGAGACCGACGAGGACGTCATGCGGGTCTTCGTGCCCGAGGGCTTCGGCGCGCAGGACCTGTTCAAGCTCGCGACGCGCGAGGGGCTGCAGCTGCGGCACCTCCGGCCGAGCCTGCCATCGCTCGAGGATGTCTTCGCGCGTGCCGTGGGTGAGGAATGACGCACGTGTTCCGTAGTCCGACGTCCGGAGTCTGAAGTCCGTTCATGCCAATCCACGACCAGGGCTACCGCCACTTCGGAGGGACGCGCGAGGCGCGCGGCCGCGGCTGGCTCGTCATCGCGACGGCGGGGCTGAAGTCCGCGCTCGCCAAGCGCCCGGTCGTCTTCCTGCTGCTGGTGGCCTGGATTCCCTTCGCGTATCAAGCCATCAAGTTCTACCTGACGACGACATTCGGACAGCTGCAGGTGCTGGCGACGACCGCGCAAACCTTCCGCGAGTTCCTCGAAGGCCAGGACACGTTCATCTTCTTCCTGACGATCTACATCGGGACCGGCCTCATCGCGAACGACCGCCGCGCGAACGCGCTGCAGATCTACCTCTCGAAGCCGCTGACGCGGCTCGAATACGTGGCGGGCAAAGCGACGATTCTCGCGGCGTTCCTGCTGGGCGTGACGTGGCTGCCGGCGGTGCTGCTGCTGGCGGTGCAGGCGATGTTCGCCGGCAACCTCGCCTTCATCAAGGCCAATGCGTTCCTGTTCCCCGCGATTACGGTCTACGCGTTCGTGCAGGTCGTGCTGGCGACATCGACGATGCTCGCGCTGTCGAGTTTGTCGAAGAGCTCGCGGTTCGTCGGGATCATGTACGCGGGCGTCGTCTTCTTCACCGACTCCGTGTTCGCGACGCTGAAGTACCTGATGAACGCGGGCTTCGCGTCGCTCGTGTCGCCGACGCAGAGCATGGCCCAGATCGGCGACGTCATCTTCCGGGTCCCGCCGCGGCACGACACGCCGACCGTGCTTTCGCTCCTGGTCGTCGCCGGGATCATCGGCGTCTGCGCGCTCGTGCTCGAGCGCCGGATTCGCGGTGTCGAGGTGGTCGCGTGAGCGCGCCAGAGGCCGAGATCGTCACCGCTGAGCACCTGAGCAAGTGGTACGGCCAGGTGATCGGCCTGAACGACGTCAACGTCACCGTGCCGAAGGGCATCACGGGCCTGCTCGGCCCGAACGGCGCGGGCAAGTCGACGTTCATGAAGCTGATCACAGGCCAGCTGAGGCCGAGCAAGGGCAGCGTCCGCGTGCTCGGGGAAGAGATCTGGGGCAACCCCGGCCTGTATTTCCGCATCGGCTTCTGCCCCGAGCAGGACGCCTTCTACGAGCGCATGACGGGCCTTCAGTGGGTGACGGCGCTGGTGCGGCTGAACGGGCTCGGCGAGAACGAAGCCGACGAGGCCGCAAGGATCGCGCTCGATCGCGTGGATCTGCTCCCGGCCGCGGACAAGAAGATCGGCGCCTACAGCAAAGGCATGCGCCAGCGCGTGAAGCTGGCCCAGGCGCTCGTGCACGATCCCGAATTGCTGATTCTCGACGAGCCGCTGTCGGGCATGGACCCCATCATGCGCCGGAAGACCATCCGCCTGATCAAGGACTGGGCGCGTGCCGGCAAGAGCATCCTCGTCTCGAGCCACATCCTGCACGAGATCGAGTCGATGACGTCGAACATCCTCCTGATTCACAACGGCCGGATTCTCGCCGAGGGGAACGTTCATCAGATCCGCGATCTGATCGACACGCACCCGCACACCGTCTACATCAAGGCGAACGACCCGCGCGCGCTGGCGCGGCAGTTCCTGGCTGACGACAACGTCCTGAGCCTGAAATTCGATCCGGGCGCGCTGATCATCCAGACGGCACGGCCCGAGGCGTTCTACGCGCGGCTGACCGAGCTGGCCGCGTCAGGTGACGCAGGGCCGGTCGACGAGGTCACGTCGCCCGACGACAACCTGCAGGCGGTTTTCCAGTATCTGGTGAAATGACGATGAGCCAACCACTCGCCGCCGCGCCGAAACGGGCGATGCCGACGCTCTGGGCGTCGTCGATGCGAGTGTTCGATCTCTCGCTCGGCGAGATGCTGTGGTCGCGCCGCACGGTGTTTCTCGCGCTGATCGTCGGCGGACCCGTCGTGATCGCCCTCGTGCTGCGGATCGTGGACTTCATGCACGTGCCCGCGATGAAGGTGAACGGGATCCGCATGGGCGGGCCCAGCATCTTCGGCCTGCTGCTCTGGTTCCTGTTCCTTCGGTTCATCGTCCCGATCCTCGGCATCTTCTACGGCACATCGCTCATCGCCGACGAAGTCGAAGACAAGACGATTACGTACCTGTTCACCCGGCCCATTTCGCGGTCCGCGGTCCTGCTGGGGAAGTTCCTGGCCTACATCGCCTCGACCGTGCTGATCGTCCTGCCGGCGGTGATGGTGATCTTCTTCCTGGTCGTGCCGATTGGTGGCGGATCCATCGCCTCGGCGTTTCCGGATCTCCTCCGGAACCTCCTGCTGCTGGCGCTAGGGCTTTGTGTCTACGGGGGGCTCTTCGCCGCCGTCGGCGCCTGGATCAAGCGCCCGGTCCTCTTTGGCCTTTTCTTCGCCTTTGGCTGGGAGAACTTCGCCCTGGCCCTGCCCGGGTATCTCAAGCACTTCACGGTCGCGTTCTACGTCCAGGGGCTCGTCCAGACCGCGATGCCCGGCGACAGCCTGATTTCCACGCTCCAGTCGTTCTTCCGTGAGGCCGTCTCGCCCTGGGAGGCCCTGGCGACCCTCGCCGGTGTCCTCGGGGTGGCGCTGTGGCTGGCCATGCGCGCCGTGGAACGCCGCGAATACGTGCTCGAACAATGATGGGGCGAATCCCGGAACCCGTCTGGAATCAGTCGCGTATACCAATCTAGAGGTCGGGACCCGATGACAAAGAAGACCCGCTATTTCCTGTTTGGTTCGGTCACCGTGCTGTTGGTGGGTCTCTGCACGGGGCTGGTGGCCTACTACACCGGCATGCCGATGGGCGCCTTCAGCCGCGCCCAAGGTCCGGCCGAGCTTCGGTACGTGCCCGCCGACGCCACGCTGGTGGCCTACGCTGACGTCCAGGACGTGATGCGGTCCGAGTTCCGGCAGAAGCTGCGTGCCGTGATGGGCCACGACGAGGACGGGAAGCAGGAGTTCCAGAAAGAAACCGGCATCGACATCGAGCACGATATCGACCACGTCATCGCCTTCAGCGAGCCAGGCTCACTGCAGGGCAAGAGCTACGCGGGCATGGTGATCGCCTCTGGCCGCTTCGACGTTGCCAAGCTCGAGGCGCTCGCGCGCGAGCACGACGGCAAGGTCGAGGACTACAAGGGCAAGCGTCTGCTGACCGTCACCGGCAAGGACGACGACAACGAGGGACACGCGATGACGGTGGCATTTCTCGAGCGCGGCGTTGTGGCCGTGGGCGAGGCCGGCTCCATCCATCGGTCGATCGATCGCGAAGGCGCGCAGAGCGTCCTCGACAACCACGAGATGATGGATCTCGTGAAGGACCTGGACGACGCGAACTGCTGGGCGGTGGGCCGGTTCGACGCGCTCGTGAACCAGGCGAAGCTGCCCGAAGGCATCATGAACCAGATCCCGTCCGTGCGCTGGTTCTCGGCCAGCGGTCACATCAACGGCGGCCTGCGCGGCGCCATCCGTGCCGAGGCGCGCGACGAGCAGGCCGCGCAGAACCTCCGCGACGTGGTGCAGGGCTTCCTGGCGCTCGCCAAGATGCAGACCGGCTCCAAGCCCGAGCTGCAGGCGCTCGTCAACTCTCTCCAGCTCTCCGGCGCCGGCAAGACCGTGAACCTCCGCTTCGAGGTGCCGGCCAAGGTTCTCGACATCGTCACGAACGCGAAGAAGAACGCGGAATAGATTTCCGCCGCCAAAAGACTCGACGCACACAGACACCTGGATTTCGGGATTTTGGGGATTGAAGAATCCCTTGAATCCCAGAATCCAGGTGTCTTTTTCGTTGCGATCTACCAGAATCCCACATCGAACCTCAAATATCCGGCTCTCCGGTGACCGCGATGACTCGACGTGTCTGGCCGCATCACATCGGCGCGCTGGTGTGCGCCGCCTTGATCTTCACGACAGGAACCCGCGCGACCGGGGCGCCCGACCGGGATCCCCGCATCGAGGCGCTTCTCGCCGCCGTCTCCGCGGATCGACTCGCTGCGACCGTCAAGACGCTCGCGGCGTTCGGCACTCGCCAGCTCTACTCGGACTCCACGTCGCCGACCCGCGGCATCGGCGCCGCCCGCGAGTGGATCCGCCAGCAGTTCATCGACGCCAGCCCGCGCTTCGAAGTCGCCTTCGACACCTATCAGGTCGCCGCGCAGGGTGGGCGGTTGCCGCGCGACGTCGAGCTCAGGAACGTCGTCGCGATTCTGCCGGGCAAATCGCCGCGGCGGCTCTACGTGACGGGGCACTACGACAGCGTCGCGCGCCGCACCGACGGCACCGGCGGACCGGAAGGCTTCGACTGGACGCGTGCCGACAACGACGCCCCAGGCGCCAACGACGACGGCAGCGGCACGGCGCTGGTGATCGAGCTCGCGCGCGCGGTCGGCGCCAGCAACGCCGATTTCGACGCGACGATCGTTTTCGTCGCCTTTGCCGGCGAGGAAGAGGGACTGGTCGGGTCGACGCTGCACGCCGGCCGGGCGGCCGCGGAGCACTGGCCTGTCGACGGGGTGCTCAACAACGACATCGTCGGCGGCAGTCATGGCGGCGACGGCATCGTCGACACGGCGCACGTTCGCGTGTTCTCGGAAGGTCCCGAGGACTCGGCGTCGCGCGCGTTGGCGCGCTACGTGCGCCGCGCGGCCGCCCGATATGTGCCGGAGCAGGAGGTGATCCTGGCGGCGCGTGCCGACCGGTTCGGACGCGGCGGCGACCACTCGCCGTTCAACCAGGAAGGCTTCGCAGCCGTGCGTGTCACGGAAGCGCGCGAGAACTACTCGCGGCAGCACAGCGTGCTCGATACCCCGGAAGGCGTCGACCCCGGCTACCTGCAGCGGAACGCCCGGGTGAACCTCGCCGCCCTGGCGTCGCTCGCGCTCGCGCCGGCGGCGCCCGTCGTGACCGAATCTGCGGGGCGCCCACGCATCGCGCGCGGCGAGTCGGGCTACGACGCGAAGCTGTCCTGGACGCCGTCAGCCGGAGCAGCCAGCTATCGCGTCTTCTGGCGCAAAGCCTGGTCGGTTGACTGGGAGCACGAGTTGACCGTCGGCGACGTCTCCGAAGTGCTCCTGCCCAACGTCTCGATCGACGACTTCGTCTTCGGAGTGGCGTCAGTGGACGCGTCGGGACACGAAAGCCTGATTACGGCCTACGTCGTGCCGACCCGTGCCAAGCTGGCGGTCAAGCAGCGGATGTAAACGAAGACATCTGGATTCTGGAATTCCGCGGGATTGATTCGCGATCGAATCCCAGAAATCCCGAAATCCAGGTGTCTGTCGTTCTGAAATTAGAGCAGCCTGACTCAGGCTTGGCGCCCGGTTTTCAACGCGTCGACGAATTCGCCAATGGCGCGCGCGACCCATTCGGGCATGTCGACGAACTCCACTCCCGCGCGATACAGAACCGACTCGGGATCGACGTCCTCGATGTGGCAGTGTGCCACACGACCCTTGACGACGACGGTGAGGCTGCCGAGCGAGAGCCTGAACTCGTGGAGGGAATTGAGCTGGAGCGGGAAAGAGGTCTCGACTTGCGCACCTCCGCGGCTCAGCTCTTTGACGTAAATCGTCTGCTGGACGGAGGCGGCGCCGGGGAGTTCGCCGAGGATCTGGATGCGCTCGGGGTCGCGCCGGGCATCGGTCATGCGTCCGGACTATAGCATCCTGCGAGTTCAATTTCCCGGGACCGCCGCTTCGGATTGATGGACGCGGCTCCGGCGCAACATATGTGCGTCGGAGCCGCCATGGCTCAGTGCAGGCGCATCGGTATGTGCGGCGCCTGCAGAGGCCGTTCGTCGCTGTAATCGTCGTCGTCCGGCTCGTCATCAGCGCCGTGTGTCGTGTAAGTCACGACCGCAATGTGCTGCGTCGCTGGATCGAGCTTGAGCATCGAGAGCAGCTGAAATCCCTCGGCGGCTTCGATGTTCACCGACAGCACGACGAGATCCGGCTGCTCGCGCTTGATGAGCGAATAGGCGTGCTGACCGGCGTCGGCAAACAGCAGGTCGTACCGACCCCCATCGAGCGCACTTTCGAGCAGCTCCAGCACATCGGAGTTGCCGTTGACGACAACCACCTTGCGCGCTGCTCGCGCTTCGAGTGCTACTTGCTGTCCCGCGGTCTGCATCTTCGTATCCTCTGCCTCTCCTCGATACAAGAATCGCGCCACCCTGCTGGCTGCCGGCTCATGCCCGGTTTTGCCCGTTTGCGCCGGCTCAGCCCTGCCAATTCCCGTCGGACCGTCAGGAAGTGCCACGTCGAGCCCCGACACTGTCCCGTTACTGCTAGGACGCCGCCAGAGCCGGCACGTTTCTGCCGGGCGTCCTCTACGAATCGGCAAATTCGTGCACGCTCACTAGCTCCTGACGAGACGGGCTGGCAAGGGGTTCCGATCCTTGCGCCACGTCAAAGGAGTACGGCACTCTGGGCCGCATGTCCATTTCCGAAACGGCCGTCCTGACATATCGAAACTTCATTGGCGGGCAATGGGGTCCTGCCACCTCTGGCGAGACCTTCGAGAACCGCAGCCCGGCCAACCAGGACGACCTCATCGGCCTCGTGCCGAAGTCTGGTCCCGAAGACGTGGATCGTGCGGTCAAGGCGGCGCGCGCAGCGTATGCGAGTTGGCGCCTGGTGCCGGCGCCGAAGCGTGCAGAGATCCTTTACCGCGCTGCGCAGATCTTGACGGAGCGCAAGGAAGCCTATGCGCGCGACATGACACGCGAAATGGGGAAGATCCTCGACGAGACGCGCGGCGACGTGCAGGAAGCCATCGACATGAGCTACCTGATGGCGGGCGAAGGACGCCGCATGTACGGCCAGACGGCGCCCTCCGAGCTGCGCGACAAGTTCGCGATGTCGCTGCGCCAGCCGATTGGCGTCTGCGGGCTGATTACGGCGTGGAACTTCCCGATCGCGGTGCCGTCCTGGAAGATCCTGCCCGCCCTCGTCTGCGGCAACACGATCGTGTTCAAGCCCGCGGAGGAAGCGCCGCAGTCGGCCGTGAACTTCGTGCAGGCGCTGGCGGACGCCGGCGTGCCGGCGGGCGTGCTGAACCTCGTGCTCGGCGACGGTCCCGGTGCAGGCGCGCCTCTCGTGTCGCACCCTGACGTGCAGGTCGTCTCGTTCACCGGCTCCACCGAGGTCGGCCGTATCGTCAACCAGGCCTGCGCGCCGTCGTTCAAGAAGGTCCATCTCGAGATGGGCGGCAAGAACGTCATCCTCGTGATGGACGACGCGAAGCTGGAGCTGGCGGTCGAGGGCGCGCTCTGGGGTGGGTTCGGGACGACGGGACAGCGATGCACCGCGGCGAGCCGCGTGGTGGTGCACGACAAGGTGTACAAGGCGTTCCTCGAGGCGTTCGCGGCGCGGGCGAAGGCATTGCGCGTGGGCGACGGGCTGAAGCCGGAAACGCAGATGGGGCCCAGCGTCAGCGAGTCGCAGCTCGAGCGCGTGATGGGCTACGTGAAGATCGGCCAGGACGAGGGCGCGAGGCTGGCCACTGGGGGCCACCGCCTGTCGTCTGCGGACACCAGGCGCGGGTTCTTCCACGAGCCGACCATCTTTGCGGACGTCGCGCCGACGATGCGGATCGCGCGCGAGGAGATCTTCGGGCCGGTCGTGTCGGTGGTGCCCTGCAAGTCACTCGACGAAGGCATCGCGATCGCCAACGACGTCGCCTATGGCCTCTCGGCCTCGATCTACACGCAGGACATCAACAAGGCGTTTGCCGCGATGCGCGACGTCTACACGGGGCTCTTCTACGTGAATGCCCCCACGATTGGCGCCGAGGTGCATCTGCCATTCGGGGGGACCAAGGCGACCGGCAACGGCCACCGCGAGGCCGGCACCGCCGCGCTCGACGTCTTCACCGAGTGGAAGTCGGTCTACGTCGATTTCAGCGGCAAGCTCCAGCGCGCGCAGATTGACGCTGTAGAGATCTAGAGCGAGGGCGGGCACCCGTGCCCGGTGCTTTGTGCCGTGTGCCTGGTGCGGTGCCATGTGCCGTCGCCGGCACCGCACATGGCACGAGGCACCACGCACCGCACCAGGCACCAAGCACTGAGCACCAGGCACGGTTACTATGTCTGCCCAGTGCCACGCGTTCCTTACCCCGCCATCATCCTTGCCGTCGCGGTCCTGCTCTTTGGCCAAGCCGCAGTTCCAGCGGCCCGACAAGCAGCCGTCCCCCCACCGAGGGACGTTCTCGGATTCACGCCAGGCGACGACTACAAGCTCGCCGACTTCACTCAGATAAAGGACTACTTCGAGAGGCTCGACGCCGCGTCCGATCGGGTCACAGTGAGCTCGGCGGGGAAGTCCACCGAGGGCCGCGACATGCTCGTGGCGGTCATTTCGTCGGAAGCGAACCTGCGTGAGCTCGATCGCTACAAGGGCATCGCGCAACGCCTGGCACGCGTGCGCGGGCTTTCCGACGCCGACGCTCGCGCCCTGGCCGCTGAGGGCAAGGCGATCGTCTGGATCGACAACGGCCTGCACGCGTCAGAAGTCGCAAGCGCACAACACGCGATGACGCTGGCCTGGCGCGTGGCGACGGACGAGAGTGCAGAAATGCGGGCCGTTCGCGACAACGTCATCCTGGTGCTGCTGCCGACGATCAACCCCGACGGGCTCGACAAGGTCGTCGACTGGTACCGGCGGACGCTGAACACGCCGAACCAGGACAGCCCGATGCCGTGGCTGTACCAGAAGTACATCGGCCACGACAACAACCGCGACTTCTACATGCAGACGCAGGCCGAGACGCGCGTCCTGAGCGGCCTGCTCTACGAGGAGTGGCTGCCCGAGATTCTCTACAACCAGCATCAGGGCACGTGGCCGCCGCGGATTTTCGTCCCTCCGTTTCCCGATCCGTTCAACCCCAACATCGACCCGCTGATCATGCGGAGCATCGACCTGGTCGGAGGCGCGATGCTGCGCCGCTTCGAGAGCGAGGGCAAAGACGGCGTCATCTCGCGCCACGAGTTCTCGACGTGGTACAACGGCTCGATCCGCACCACCGCGTACT
>JBKPSY010000200.1:0-6089 GCA_046735235.1 Acidobacteriota bacterium | reverse complement strand
GTCTCGTGGGCTCGGAGATGTGTATAAGAGACAGGGCCAGGGCCGTGATGCCGGCCTCGAGCCCGCCGGCCGCGCCGAGCAGGTGCCCCGTCATCGACTTGGTCGACGACACCGCCAGCTTCCGCGCGTGATCGCCGAAGCAGCGCTTGATGGCAAACGTCTCGTTCGGGTCGTTGATGGGCGTCGAGGTGCCGTGTGCGTTGATGTACTGCACGCGATCGGGCGCCAGGTTCGCCGACTGGAGCGCGTTCTCCATCGCGCGCACGGCGCCGTCGCCGTCCTCCGGCTGCCCCGTCATGTGATACGCGTCGCTCGACATGCCGTAGCCGATGAGCTCCGCGTAGATCTTCGCGCCGCGGGCTTTCGCGTGCTCGAGCTCCTCGAGAATCAGAACCCCCGAGCCCTCGCCGATGACGAACCCGTCGCGGTCCTTGTCGAACGGACGGCTCGCCCGCTCGGGCGCGTCGTTGCGCGTCGAGAGCGCGCGCATCGCGCCGAAGCCGCCGACGCCCATCGGCGTGATCGCGGCCTCCGATCCGCCGGCGATCATCACATCGGCCGCGTTCCTCTTGATGATCTCGTACGCGTCGCCAACGGCGTGCGCTGACGCCGAGCAGGCGGTGCACGTCGCGGTGTTGGGCCCCTTGGCGCCGAAGCGGATCGAAACCTGCCCCGACGCGAGGTTGATGATGGCCGACGGAATGAAGAAGGGCGAGATGCGCCGCGGGCCGCCGTCGAGATACGCCTTGTGCTCGCGCTCGATCGTGCCGAACCCGCCGATGCCGGACGCGATGAACACGCCGACTCGTGTCGCGTTCTCGGGCGTGATCTGCAGGCCCGAGTCGTCCACGGCGAACTGCGATGCCGCGACGGCGTACTGGATGAAGATGTCCATCTTCTTGACATCCTTCTTCTCGATGAACTGCAGCGGATCGAACCCCTTCACCTCGCCCGCGATCTGTGTCGAGAAGTCCGACACGTCGAAGCGCGTGATGGGCGCAATTCCGCTCTGTCCGCCGAGAAGGGCGGTCCAGTTCGCCTCGTTGCCAATGCCCAGCGAGGACACCAGCCCGATGCCCGTGACGACCACTCGCCTGCTCACTCTGCCTCCACCGCCGTCCGGTGCGGGCGCAGCCGTGGCTGCCCCGCTACTTCTTGCTCTTCGCGTGCCCCTCGATGTACTCGACGGCTTCCTTCACGCGGGTGATCTTTTCGGCGTCCTCGTCCGGAATTTCGATTCCGAATTCCTATTCGAACGCCATGACGAGCTCCACCGTGTCGAGTGAGTCAGCGCCGAGGTCGTCGACGAACGAAGCATCCGCGGTGACTTCTTCCTCGTCAACCCCGAGCTGCTCGACGATGATGGCTTTCACCTTTTCCGCAACCGCCATTCCCTTCCTCCTAGGTGTACATCCCGCCGTTCACGGCTAGAACGTGTCCTGTAATATACGACGCCTCGTCCGAGGCAAGAAAGCACACGGCGTGTGCCACGTCCGCCGGGCTGCCCAGCCGTCCCAGCGGAATCTTCGACGCCCAGTCCCCGCGCGAATCGTCCGTCAGGGCCCGGGTCATGTCGGTCTCGATGAGCCCGGGGGCCACCACGTTCACTGTGATGCCGCGCGAGGCGACCTCGCGCGCCACCGACTTGCAAAACCCGATCAGCCCGGCCTTCGACGCGGCGTAGTTGGCCTGGCCGGCATTGCCGCTCTGCCCGACCACGGAGCTGATGGCCACGAAGCGGCCACCGCGCTGCTTGATCATGGGCTTCAGCACGGCCTGACACAACGTGAACGTCGCCGTCAGGTTGGTCGCCAGCACGGCGTCCCAGTCGTCGCGCTTCATGCGCAGCAGGAGCCCGTCGCGCGTAATGCCGGCGTTGCTCACGACGACGTCGATCCGGCCGTGCTTCGCGACGACGTCCTGGACCGCCCGCTCGATGGCGGCCGGATCAGTCACGTCGAGCGACAGCGCTTCGGCGCGTCCGCCGGAGGCCTGCACCGCCTCAACGGTCGGCACGGCGTTGTCGCCACGCGAGGCGGCCACGACGCAGGCGCCCTGTTTCGCCAGGGCCTCCACGATGGCGCGGCCGATCCCTCGCGACGCGCCCGTGACGAGCGCGATCCGGTTCGTCAAATCGATCATGAATCGGGGAATCCGTCAGACGGCCACTAGGCCGTTACCTCGGAGACGAGGCGCTCCACCGCCTCGAGGTCTGCGGGCGATTCGAGGTTGGCCACCCGCGCTTCGCGGTCGATCTTCCTGACCAGACCGCTCAGCACGCTGCCCGGGCCCACCTCAACATACGCGCGGACGCCTGAGGACGCAAGCCGGGCGACGACATCCTCCCAGCGGACCGGCGACGAGATCTGCCGCACGAGCGCCTCGATGGCGTCGGCAGCCTCGGTCTTCGGCTCTGCGTCCACGTTGGCCACGACAGGCACGGACGGCGCGTGCACTCGCAGCGCGCGCAGCTCCGGGGCAAGCCGTTCTTCGGCCGGCTTCATCAGCGGGCAATGGAACGGCGCGCTCACGGGCAGCGGCACGACGCGCCTGGCGCCAAGCGCCTTGGCCCGCTCGCCGGCGCGCGCCACCGCCGCGGTGCTTCCGGCAATGACGACCTGGCCTGGCGCGTTCAGGTTCGCCGGACTCACGACGTCGCCTTCGGCGGCCTCCTCGCAGGCCTGGGCGACTTTCGCGCGGTCGAGCCCGAGCACGGCCGCCATCGCGCCTGCGCCGACGGGCACGGCTTCCTGCATGTAGCGTCCGCGACGACGGACGATGCGCACGGCGTCGACGAAGCTGAACGTGCCCGCCGCGACGTGGGCCGAGTACTCGCCGAGGCTGTGGCCGGCGACGAACGACGGCCGGATGCCGCGTCGCTCGAGCAGCCGGAACGCGGCGATGCTGGCCGTCAGGATCGCGGGCTGGGTGTTCTCGGTGAGCTGAAGGTCGCTCTCGGGACCCGCGAAGCAGAGATGACTCAGGCTCTCGCCGAGCGCCGCGTCGGCCTCCGCGAATACCTCGCGACACTCGGGGAACGTCGACGCGAGCGCCTCGCCCATGCCGACCTTCTGCGAGCCCTGTCCCGGAAACACGAAAGCAATCACGATTCGTTCACCGTTATCGCGGCCACGCCGCGTTCGAGCCGCGCCACGAGGCCTTCCGTCGAAAACCGATCGGCCAGCAGAATCGCGTTCCGCACCGCCTTGGCCGAGGAGCGGCCGTGGCCGACCACGACCACGCCGTTGACGCCGAGCAGCGGCGCGCCGCCGTACTCGGAGTAGTCCACGCGCCGGCGAAACCGCCGGAACGCCCGCTGCGAGAGGAGGTACCCGACGCTTGCCGAGAACGTGCTCGACAGCTCCTCCCCCAGCCGCGTCTCGACCATGTCGACGAGGCTCTCGCTGGTCTTCAGCACGACGTTGCCGGTGAAACCGTCGCAGACGATCACGTCCGCCACGCCGGCGTAGATGTCGCGGGCCTCGACGTTCCCGATGAAGTGAACCGGTGCGTCCTTCAACAGCCGGTGCGCCTCGCGGGTCAGGTCGTTGCCCTTCGTCGCTTCCTCGCCAATCGACAGCAGCCCGACCCGCGGCGTCGCGCAGCCCAGGGAGACCTGCGCATACGCCGATCCCATCACCGCGAACTGCAGCAGGTGCGCCGGCCGGCACTCGGCGTTCGCGCCCGCGTCGAGCAGCACCGCCGGCGCGTTCTTCGTCGGGATCGTCGTCGCCAGCGCCGGGCGATCGACGCCCGGAATGAGTCCCAGCCCCGTGCACGCCGCCATCACCGTGGCGCCCGTGTTGCCGGCCGAGAACACCGCTGTTGCGCGGCCCTCCGCGACCTCTCGCATCGCGACGCGAATCGACGCGTGCGGCTTTCGCCGCAACGCCTGCGCCGGCGATTCGTCCATCGCAATCATCTCGAGCGCATCGACGATCGCAAGCGCGCGCTCCTCCGCCAGCCCCTGGCGCGCGAGCTCGCCGGCAATGGCCTCGCGCGGCCCGATCAGGCGGATCCCGCCCGACAGGTGGCGCAAGGCCGCCACGGCGCCGTCCACAATCGGTCGAGGCGCATGGTCGCCGCCCATCGCGTCGACGGCCACGGCCGGCGATGGACCTGAATGAACGTCGGACACAGGGGCTGGACCGGCCGCGGCTGCGGCCGGCAATCACCTGAGATGCGGATTACGCCTCGTCGACGGGGCGCACCTGACGACCGCGGTAGTAGCCGCAGTTCTTGCAGACCTGGTGCGGCCGCCGGGGCTCCTGACACTGGGGGCACGCGCTGGTCTGGACCGGCGCGAGGGCGTCGTGCGTGCGGCGCTTGGCCGTCCGCGTCTTCGAGTGGCGTCGCTTTGGATTAGGCATCGTCGTTGTCTTTCAAGAGCGCTTTCAACCCTGCCAGCCGCGGGTCTACCCAGCGGACTTCACACGCGCAGGTCGTCGTGTTCCAGTTCGCGCCGCAGAGCGGGCACAGGCCCTTGCAATCCTCGCGGCACAGCGGCTTCATCGGGAGCGCGAGATAGAGCTGCTCGTGAATCATCTCGCCGAGGTCGATGCTCCCGTCTCGATAGAACGCCGTGTTGATGTCTTCTTCTGCGACTTCGACCTCTTCGTCGTCCGGCGCCTCGGCGGCGGGCAGATAGAGGAGATCGAAGGCCGCATCCACGGGCACCGCGTACGGCTCGAGGCAGCGGCTGCACTCCAGCTCAATCGTCGTCCGAATCCGGCCGGCGATGCGGACGTTTTCCTTGTCCTTGTTCGTGGCCGCGTCGAGCACCACGGGCGCGGTTACACGGTAATCGTCCTCGACCGCCAGGGCCGAGTTGGGGACGGTCTGGTCGAGCCGACCCGTCCCTTCCCGCATCCGTGCAACTTCAATCGCCAGCATCACGTACGGCCAGCCCAACGCCGATCAGGCCGACCCACAAGTATAACACGGGGGGTGAGTTACGTCGGGTTCTCTGGAGACCGGGAGGTCGGGTCCTTTGGAGACTTCGCTGTCGGGTCCTGGGGAGACCGGGAAGTCGGGTCCTTAGGAACTGACGCGGTCGGGTCCTGGCGACGCCGGGAAGTGGGGTCCTGGAGGCTTCGCTGTCGGGTCCTTGCGTTGAGGGGTCCGGCCGACTGCGAGTGACGCGACCGGCGTCAGACTGAAACCGCGCCGAAGGCAGCGAGGAGTGCCGTCAGCGCGCAATCCGAGCGGACGACAGGCGCGGTTTCGAGCGTCAGCCCGCCGGAGGCCGGACACCTCAACGCAAGGGCCCGACCCGCCGTTAGCGACCAAGCCAAGGCCGCGGGATGTACAGCTCCTCGAAGAGCGCCACGGCGTAGCGGTCGGTCATCCCGGCGATGAAATCCCGCCTCGCGGCGTCGAGGCCCTCCTTCTGCACCGTCGTCGCGTCCAGGTAAGTCTCCGGCCGCTCGCCGACCTTCTCCCACAGGCCGCCGAGGATGCCGTGCGCCTTCCTGAATTCCTGGGTGGCGATCTCGTTCTCGTAGACCGCGCCGAAGAGAAACTCGCGAAGCCCCAGCGTCGCGTCGAGCACCTCGGCCCCCATCCGAATCTCGCCGAGATCGCCCTTCAACGTCTCGTAGACGACGTCGGCGACCATCCTGCCGATGCGCTCGGAGGACGAGTGGCCGAGGACCCTGGTGAACGAGGCCGGCAGGTCCGACTCCTTGAGCAACCCGGCACGGACGGAGTCGTCGATGTCGTGATTCACATAGGCCACCAGATCCGCGACGCGCGCAATCTGCCCTTCGAGGGTGCTTGCGCGCTTCGACAGCTCGACGCCGACCGGCGCGCCACCCTTTCCTTTCGAATGCTTCGCGATGCCATCGCGCACTTCCCATGTGAGGTTGAGCCCGCGGCCGTCGTTTTCCAGGACGTCCACGACGCGCAGACTCTGCTCGTAGTGGTTGAACCCGCCGGGCACGAGGTCGTCGAGGACGCGCTCGCCGGCATGGCCGAAGGGCGTGTGTCCGAGGTCGTGCCCGAGCGCGATCGCCTCGGTCAGCTCCTCGTGAAGGTGCAGCACCTTCGCGATGGTACGCGCGACCTGCGAGACCTCGAGCGTGTGCGTC
>JBKPSY010000199.1:0-13663 GCA_046735235.1 Acidobacteriota bacterium | reverse complement strand
GTCCAGAACGTTCGCAGTTTGGACTGCGCGACCGGAAATCTGCCCTGTTCAGGCCGCGACGAACCGTTTCGCAATCCGGTGGCCAGAAAAGCTCACTCCTTGACGGCAATCCATCCCGCGAAATTCAGCCATCGCCAGAAGCACTCGATGTGGCGAAAGCCAGCATCTCGGAGCAGATCTTCGTTCCAGCGGGCCGTCACGGGTACGAGCACTCCTTCCAATGCCAAGCGCTTGCGCTCGATTTGCTCGTTGGTGTAGCCGTTCCCCGCCTTCACCGCGTAGTATCGCTCGACGAACAATTCGTCGAGCTGGGCGGTTGATGCCAGCACCTTCTCCACGAGGATGAACGCGCCACCAGGCAGGGTATGTTCGAACACGCTCCTGACGATGCGATGGCGATACTCGATTGGAGTGAACTGAACGGTGAGCACCGCGAGCGTCACACTGGCCTTCTCCGGCGGATACGCTGTCCGCAAGTCGAGGTCGCGAATATCGACGATTCCAGCGTCGACCATCCCCGCGAACCTCTCACGCACCGCTGCAAGCATCGCCGGACTGACTTCGACGCCAACGAAGCGGTTGCACGCGCCGAACTGGCGCACAAATGGTGACAGCGCCTCACCGCGCGAGCAACCGAGATCCACGATCGACGTGTGCGGCTTCACGAACTTCGCCCCGAGCTCGAAGACCGCCTTCCGCATCACGTCGTATTGCGGGATTGACCGGGCTAGCATGTTATCGAAGACATCGGTAACCGATCCGTCGAACTGCCAGCGCGCTCGGTCTGTTGGCAGTCCCTGATCAATGTCGCGATCTTCGGCCACGGGAGTCCTCCTGCGGGCGTGATCCGCGCTCTTCGGGGTTGAAATCGATCGGTCCGACGCGCCGCAGCCGTAGGCGCCAGGAAATGCTAGGCTACCTCACCATTAGCAGAACAAGGAAGGGGCTAGGCCGCCTTGAGCTCTACGCGGCGGTCCGCCACAGCTGCAAGTACCGGTGGTTGCATGCCCCCGCAACCAAAATCTGAAGGGCGGCCCTGAATTCAGTGGCCGCCCTTTTTCATTTTGTACCAGGCCCGGATTTGAACTTCTCCATCGCAGCAACCACGGCGCCGCTGAACCTGCTGGCTCTCGAGATCGCGTCACCGCAGTGACGCCTGCACCGCAGCGACCCGATACGGCGCCAGAAATGCCGTGAGCGCTGAAAGGAGCGCCTCCGGCGCTTCCTCGGCGACCCAGTGTCCGCTCTCGGGAATGACCACGCCCTGGACGTCGTCGGCGACCAGCTTCATCGTGTTGGCGGTTCCTTGACCGCTGCTCCTCTCCCCGCCAATCGCAAGAACCGGCAGGGTCAGCCGCCGTGCCTTACGTCGCTGGTTCTGCACGATGCTGACGTCGATGGCGCGGTACCATCCGAAGCTTCCGCGGAGCGCCTCGGGATCGGACGCGAGGCGTTCGATGTAGTACTTCACGACCTGATCGGGCAGCGGCGTTCCAGCCGACGCGGCGTACTCGGCACCGAAATACACCTCCTCGCGGCCTCTGACGAGCCGTTCGTTCACGTCAGCGCCGAGCCGATTGAAGGCGATGTGCCAGAGTCGTGCGTTGAGTGGACCGGGTAAGACGAGCGGCGGTGAAGCACTGACGCCAGGGATGCTGGCCTCGCCGACGACCAGGCGTTCCACGCGCTCCGGGTGATCCGCCGCCAGCGCATAGCCGATAGGCATTCCGGTGTCGAAGCCGACCATCGCGAATCGCGTGTAGCCGAGCGCCTCCATCAAAGCCACCAGATCGTTGGCGAGCGTGCCGACGTCGTATCCGCCGGCCGGCTTGTCGGAAAGACCCATGCCGCGCTGGTCAACCGCGATGACCGTGAATTTGCGCGCCAGGGTCGGCATCACGAGGCGCCATTGGTACCAGGTCTGTGGCCACCCATGCACCAACAACAACGGGGGACCGTCGCCGCCGATGACCGCGTGCAACCGCACCTGACCCGTATCGACATACCGGCTGGTGAACGTCGTCGTGAAGCACGCAGGAAGGCAGGGCGCCTCGAAGACCGAGCCGGGCCCGGCCGGAGTAGGCGCGCTCGCGGACTGAGACAACGGTTCGAGTCCCTTCATGGGCCTACGTCCCCAGAAAGGTGGCCAGATGCGCGCCGAACCGGTTCTCCAGGTCGCCCTCTTGCTGGAGCCCGCGCCCCAAGAGCGTCTGGACCCGACGTTGGGTTTCGGGCCAGGTCAGCGTGGTCGCGAACGCGTTCCTGGCGTCGAGGAGCCGATCGACTGATGGCAGCGAGACGTCGTTGATCAGCGTCTTCGCGGCCGCGATCGGACGACGATCGAACGACGCGATGCGGCGAGCCAGATCGTCGACGAAGGTGTCCAACTCGCTGTCGGGAAGGGCCCGGTTGACGTAGCCGTACCGCTCGGCCGTCTCGCCGTCGAAGTCGTTCGCGCCAAGAACGATTTCGAGCGCGCGCCCGCGCCCGACCAGCAAGGGGAGCCGCTCGGCAGCGCCGCCCCCCGGGATCACACCGACCCCGACTTCGGGCTGTCCCAGGATCGCCGTCTCGCGCGAAGCGAACCGCATGTCACAGGCCAGGACGAACTCGCTGCCCACGCCACGCACGCGGCCGCGAATCTTCGCGATGCTGACAACGGGGGACTTGGCGAGCCGGACGAACGCGTCCGTCGGAATCGGCAGCCCCGACGGGCCGATGGCGCCGGCGACGGCGGCCGACCTGCCCGTCATGTCGAAGTGCGCGAGGTAGAACTCGGGATTCGCGCTCTCGAAGACCGCCACGCGAAGGTCAGGGCTGGCCTCCATTCGCGAGAGCAGCTCCTGCAGGCCCTCGAACACGCTGCCGTCGACCACGTTCAAGGGAGGGTTGTTGAACAGAACCCGCCAATATGCTGGCGTCTCCTCGACAATGCGCACGGGCGTCACTGATCTCATCACAAGCCACCCTTCCTACGGGACGATCGTCTCTGCGAGCGACGCCAATGATTCGACGACCTCGTCGGTGGTCAGAATGGCACTGGCGTAGTTCGGGATGTTCACATCGAGCGAGGCGTGCATCGTCTCGTCCGAATAGTCCGCGGTCGCGTCTCTGACCATCGTCACGTCGTAGCCGAGCTCTGCGGCGAAACGGACGGTCGCCTCGACGCAGGTGTGCGCGATGAGCCCGATGACGATGAGCCGCTGGATGCCGTGCCTCTTCAGCTGGAGATCCAGATCCGTGTTGGCAAAGCCGCTCGAGCACCAGTGCTCGAGCGCCACGACATCGGGTCGTTGCGGAGCGAGTTCGCGGCGGATCTCGCCACCCCATGTGCCGTCCTCGAACGCCTTTCCCGACCACGCGGCCCTCTGCACTGGCGCCAGGTACTTCCAGGTTTCGTAGTCGCCGGGCCGGTAGCGGCGATGGAGCGCGTAGAACACCCGAAGCTGCGCCTGCCGCGCCGCATTGAGGACTGCGATCATGTGAGGGACGCAGTTGTTCGCTTCTGCGACACCTCGCAAGCGGTCCCAGACTTTCCCGCCCTCGGAAATGAAGTCATTGTAGGGATCGATCACGAGGAGTGCCGTGATGTCCCTGCGGTACTTTCCTGTGCTCATGGCGTGCGCCTCCTTTCGCCTATGCGCTCGCAAGTACCGGAGCCCGCTTGAGGGCGTGGCGTTCGATGCTTCGTGCAAACAGTGGCGTCTCCTGGCGGTTGTGAGCCTCTGACACAGGCTTGCGAGCATTTCTGAAGACGTCCCAGGGAATCCCCTGGGAGCCGAGGAACTCCTCCAACTCAGGCGTCGCGGAGCTGTGCACCGTATTCGTGAACTCGCACCTCCGTTCATCGATCTTCCTGACCTGCAAGTCCCACACGACGCCAATCGTCGTGCGACCCGTGGGCGTAAATAGATCGGATGTGGATACGAGTCTCAGGTGATCCGGTTTCGCGATGTCCTCGACATAGTGCTGCACGATCAGGGTTCCGCCGAGGATCTCGACATTGATCGACATGCGCCGACCGTCCGGCGCCGTCGTCGCGCCTGCTGAGCAATGCGCCGGCGAGCACGCCTGGTATTCGGAGTCCGGCAGTGTGAAGCACCAGGCCGGAATGTCCACCTGCTCGATGGGGGCATCGATCGTGGCTGAGAAGCTCGACTCGACCAAGGTTTTGTCCTGCATACGCCCTCGCTGTGAATGCCGTCCTTGTGCCGCGGATACTCATTGCCCATTGCGCAGCGGCCGAAAGGCCGCGCGTAGCTCAGACGCGAACAGTTCCGGCTGTTCCCACGCGGCGAAGTGTCCGCCTTTGTCGACCTGATGGAAGTAGGCCAACGTCGGGTAGGCGCGCCGCGCCCACGTCTCTGGAGGCAGATACGCGTCCTCACCGAAGACGGTGACGGCCACCGGAATCCTGATCTCAGTGGTCTTCCACGCCGCCGCGACCAGGGGGCTGCGGCCGTGGTTTTCCCAATACAGCCGGCCGGCCGACGTCGCGGTGTTGGTCAGCCAGTACAGAGTGATGTCGTCCAGCACATCGTCTTTCGTCAACGTCTGTCGAGGGTCGTCGCCGTAGTTCCACTGCGCGAAGCCGGCGTGGACAAGGATCCATGCCGCGAGGCCAGCCGGTGAATCCGTCGTGCCATAGCCAACCGTCTGCGGACGGGCGCTCAGCATCGTGAAGTAGGCGGAGTTTCCCTTCTTGGCGGAGGCCGCGAGCACATCGAACACGGCGCGTTCCTTGTCGCTGAGTCCCGGCGGCGCGACGCCACTGCCGAGCGCCGCTGCGACCTCGGCCGGCACGGTTGCCGGCAGGTTGATGTGAATGCCGCGCAGTCCGTCGACGCCCTGACGCGCCATGGCACTGGAGACCGGGGTGCCCCAGTCACCGCCCTGCGCGACGTAGTACGTGTACCCGAGCCGGCGCATCAGCTCCGCCCACGCGCGTGCGATGTGGTCAGGGTCCCAGCCGGTGCCGGTCGGCTTGCCCGAGAAGCCATAGCCCGGGAGCGACGGCACGACGACGTCGAAGGCGTCTTCGGCGTTGCCTCCGTGCGTGGTCGGATCCGTGAGCGGGCCGATAATCTTGAGCTGCTCGATCACCGATCCCGGCCAACCGTGCGTCACGATTAGCGGAAGCGCGTTCTTGTGAGGGGAGCGGACATGGATGAAATGAATATCTACGCCGTCGATATTCGTCACAAACTGCGGAAGCGCATTCAGTTTGGCTTCGATGGTGCGCCAGTTGTAGTCCGTACGCCAGTACTGCACCAGTGCCTGCAGCTTCTCGAGCTGGACCCCCTGCGATCGATCGGGCACGGTCTCCTTGTCGGGCCAGCGCGTGGCCACGAGTCGGCGGCGCAGATCGGCCAGATCCGCGTCCGGCACGTTGACCCGAAACGGACGGATCGACTCGCCGTCAGAGGCGGCCGCCGCTGCCAATGGCGGACCGACGACGCTGGTGACCGGGAGAACCGCCACTGCAAGACCAGCGATGCTTGCGCTTCGGAAGGCAAGACGCCAAGTCAGCCGTGTGAACGACATCGTCATGGCCTCTTTGAGTCGAGACATGGCACCAGAGCTAGTCCGTGGGTTCTTCATTGCGAGCTCCTTTCTTCATTGTCGATTGCGGTGTTGAACGGTCCGTGTCTCGTCGCAGCCGCATGGGCCAGTCATGAGGCGATAGCGCCCTGCAGATGGTCCAGACGATCCGCTAAGAGGCCCAGTCCCGCGACCATGTTGACAAGCGAGGGCAGCGAATCGGCCTTCATCTTTCGCATCACCTGACCGCGATGCGCTTTCACCGTGATCTCGCTGATACCGAGCTCGCCCCCTACCTGTTTATTCAGAAGGCCGGACACCACGAGCACCATCACTTCGCGCTCACGCGGTGTCAGCGACTCGTAACTCTTGCGGAGGGCTCTCATCTTCGCGCCGCGTTCCAGCGTGCGGCGGCTGCGCTCGACGGCATGCCGGATGGCGCCTATCAGCACCTGCTCGCAGAACGGCTTGGTCAGGAATTCGAGCGCCCCAGCCTTCATTGCCCGGACGCTCTGCGAAACGTCGCCGTACCCCGTGACAAAGATGACGGGCATGTCCGAGCGGTCGGCAGCCACGCGCTGCTGAAGCTCGAGACCGCTGAGATCCGGCAAGGCCACGTCCAGAACCAGACAGCTTGGAACCGGCACCCTGGGACGGGCCAAAAACTCCCGTGCCGACGCGAACGTCTCGGCCCGCCAGCCTGACGCCTGAATCAGCAATCCCAGAGCCTCGCGGACCGAAGGGTCGTCGTCGACGACGAACACAATCGGTGTAGTGTTCGGCGCACCCGAAGTCTGGAATCGTGTGTGCTTGATCGTCGTGATGGTCGTCATTTCGGTTCCCCTTCCGCTCACCTGTCGGCAAAAATATCCGAGCGAGGAGTGACTTGGCATCCCGACAACGGGGGACTCGCTCCCTCCCGAATTCGTTAACAAATCCATTACTCGAATGGGTTATTCCGCTCGATTACTCGAACGGGTTAATCTCCGGGTCACATATGTCCGTATTTGTCAGGCTGGCCTGTTCCTGCGTCGCATTGACGATCGGCCTGTCCGTGGTCGGATGCCCGAAGGACACGCCAAGGGCGAATCCGTCGGTCCAGTTCTCGGCGGTTCCTCCGGCTGCGGCGGGTGGAACCGACAGGGTCGCGCCCATCGGCGGCCGCGTCACCGGCGCGCGGTCCGGTCAACGGATCGTGATCTATGCCAAGAGCGGCGTCTGGTGGGTGCAGCCGACGACCGCGCAGCCATTCACTAACGTCGAGCTGGATGGGACGTGGAAGAGCACGATCCATCTCGGCGACGAATACGCGGCACTTCTCGTGGATGCGGGATATCGACCCGCGAACACGAGGGACGCGCTGCCGCCGCTCGGAAACGGAGTGGTGGCGATGGCCACCGTCCAGGGCGGGGGAGACTTCGTGACGCGGGCGTCCAAGGTGCTGACGTTCAGCGGATATGAATGGGATGTTCGCAGCATGCCGAGCGATCGAGGGGGAACGAACGACTACGACCCCGACAATGCATGGACGGATGCGCAGGGGAGGCTGCACCTCAAGCTCGCGCAGCGCGAGGGCCGCTGGACGAGCGCGGAAGTGATCCTGAAGCGAGGGCTCGGACACGGCACTTACTTCTTCACCGTCCGGGATGTCTCGGGCCTCGATCCGGCGGCGGCGCTCGGTCTGCTGACCTGGGACACCGAAGGCGTCGACCAGAATCACCGCGAGCTGGACGTCGAGATCAGCCGCTGGGGCGACCCGAAGATCCCCAACGCGCAGTACGTAGTGCAGCCTTTCTACGAACCCGCAAACGTGTCACGCTTCGACGCGCCCGGAGGCACGTTGACGCATTCGTTCCGCTGGGAGCCTGGACGCGTCATCTTCAGGACCTTCCGTGGCGCTGGCGCCTCAGGCGCACCGGTGGCGGGCCATGAATTCACCTCCGGCGTCCCGACACCTGGTGGCGAACACGTCCGCATGAATCTGTACTACTTCCGCTTCGCACCGGCGCCTCCGCAGAGCGACGTCGAGGTCGTCATCGAGCGATTCCAGTATGTCCCGTAGGGTCGCCGCGACAGCAACGCTGTGCCTGGCCGTCGCCGCGAGCGCCAGCGTGCACGCGCAGCGGACGACGATGTCGCAATACCTCCGTGACGAGTGGACGAGCGATCACGGCTTCCCTGGCGGGCCCGTTCATGCCATCACGCAAACAACCGACGGCTACCTCTGGATTGGCGCGGAGAAAGGGCTCGTGCGCTTCGACGGTCTGGCGTTCCAGTTGATCGATATGAGGGGAGTCACTCCGAATGCCGCACCGGCGGTCCTGGGCGTCGTCCCCTCACCCGATGGATCGCTCTGGGCGCGTCTGCGAGGCATCGCGCTGCTTCGCCGTCGGCGCGACGGGTTCGAGAACATTCTCCCGGCGCTTGGATCGCCGGAATCTGTCGTCACCGCGATGGAGCGAGGGCGCGACAACGCCATCCTCACGTCGACACTCGGGCTCGGCGCACAGATCTCCCGCAACGGGCGTGTCGACACTATCGCCGACACGAGCGCGTTACCGGGCTCGTCGTTCGTCATCTCGATGGCGCAGACACCAACCGGCGAGTTCTGGCTCGGCACGCGCGGCGCCGGCGTTCTTCGCGTCCAGGGCACGCGCGTGACGCGACTCACGGACGGGTTGCCGGACCTGAAAGTGAATTGCCTGCTCGTGATGGACCAGGGCCAACTGTGGATTGGAACCGACAGCGGTGTCGCACGGTGGACGGGAACAGGGATCAGCCGATCAGGGCTCCCGGGCGGACTGACCGACATTCAGGCGCTCGCGATGATCCGCGATCGTGGGGGCAACGTGTGGATCGCCGCCGGATCGGATGGACTGGTACGGGTAGACGACCGTGGACGGGCGAGCCGCTGGGCGTCGACCAGCGACCCGCGCCGCCACGTGTCGTCGGTGTTCGAGGATCGGGAAGGGAACATATGGGTTGGCTCGGACCGCGGGATCGAGCGTTGGCGCGATCCGGTTTTCACGTCGTTCTCAACCGCGCAGGGCCTGCCGGCGGCACCAATCGGACCCGTGTATGTCGACGATCGTGGACGCGCGTGGTTTGCGCCGACAAGCGGCGGATTGTTCTGGATCGATGACGGCGTGGTCGGGCGCATCACCGACGCGGGCCTTGATCGCGACGTCGTGTATTCGATAGCCGGCGCCGGCAGCGACGTATGGGTAGGCAGACAACGCGGCGGGGTCACGCGTCTGCGGAAGACGGCGGGCGGATGGTCGGCCCTGCGAATCACGGAGGCCGAAGGGCTTCCGCAGAACAGTGTCTACGCTGTGGCCCTCGCACGCGACGGCGCGCTCTGGGCGGGCACGCTGAGCGCGGGCGCGAGCCGAATCACGAATGGGGCCGTCACCACCTTCACGACGGCGACCGGACTGGCCTCCAATACCGTCACGTCGATCGCGGAAGGCGCCGATGGAACGGTCTGGTTCGCGACGCCGAGCGGGCTGAGCGCGCTGTCGGGGGGCCGCTGGCGCACCTACACGACACGCGACGGGTTGCCGTCGAGCGACATCAATACCGTCTTCGTGGGCCCTCGCGGCGTACTCTGGGCAGGCACAGCAGATGGACTGGCATTCGTACAAGACGGCCGGTTGCGCGCCTGTCAGGGACCAACCGCCCTGCGCCGATCGATCCTCGGCCTGGCGGTGGACCAGTCGGGATCTCTGTGGTTGAACACGATCGACAGCGTATTGCGCATCGATCGGGAGTCGCTGCTCCGCTGTGAGGTGGCCGCGCGTCAAATACGGGAATACGGCGTGGCGGACGGCCTGCTCGCCGTCGACTCGATGAAGCGGCATCGGACGCTGGTCGCCGACTCCCGTGGCCGCATCTGGCTCGCGCTCAACGGCGGGCTCTCCGTGGCCGACGCCCGAACCGCCGACGCGCGCACGCTGCCGGCGCTGACGCACGTTGAGTCGATGACGGCCGACGGCGGGCCGGTCGACGTCGAGGCCGGCACCGAGATCCCGTCCGGCCGCCGGCGAATCGCGTTCGCTTACGCCGCCCTCAGCCTATCGGTCCCCGAACGGGTGCGCTACCGCTACCGACTCGACGGTTTCGATCAAGACTGGAGCGAGGCTACCGCCGATCGCCAGGCCGTGTACACGAATCTGAGGCACGGTCGCTATCGATTTCGTGTCATCGCCTCGAACAGCGACGGCCTGTGGAACGGCTCGGAGGCGTCGCTGGCGTTCGACATCCGCCCGACTCTGTGGCAGACGCCGTGGTTCCAGGCGGCCGCGGTCCTCATCGGCATCACCGCAGCCTGGGGGTTGTACCGTCTCCGCTTGCGTCAACTCGCGAATCAGCTCAACGTCAGGTTCGAGGAGCGTCTCACCGAACGGACCCGCATCGCACGGGAACTGCACGATACTCTGCTCCAGGGTTTCCTGAGCGCGTCCATGCAGCTTCACGTCGCCGTTGATCGGCTGCCCGAGGACTCGCCGGCCAGACCCGCGTTCACCCGCGCGCTCGATCTGGTCCGTCGCGTGATCGACGAAGGCCGCAACGCCGTGCGCGGCCTTCGCTCGTCATCCACCGATCCTCTCGAGCTCGAGCGCGCGTTCTCAGGGATACAGAGCGAGCTGGCGACTGGGCAGACGACAGCGTATCGTGTCATCGTGGAAGGCCAACCCAGGCCGCTCAATCCCGCCGTGAGAGACGACGTGTACCGGATTGGCCGTGAAGGTCTGTCAAATGCGTTTCGGCACTCGGGTGCGACGGCGGTCGAGGTCGAGATCGAATACACGCCGTCCGAACTGCGGATATTTGTGCGGGACGACGGCCGGGGAATTGACCCGAAGATTGTGCACGCAGGGGTCGCCGGCCATTGGGGGATCACCGGCATGAAGGAGCGTGCGGAACGCATCGGCGGGACGCTCACGATCCGCAGCCGCGCGGCCGCGGGCACCGAAATCGAATTGTGCGTCCCGGGGCGCGCGGCATTCAGCCGATCAGGGGGCGTCGCCGTGCACGGCGACACACCGGAGCGCCATCCATGACCGACCGCCGGCCGATTCGTGTGCTCAGCGTTGACGATCACGCGCTTCTGCGCGAGGGGATCTCGGCCGTCATCGACGGTCAGACCGACATGAAGATCGTCGCCCAGGCCTCGACCGGACGCGAGGCGATTCAGCTCTTTCGCGAGCATCGGCCTGACGTGACGCTGATGGATCTGCGTATGCCGGACATCAGCGGCATCGATGCGTTGATGGCGATTCTTGCGGAGTTCCCTGACGCGCGGGTCGTCATGCTGACCACCTTCGAGGGAGACGTCGAGATCCAGCGTTCGCTTGCCGCCGGCGCCCGCGGATACCTGCTGAAGAACATGCCCCCGAAGGAGCTCGTCGAGGCGGTTCGTCAGGTGCACGCCGGACGCAAGCGGATTGCTCACGAGATCGCGGCGCAGCTGGCCGAGCACGTCGCGGACGAGCGCTTGACCGACCGCGAGATTCGCGTGCTGCAGCACGTCGCCGGCGGAAACCGCAACCGCGACATCGCCGCCCAGTTGTCCATTTCCGAAGAGACCGTCAAGGTCCACGTCAAGCACATTCTCGAAAAGCTGGGCGCCAGCGATCGTACGGCAGCGGTCGCCATCGCCGTCCGTCGCGGCATCATTCAGCTGTAACCGGGCTGTAACCAGATCGGGGTACGCGCGGATTCCAACCATGAGGGATTCGCTCTCCCCGGCAGAGGCGGTACCGTTACCTGAGTGCAACGGTATTTCTCGACATTCCCGGGCGGTTGGCCAGGCATCGGTCTGCTAGTGCTGCGGATCGTCGTGGGCGGCGCGGCGTCGATTCAGGGCGCGGTGTTCCTGATGCGCACACCTGCGCCGAACGGGGTGATATGGATCGCCGCCGCCCTGGCGGTCGTCAGCGGCTTCGCGCTGGTCGCCGGAGTCCTGACGCCTGGGTCGGCCGCCGTCGCCGGTCTCACCACGCTATTCATTGCGACGTGGACCCAGCCTAACGCGCCGCTGGCCATCGACCATCTTGCGGCGGTGATCGTCGCCGGGGACGCCGCCGCTCTGGCGCTGCTCGGCCCGGGTGCGCTGTCGATGGATGCGCGGCTCTTCGGCCGTCGGGAACTCATCATCCCCCATGATCCCCGGACGCAACAGCGTCGCGCGTCGATGTAAAGCTCGTCGGTACGAAAGTGCGTCGGGGCCGGTCACCGCGCTGCGGCGTCGAGCAGGCTCGCCATCGATGGCGCAGCACACGCCGTCATCATTGCAAGACCAGCGAGCGTGAGAGGTCGCCTCAGGATGTCATCAGCCTTTCGTCAGGGGATGCTGCCTCAATCACCGCAGCAATCCCTGGTTCCAGCCAGGTGACCCGAGCTTCGAGTCCCGCACGGGCAAACGCCGACGCGAAATCGTCGCGGCCCTGTGAGAGATGGGCCCATCCCTGATAGTGGACGGGGACAATGACTGCCGACTTGAACGCGCGGGCGGCCGCCACGGCATCGGAGCTATTCATCGTCAAGTGCCCGTCGCCAAGCGCGGGCAGCTTCGCGGCGCCGAGATGCAAGATCGCCACGCGGATGTCGGGGAAGCGGCGGGCGACTTCCGCCACGCCCTCAAACCACACCGTATCCCCCGAGATGTAGATCCGGGTGACGTCACTTGCCGAAGACCCCAGCGTAAGCACGAAGCCAGTCACCTCACCGCTGAGGGGCTCGATTCCGATCGGGCCGTGGCGGGCCGGCGTCGCCGAAACGTTCACTGTGGTGCCGTCCGGCATTGTCAGATCGGTGGTAGCCCACGTCGGCAGACCCATGGCGTTGCCGCCAAGCCGTGACGCACCCGCCTGCGTCGTGATCACACGGCCTGCCCGCGGAAGCAGCGCGCGCCCCGCCCCATCGAGGTTGTCCTCGTGCTGGTCATGGCTCAGCAATACTGCGTGGATGGGCTCGACCGAGCGCACATCCGCTGCGGACCTGACGGTCTTTCGCAGGACAACTGGGCCATGTTCGAACACCGATCCAGCGTCATCGAAGGTCGGGTCAGTCAGGAGCCGAAGTCCGCGCCATTCGATCAGCAGCGTCGGGCCGCCGATGAGTGTCAATCTCAGTTGATCGTGGATCATGGCGAACCTTCCTAAGCTGCCGCGGTCAATGCGGCCTATCGGCTCTTCCCCTTTGCCGTGCCTCATCCTCGCGGCATCTTCAACCGTTACCGGTTGCCTGGCTGCCGCGCGATCCGTCAATCGCGCAGATGGCCAACGATCCAACTCTTGATATCCGACATCACCATCTCCTTGTCCACGTCATTGAGGAGGTCGTGAAAGTGTCCGTCGTACAACTTCAGGGTCTTGTCCTCTGAACCCACCGTGTCGTAAAACCGCTGGCTTCCGCTCGACCTGGTCGCCTGATCCGCGGTGCCGTGGAGAATCAACACCGGTAGCGTGATCGAAGGGAACTCCTTCTTCAGCCGTTCATCGGCGCGGACCATCTCCGCGAGCGTCTTCGTGGGCTGCGTTTCGTGGGCAATCAGTGGGTCGGCGTCCATCGCCCGCACAGCTTCGGGATCGCGAGAGAAGATCTCGTTCTTGAGATGCAGGATGTGCGCGTGCGGCGCGACGTGCCCCAATCCCTTGAACACCGCGAGTGCAAAGTCTGGCGCCGGGATTTCGTGCGCGAAACTCTCCGAAATCAGACCGGTCAGCTCATGCGGGTAGTCCAGTGCGTACAGGCACGCGACCACGCCGCCGGCGCTGTGACCGAGCAGGAACGTCGGCAGCCCAGGCTCGCGGGACTTCGCGAGCGTCACGACCGCCGACACATCGTCGACGTAGTCGGTGAACTTCTCCACGTAGAACCGTTCCCCGTCCGACTGTCCGCGACCCCGCAAGTCGAGGGCATAGACGACGAGACCGGCCGTGACCAATTGCTCGGCTACCCATCCGTAGTAGCCGCTGTGAGAGTTGAAGCCCGGCACGATGACGACGACGCCGCGTGCCTTGGCGTCTGGACGCCACGAGCGAACGAAGAGGCTGAGTCCTCCCGCTACCTCGAGTCTCTCTTGAGTGGCCTGGCGAAGCTGTGTCGACATAACTAA
>JBKPSY010000198.1:0-10742 GCA_046735235.1 Acidobacteriota bacterium | reverse complement strand
GATGCACGCGGTGCCCGAGGCCGCGGCGCTCAAGGCGGGCGTCGACTGTGCCGTGATCGTCACCGCCCATCGCGGGTTCGACTACGACGCGCTGGTCGCGGGCGCGCCGCTCATCGTCGACACGCGGAACGCGCTGAAGGGCAGACCCGAGCCACACATCTTCCGACTCTAGCAGTGGGCGCTGCGACGAGGGCCGGTCCGGTATGAAACTTCAGACCAGATTGATCGTCGGCCTCGCGGCGGTGCTTGCCGTCGTGGGCTGGTGGTATTACTCGCACACCGTCATCAAGGATCGCGCCGTCGATCTGATCGCGGAGCTTCCGCGCGCGGAAAAGCGCTCGAATCCCGAGGCGGTCGCGTCGAACTTCCAGGTCGCCGACGTCACGATCGACGGCGTGACCAAGAAGACGATCCTCGCAAAGCCGTTCGCGCGGATCACCTACATCGTTCGGGTGCCGCCCGACGCATGGCTCGACGTGGACTTCGCGATGCGGCCCGACTCCTGGCCGCTCGCCGGCGACGGCGCGCAGTTTCGCGTCGGCGTCAGCGAGGGCCGCACGTACGACGAAGTGCTGCGGCAGTTCGTGAACCCGAAGGACGGAGGCCAGAAGTGGTTCTCTGCCCACCTGGACCTCTCGGCCTACGCGGGGCGGGAAGTGCGGATCATCCTCAACACCGATCCGGGACCCAAGGGCGGCGGCGATGCGCGAAACGACCTCGCCGTCTGGGGCGAGCCGCACATCTACAGCAGGCGCTAGCGTGACGACGGTGCCCGTCAAGCCGGCGGCCGAGGAAGTCCCGCTGCTCGATCTCGGAGCGCAGTGGACCGCGATCCGCGCCGAAGCGCTGGCCGCCATCACACGCGTCTGCGACAGCCAGCGGTTCATTCTCGGCGCGGAGGTCGAGGCGTTCGAGCGCGAGATCGCCGCGGCGATCGGAGTGGAGCACGCGATCGGCATGTCGTCGGGAACCGACGCGCTGCTCGCGGCGCTGATGGCGCTCGGCATCGGCCCCGGTGACGAGGTTGTCACCAGCACCTACTCGTTCTTCGCGACGGCCGGATCCATCGCGCGTGTCGGCGCGCGGGCCGTCCTGGTCGACATCGATCCCGTCAGCTTCAACCTCGACCCGGCCGCCGTGGCTTCGGCGATGACGCCGCGCACGAAGGCGATCATGCCGGTACATCTGTACGGGCAGTGCGCCGACATGGACGCCATCGGCGAGATCGCCGCGAAGGCCGGCGTGCCAGTCATCGAGGACGCCGCGCAGGCGATCGGCAGCCGCATCGGCGATCGCCAGGCCGGCACGTTCGGCGCCTCGGCGTGCTTCTCGTTCTTCCCCAGCAAGAACCTCGGCGCCTTCGGCGACGCCGGGCTCGTCACGTCGCGCGACGCCGCGATGGCGGAGGCGCTCAGGCTCGTCCGGAACCACGGCGCCGAGCAGCAGTACTTCCACCGGATCGTCGGCGGCAACTTCCGCATCGATGCGCTGCAGGCGGCCGTGCTTCGGGTGAAGGCCCCGTACCTTCCCGGCTGGACGGAAGGGCGGCGGCGAAACGCCGCGCGGTATCGGCAGCTCTTCACCGAGGCGGCGTTGACGGATCGTGTCGGGCTGCCGGCGGAGCTGCCCGGGCGCTATCACATCTACAACCAGTTCATCGTCCGCGTGCCCGATCGCGATCGCGTGAGGGAATCGCTCGCCGCGCGCCGAATCGGGACCGCGATCTACTACCCGGTCCCGTTCCACCTGCAGGAGTGCTTCGCGCACCTGGGCCACCGCAACGGCGAATTTCCGCACGCCGAGGCCGCGGCCCGCGAGACGCTCGCGCTGCCGATCTACCCGGAGCTCACCGAAGCGCAGCAGGCTGCCGTCGTCTCGGCGCTGGCCGACGCGCTCAACGGTGGCACGCGGTGATGCGGCGCCCCAGCCTGACGACCCAGATCTTCATCGGGCTCGCCCTTGGCATCGTCGTTGGCGCCGTGTGGCCCGACGCTGGCGTCGCCGTGCGCCCGCTCGCCGACATCTTCCTGCGCCTGATCAAGATGATTCTGGCGCCGCTCATCTTTTCGACACTGGTCGTGGGCATTGCGGGCACCGGCGAGCTTCGCGCGGTCGGCCGAATCGGGCTCAAGGCGATCGTGTGGTTCGAGCTGGCGACGACTGTCGCCCTTGCCGTCGGTCTGCTGATGGTGAACGTCATCAAGCCGGGTGCGATGCTGACGCTGCAGCCGGGCGGCGACACGGCGACGGCGGTGGCGATGGTGAAGCAGCAACAGACCGGCTGGGATTTGGTGCTGCATCTGGCGCCCACGTCCGTCGTCGACGCGATGGCCCGAGGCGACGTGCTGCAGATCGTCGTCTTTTCGACGTTCTTCGGGGTCGGCCTGGCGGCGCTCGGCGAGCGGGGCACCGGCCTGGTGTCGCTGCTCGACACGGTCGCCCACGTGATGTTCAAGGTCACCGGCTACGTGATGCGTCTGGCGCCCGTCGGCGTGTTCGGCGCGATGGCCGGCACGATCGGCGGCCATGGCCTCTCGGTCCTCGCGTCGCTGGGCGCGCTCGTCGGAACGCTCTACGCCGCGCTGTTCCTCTTCGTGGTCATCGTCGTGGGCGCTGCGACGCTGCTGGTGCGGGTGCCGACTCTCGGGTTCCTGCGCGCGGCGCGCGAGCCGTTCCTGATCGCATTTTCGACGGCGAGCAGCGAAGCCGCGCTGCCGAAGGCGCTCGAGGCGATGGAAGAGTTCGGCGTCCCCAAACGGATCGCCAGCTTCGTGCTGCCGACGGGGTACAGCTTCAACCTCGACGGCTCGACCCTCTACCTGTCGGCCGCGTCGATCTTCGTTGCGCAAGCCGCCGGCGTGGAGCTCTCCATCGGCCAGCAGATCACGATGATGCTGACGCTCATGGTGACGAGCAAGGGCGTCGCTGGAGTGCCGCGCGCGAGCCTGGTGATCCTGGCGGCCACGCTGTCGGCATTCCACCTGCCGCTCGAGGGCGTCGCGCTGCTCCTTGGCGTCGATCAGGTGCTCGACATGGCGCGGACTGGCGTGAACGTGCTGGGCAACTGCCTCGCCTCGGTCGTCGTCGCCCGCTGGGAAGGCGAGTTCGACGACCAGCAGATGCGACGCTCCGTGGCCGCATGAAGCCGCGACTCCTGATCGTCGGCGCTGCCGGGCAACTGGGCGCGACGGCCACGGCCCGCCTCGCGGATCGCGCCGAGATCGTGGCGCTGACGCGCCATGATCTCGACGTGACCGACCATGCCGCGGTGACCGATCGCATTGCGCGCGAGCGTCCGCAGGTCGTCCTGAACGCCTCGGCCTACAACAAGGTCGACGCGGCCGAAGACGATCCGGTGTCCGCGCTGGCGGTCAACGCGTGGGCCGTTCAATCGCTGGCGCGTGCGGCCGCGAGCGCCGGCGCGGTGTTCGTGCACTACAGCACGGACTTCGTATTCGATGGCGCCGCCAGCTCCCCGTACACGGAAGACGACGCCACGGCGCCGCCCAATGTCTATGGGCAGTCGAAGCTCGTCGGCGAATGGATGGCGGCCGGTGCGGCCTCGCACTACGTGCTCCGCGTCGAGAGCCTCTTCGGCGGCCCGGCCGCGCACGGCAGCATCGACAGGATCGTCACCGCGCTTCGTGCAGGGCAGCCGGCTCGTGTCTTCGTCGATCGAATCGTCAGCCCCAGCTTCGTCGACGACGTCGTCGAGGCGACGTGGACGCTGGTGGGAGCGCGGGCTGCGTACGGCACCTATCACATGGTGAACACCGGCGAGGCGAGCTGGTACCGGCTCGCCGAGGAAGCCGCGAGGATTCTCGGCATCCGGGCGACGCTCGAGGCCACGCGCATGGCCGACGTTCCGATGCGTGCGACGCGCCCGCGATACTGCGCGCTCTCGAACGGACGGCTTCGCGCCGCGGGCATCGAGATGCCGTCGTGGCAGGACGCGCTGGCCCGATACCTCGGCTGAATTCGTACTGTTCTCGACTCCGCGACCGCGGCCCTCAGCGCTGCCAAACACGCGCGGGGCCCCGTTCCAGAACCAGCCGATACGTCTCCTGCGGCGCTCCAAGGTTCCCGTCGAAGCGCTGCGCGTAATCCAGAACCAGGATCACATCCGGGGAGAACGGTGGCTCACTCGGGCCGTAAACCTGACCCATGTGACGGATGGTTGCCTCGGCGTGCTGCTGCTGAAGCAGCCACCACAAGGGATATTCAGAGCTGCCGGGACGCATCACGAGTCCTATGCGCGGCTTCGGTGTCCGCGTGATCTCGCTCACCGCCGCCTCGTACGCCTCTTTGTCCGGCGGATCCTGCGAGAACAGCTCGGCAGCCCTCGTTGACACCAGTACCGAGGGTGGCTGGTCAGGGAAGATGGGCCAGAGGGGACGCGACCAGTTGCTGATCAGCGGTGGCAGCCCAGTGCAGAGCGCAAGCACGAGGCACACGGTCGAGAGCGTTCCGCGGCGCGCGAAGAGAACCGCGCCGACAACGGGTCCTGCGAGGAACCATACTGGTACGTGGAGCCGGTTCCCGTAAAGTTGCCACCGCAGCAACCCTGCAAAGAGCAGCAGCGACACAAACAGGCTCAGCAGCAGCGCCGCATAGCCGCTGCGATCAGCCTCGATCGGACGCAGGACGAGCACCACCAGCGCGAGAGCCACGAGCAGCACCTGGACGGGCGCCGAGGCGACATCCTCGTGGAGGACTCGCATGCGAGGCTCGACAGTTAGCACGTCACCGAATGGTCGGAGCACTGTTCCCGGCGCATCTTCCTGCAGGCCGATCCGGGAGAACGCCTCACGCGCCGAACGGACGATCGCGCGATTCACGGCGAGGTCGGGCACCAGACTGTGCGCGGTGAAATATCGAATGGCGTTTGCGGCGATCACGCCTGGCCGGTAGTTCGCCGAGCGAAGCGCAGGCCTCGGGGGGCCGAGCGCCGTCTCAAAGATCTGGTAATTGCGCACGAGCCAACCTACGTTCAGGACGACGATCAGACCAGCGCAACCGGTAAGGCTGAGAATCGTTCGGCGGTCCAGGCCCCAGTGGCGGAGCAGCAGAAACCCGAACCAGACCGCGATGGGGGCCGCCGCAAGCGTGGCGCTGCTTTTCGTGACAAAGGCGAGCGCAAGGGCGGCCCCGACGTCGAGCGCGACCGACATGGAGGGCGCATCCCTGAACATCAGGACGCGCTCCAGCATGACTGCGACCCACGCGCCGGCGATCAGGTCCGTTTGAGTACTTGACGCTTGCAGGACGACCATAGGCACCGTCCCGACGAACACACCCGCCCCGGCCTGACCGGATTGCGAAGCCCTCAGATGACTGGCAGCCGTCGCGGTTGCGACGACGCCGATCACCCACGCCGCCCACTGCACGGTATTGAGGAAGACGCTGTCGGCAGCGAGGAGCCGGGTGTGGAGCAAGAGCATTTCAGCGCCCGGGGCGCGGGAGCCCTCGGTGAGGAGGGCGAAGGGGGTTGGGGCGAGTGACCCCGTCTGAATCCAGTGCTCGACCTTCGGGAGATGGTAGGCGAGCGAGTCCCAGTTGTTTGGCGCCGACGCGAGCCCGGTGATGAGCGTGCCCGCCGCAAAAATCAACAAGGTGAGGGACAGGATCGGCGTCGCGATCAGGGAATCCGTCAGGAAGGGCAGAGTGCTCGCGACGACTCGCCGCTTGCGCCAGGCGACGGCAAGGGCGGCTGTCGTCAGCAGGGCCCAGAAGGCGCGCACGGGCGCCGGGCGAAGCATGCCGGCGGCACCCAGGACCTCCGCGGACACCACCGCAGCCGTCCCCCAGAGCAGCGACGCGCGAACAATGGCATCGCGCCATCCCGTTCCCGGTCGTAGACAGGCCAGCGCCAGGGCGGGCAGAACAGCGAGGACGAGCATCGCGTGGGGTCAAGGCTAGCTGACATGCGACGCTGCGGTCCAGCCTCCGGACCGAGCGTGGGGTGGGTCGCTTCGCCCCAGCACTCGGCCCAGAAATCCGCCCTTCGTCGAGCGTGCGCCTGTCTTCCGTGTGACGAGCCGTTCGTCCCGCGTGACAGTCTCCCCGCTCTCGCGCACGCTGGTGCTAACGTCGGTGGTCGAGGCTGAGGAGGCCGTTCCGCATGCGTTCCTTCCCGATCTTTCGCACGCGCTCGCTGGTGATGGCCGCGGTCGCCTTCGCAGCCGCGGCCGGCACTGCCGCCGCGCAGGGTCCGGCGCTGACAGTTCCGCAGCCCAGTCCGGCGGCGACGGTGAGCCAGCGCGTCGGCATCACCGACGTCACGATCGCCTACCACCGTCCGGCCGTCAACAAGCGCGAGGTGTGGGGCAAGCTCGTGCCCTGGAACGAGGTCTGGCGCGCCGGCGCGAACGAGAACACGGTGATCACGTTCACGACGCCGGTGAGCGTCGGGGGCCATGCGCTCGCCGCCGGCTCGTACGGGCTCCACATGATCCCGACGGCCCAGAGCTGGACGGTCATCTTCAATCGCGAAGCCAAGGCCTGGGGCAGCTTCTTCTACGACGCATCGGAGGACGCGGCCCGCATGACCGTGTCGCCGGTCGCCAGCCCGTTCGAGGAGCGCCTGGCCTACACGTTCGACGATCCCACCGACAAGTCGGTGGTCGCGACGCTGCGCTGGGAGAAGCTGGCCGTACCGATTCGCATCGACGTCGACACGTCCGCGGTCGTCGCCGCCAGCCTCCGAGAGGAGCTGCGCGGGCTGGCGGGATTCAGCTGGCAGCGCTTCGCGCAGGCGGCGCAATGGTGCGCGGCGAACAACGTCAACCTGGAGGAGGCGGGCAAGTGGGCCGATAGGGCCGTCGCCATGCAGGAGAACTTCACGACGCTGCGGGCGAAGTCCGATGTACTCGAGAAACAGGGCAACCCAACGGCAGCAGCCGAGCTCCGCACCAAGTCGCTGAAGCTGGCGACCGAGGGGGAGCTGAACCTGTTCGGCTACACCCAGCTGCAGGCCGGCAAGCTGGATGACGCGATTGCGACATTCCGGGAGAACATCAAGCGTCACCCCGACTCGTGGAACACGTACGACAGCCTGGGCGAGGCGCTGGCGGCGAAGGGCAGCCGGCAGGAAGCGATCGACAGCTATCGCAAGGCGCTGGCAATGACCGGCGACAGCAAGCAGAAGGAACGCATCAACGGGATTCTCGCGAAGCTCTAGGTTCTATGGATTGAACGCCTCGCCGACGAGCGTCGCGACCATGGCGCCGACGGCGAGGCACGAGGTCAATCCTGGCGAGTCGATGCCGGCCGCGTGCACCAGGTCCGGCAACTCACGATCGCGCCGAATCAGGAAGTCGGCGAACGACCCCTCTGGACCGTGCAGCTTCGCGCGGATGCCGCTGCCTCCGAGACGCAAGTCGCCTGGCTGCAGTTCCGGCAGAAGCTCGCGGGTCGGCTCGAAAAATTCCTCCACCGGCTCCCGATCCCGCTCGTAGTCGTCCTTGTCCTGCTGGAAACGCACGGTCGGTCCCACCTGCACGCTGCCTCGCGTCGTCCGCATGAGGTGCACCCCCAGGCTGTGTCCCTTCGGGTGCGGCAACGGATAGACCAGCCATCGGACGAGTTCGCGCCGCGCCGGTGCCAGCTCGGCGTACTCGCCTCGCGCCGGGTAGATTGTGAAGCGCTCGCCGCCCAGCGCCGCGGAGACTTCGTCGGCGTACAGCCCGGCCGCATTGACGACGACGCGGGCGTGGATGCGCTCGCGGTCGGTGTCGACGACGAGGCCGCGCTCGCCCGGACCGCCGCCGCGGAGCGCCGTGTGCGGCAGCCGCACGGCGCCGCGCGCGTCGCACTCCTCCGCCAGCGTTCGCACCAGCGACTCGGCTTCGACGATGCCGGTGTCGGGCGACCAGAGCGCGGCAGTCGCCCGCACGTGCGGTTCGTGCACGCGGACGAAGGCCGGGTCGACCGCCGTCAGCCGGCGCACGCCGTTGGCCTGTCCCTGTGCCAGCAGCGCTTCGAGGGCGGGCTCCTGCGACGCGTCGGTCGCCACGATGAACTTGCCGCAGCGCTCGTGCGGCACGCCACGCGCCACGCAGTAGCCGTATAGCCGACGGGCGCCATCGACGCACAGCCGTGCCTTGAGCGATCCGGACGGGTAGTAGATGCCCGCGTGGATCACGCCGCTGTTGTGCGTGCTCGTCTCCATCCCCGGGCGCGGGTGCTTCTCGAGCACGCAGATCGCCGCATCGGGCCAGCGCTCCGCGATCGCCAGCGCCGACGCCAGGCCCGTCACGCCGGCGCCGACGACGAGGACGTCGACCTCTTCCACTCAGTTCAGGCGCGCTCGCCGATGGCGGCGTAATCGAGATACGTGAAGAGCAGGCCGTTGAGCCGCTGCACGTTGGAGTTGAACGTCGCGACGAAATCCGCGACTACGGGCGTGTCGCCCTCAGACGGCGCGAGCGGCTGGAGCTTGTCCGCCTCTGGATAGGGCGCCCGGTAATCGATCCTGGCGCGGCTGAATCCGCTTGCGGTCAGTAGATACTCGAGCGTCTCGGGATGAATCGGCCTGACGTGGGTGAGGTCGCGGATATAACTCGAGAAGAACGCGAACCAGCAGGCCGGGTTGATTGTCTCGAGCACGATCGGCGACCCGGGCCGCAGCTTGTGGAAGGCCACATCGAGCGCGCGCATCAGGTACGACGGCTCGAGGTGCTCGACGACCTGGATCGCGATGAGGCCGCCAAGCGACCCGTCCGGCAGGCTCTCGAGATAGCCGACGAGATCGCCCTCGACCGCGTCCAGCCCACGGGCCGTGCACGCCTCGACCATCTCGGAGTTCAGGTCGAGGCCGCGCGCGCCGACGCCGGACTCCTTGAACAGGTCGAGCAGTTCTCCGCGTCCGCAGCCGACGTCGAGCACGTCCGATCGACCTTTGAAGAGCGGCACGTAGTCGACGAGTCGCGACCGGATGTCCTCTTGCGAGCCGCGGAAGCGGTCCTCGAAGCCGACGTACTTGTAGCTCTCCAACGAGACGGGTCGATCAGGTCGATCAGGTCCATCAGGTCGATCAGGTCGGTCAGGTCGGTCGGGTCCGGCAGGTCCAGCGGGTCGCGCCTGCAACGAGCGTTCGAGCTCGCGCTTGAGTACTGCCGTCGCCGTCTGCACCGCCGCCACTGAGTCGCGCAGCTCGTCGTCGGCGGCGCCGATGGCGGTGATCCGGCCGTTCATGCGCGCTTCCCTGGCGTCGGCGTGCTCGCTGTGCTTGACGAGCTCGAGCGTCAGGTGGTTGATCACGGTGTCGTAGACGGCCATCAGGCTCGCGGCGTCCAGGCGATCCTTGGTTTCCACGAACCAGGTGATCTGCTGGAAGTACACGACCAGGTGCGACTGAAACACCGCGAGCGCCGAGGTGTATTCCTGCAGCAGCGTATTCAAGCGCTCGAGCGCTCGTGAGGCGTCACGCTCGACGTCGGCGTGGCGGTTCAGGTGATCGACGAGGCGCGAGTTGAACGCCTGCTGCCGTTCGAAGGCCGGCGCGCAGAGGCGCCAGACGAAGTGCGCGAGGCGCGACCGCAGTCCTCGTGGGGCGGGCAGCGTCACCGCGTCGGTAATCTGCCACGACGCGTTCAGTGCGCCGAGCGCGCTCTCATCCAGGCGCGGTGGCGCGACCGCTCCGACCGGGGACACGAGCGCGCGATCGACCGCCGTCAGCGCGTCGTTGTAGGCGCGGTCGGCCGCTTCACGTTCGTCGCGGAGCTCCTGCAGTCGGCCGGACGTGACCGGGCGGTTGGGCATTCGGGTCAGCGGCCGACGAGCCCTTCGACGGGACTGCTGGCGGTGGCATACAGACGGCGCGGGATGCGTCCGGAGCGGTAGGCGATCCGTCCGGCCTCGACGGCCAGCCGCATCGCGCGCGCCATGGCGACCGGGTCGCCCGCGCCGGCAATCGCCGTGTTCATCAGGACGGCGTCGGCGCCAAGCTCCATCGCGAGCGCGGCATCCGAGGCGGTGCCGACACCGGCGTCCACAATCACCGGCACTCGCGCGAACTCGCGGATGATCCGGAGGTTGTTCGCGTTCTGGATGCCCAGCCCCGATCCGATCGGCGCGCCGAGCGGCATCACAGCCGCCGCGCCTGCGTCTTCCAGCTTGCGGCAGACGACGGGATCGTCGGTCGTGTACGGCAGCACGACGAACCCTTCCTTCACGAGCACGCGCGTGGCTTCGAGCAGCGCTTCGTTGTCGGGAAAGAGCGTCCTCTCGTCGCCGATGACCTCGAGCTTGATCCAGTTCGAGAGACCGGCCTCCTGCGCGAGACGTGCCGTGCGAATCGCCTCGTCGGCGGTATAGCAGCCGGCCGTGTTCGGCAGCAGCGTGTAGCGCGCCTGGTCGATGTAATCGAGCATCGACTCGCGCGACCGATCCGAGATGTTGACCCGGCGCACCGCGACGGTGACCATTTCGGCGCCCGACGCGTCGTGCGCCTGCACCATCACCGCGTTCGACGGGTACTTGCCGGTGCCGACGATCAGCCGAGACGAAAACGTGCGGCCGGCGAGAACGAAGGCATCCATGGCCGCTAGCCCCCGCCCACGAAGTTCACGACTTCGACTTTGTCGCCGTCGTTGACCACTTCGGTGTCGTAATGCGCGCGGCGGACCACGACGAGATTGCGCTCGACCGCGACCTTCCGCGAGTCGATGCCGACGCTGTCGAGCAGCGCCCGGATGGTTACCGGGCTGGGCAGCTCGTGGGCTTCGCCGTTGAGGGAAATT
>JBKPSY010000197.1:0-14489 GCA_046735235.1 Acidobacteriota bacterium | reverse complement strand
GTCGCCCGCGCGCTGTGGCAGGACACCCGGCGCTCAGCGCTCGACGCTCAGGCGACCCTCCGCCGGCTCGACATCAAGTGCAGCCTCCAGCCGGCCGACGCCATCGTCGCGGCGCGCACCGACGCCGAGGCGAAGCTCCTGAAGCGGGACCTTGCTGCGCTCAAGGACGCCGGACTCGAGGGCGCCTGGATCACGCAGAAGGCGCTGCTGGCCGCGACCGGCATCGACGGCGCCGGCGGCGTGAAGACCTCCGGGCATGCCTCCCTCGATCCGTACCGCGCGGCGATCGGCTTCGCGCGCGCAGCGGCCGTGCGCGGCGCCGCCGTCTACGAGCACGCGACGATCGACAAGGTCCGCCACACCCGCACCGGCGTCCAGTTGATATCCGGACGACATGAGATCGCGGCGAATCAGGTCATCCTCGCCACGGGGACCGCGGCGCCTCTGTTCAGCGCGCTATCGCGGCATTTCGTGGAGTCGGAGTCCTATTCGGTGCTGACGCCGTCGCTCGGCGCCGACGTGCGCCGCAGCGCCGGCTCGCGAGAGGCGATCGTGATCGACCGGTCGGTCCCTCCCCATCGACTCTGCTGGACCGCCGACGACCGCATTCTCTGGACCGGCGCCGATCAACCGAGCGTGCCCGACAGATTTCGCAAGACGACGCTGGTGCAGCGGACCGGACAGTTGATGTACGAGTTGTCGCTTGCGTTGCCGGCGATCTCCGGCGTCCTGCCCGACTACGGCTGGCACGCCCCGTGGAGCCGCGCGGTGGACGACCTGCCGTTCATCGGGCCGCACCGGAACTACCCGAATCACCTGTTCGCGCTCGGCCTCGGCGCGAACCTGTCGGCCGCGTTCCTTGCGAGCCGGATCCTCGTCCGCGCCTGTCTCGGTCAACCTGAGCGGTCGGACGCGTATTTCGGCTTCGGCCGTCTCGCCGCGCGCCGGTAGGATTGCCCAGGCGCCGGTGCGACGGGGGCCGTCGCGCCTGATAGAGTGATCCTCATGGTCCGCGTCCAGCGTCCCCTTCTCCGCGGGCGGATGGTCTCTGTCCTCCTGTCCGTCGTCCTCGCGCTAATCCTCGTCGCGCCGTCGCGGCCGAGCGCCGCCACCGGCATCACCGACCTGCGCGGCGATGTCGCGCTTCGCCTGATGCTGCGCAAACTCGCGACCGTGGCCACGGTGATGCACATCACCGCACACCCGGACGACGAGAACAGCGCGCTGATGGCGATGGAGAGCCACGGCGACGGCATGCGCGTGGTGCTTGCGACGGCCACTCGCGGCAACGGCGGACAGAACGAGATTGGCCCCGAGATCTTCGAGGCGCTCGGCGTGCTGCGCACCGAAGAGCTGCTCGCGGCGCATCATTACGACGGGGCGGAGCAGTTCTTCGCGCGAGCCGTCGACTTCGGCTTCTCGTTCAGCGTGGACGAGACGTTCGACAAGTGGGGGAAGAGCGAGATCCTCGGCGACTACGTCCGCCTGATTCGGCTCACGCGGCCCGACGTGCTCGTGACGATGCGGCCGGATGGCGCCGGCGGTGGCCAACATCATCAGGCCTCCGCGCGGCTCGGCGCCGAGGCGTTTCGCGCGGCAGGCGATCCGGCGCTGTATCCCGAGCAATCGAAGGATGGCCTGCGTCCATGGCAGCCCGCGAAGGTTTACCAGGCGGCGTACTACGGCATGTTCCAGAACGATCAGCCGCCGCCCGGGCCGTTCGCGACGGCAGATGCGAACGTGTACGACCCGCTGCTCGGCAGGACCTACGCCGAGATCGGCAGCGAGGCGCGCGCCATGCACAAGTGCCAGGGCTTCGGCCAGCTGCTCGCGTTGCCGGGCCCGTGGATCGTGAAATACCGGCTGGTGGACACGACGCTCGACGCGCAGAAGGGCAAGGACGAAGCGTCGCTGTTCGAAGGGATCGACGCAAGCGTCCCAGGGCTTGCCCGATTCGCCGGCGCGACGCCTCCGGGAGCGCTCACGAATGGTCTCGCGTCGATTGCGGCGGCGGTGAAGAGCGCGGACGAACGCGTACGCAACGCGGGCCCGGAGAGCGCCGAGGCGCCGCTGGCGGCCGGGTTGGTGGCCGCCCGAAAGTTGCGCGAGAGCCTCGCGTCGCTCCGCATCGCGCCTGAGGCAGTCTACGAGATCGACTTCCGGCTTGCGCAGACCATCGCGAAGTTCGAGTCAGCGCTCGTCCTCGCGCAGGGCCTCCGGCTCGAAGCGCTCGCCAGCACCGGCGTCGTCACTGCGGGCCAGCCCGTGAAAGTGACGCTGATCGCCGCGAATCGCGGACGTGAGGCCGTCGAAGCGTCGAGTCCAACTCTCGAAGGCTTCACGTCGAACTCGACGCCGTGCAAGGGCGAGCCTGTCTCGGGCGGCGGCATCTCGCAGTGCGAGGCCCAGACGACGATTCCGGCGGATTCGCGCGTGACCGAGCCCTACTGGACGCGACCGGGCGAGGCTGGCCGCTATGTCTTTGCACCCGACGCGCCCTTCGGCCTGCCGTATCGTCCGACGCCGTTCCGCGCGCACTTCGCGTTCACGATTGCGGGCGCGCCGGTGTCGGTCGATCTGCCGGTCGTGAACCGTTACGAGGGCAATATCTTCAGCGGCGAGAAGCGCATGGAACTGCTCGTGGTTCCCGCGCTGACCGTCAGCGTGACGCCCGACATCGCCATCGTCCCCACGTCGGTGCCTGGACCGGTGCAGACGGCATCGAAAGGCCCGACCGAGCGTGCGCGGCAGGTAACGGTCACCGTCACGAACAACACCAGCGCGGCCGCTGATGCCATCGTCTCGCTCGACGTGCCTGCGGGATGGCGCATCGATCCCGCGCAGTCAAAGGTGTCACTCGGGCGATCCGGTGAAGCGGCAAGCGTCAGGTTCACCGTCGAACCGCCGGCGGGATTGAAGCCGGGGACGTTCACGGTGCCAGCGCGTGTGACGTTCGACGGCAAGGACTGGACGCGCGGCTACCAGGTGATCGAGTACCCGCATACGCGGCGGCAGCACATCTACTCGGACGCGAACGTGACCATCAAGGCGCTCGACGTGCGCGTGCCCGCCGGGCTGAAGGTCGGGTACGTCATGGGCGTCGGCGACAAAGTGCCCGATGCGATCGAGCAGCTCGGCGCGAGCGTCCGTCAGCTGACCGAGCAGGATCTCGCTTCAGGTGATCTCGCGCGGTACGACGTGATCGTCACCGGCGTCCGCGCCTACGAGCGACGGAAGGATCTGCGTGCGTACAACCATCGGCTGATTGAGTACGTCGAAGGCGGCGGCACGCTGATCGTTCAGTACAACAAGTTCGAGTTCAATCAGGCGCAGTACGGTCCGTATCCGGCCAAGGTCAGCAACAACCGCGTCACCGACGAGGCGGCGCCCGTGACCGTCCTCGTCCCGGACCATCCGGTCTTCACGCGGCCCAATCGCATCGATCAGCGGGCGTGGGAGCACTGGGTGCAGGAGCGCGGGCTTTACTTCCTCGGCGAGCGCGATCCGAGATACGTCGATCTCGTCGAGACCGCGGACCCGTTCCCGTACAACGCCGGAGCGAAGCGCGGCGCACTCGTCGAAGCGCACGCCGGCACCGGCCGATGGATTTACGTGGGCCTGAACCTGTGGCGGCAGTTGCCTGCCGGCACCGAAGGGGCGTACGAGCTGCTCGCGAACCTGCTGGCGCTCGGCGCGACGGAGAAAGCCGCGACGGCCCAGTAGCCCCGTCAGGCGTCCCGGACTTCACGGTCCGGCACGCCCGGGAATCTGGCGGCGGCGGCCTCGCGTAGTATGAGCAGGGCGCTGATTCAGCCGTGACACACGAAGATCTGCAGGAGAACCTGCCGGCGTGGGCGATTGGCGCCTTGCGCGCCAACGAGAGCCGCGAGGTGGAGAGTCACCTCGCGAGCTGTGCGATGTGCCGCGCCGAGGCGGCCGGCCTGGCCGACGTCGCGCTCTCGCTGGCCGTTTCCGGACCGCTGGACACGCCGTCGGACGCGGTGCGCTCGCAGATCATCGCGCGAACGGCGGGTCGAGCGGTTGTGATGGCAGCGCCGTCGAAGCCGACCGCCCGCGCGACGATGCGCACCGTCTCCTGGATGCCGTGGCTCGTCGCGGCGGCGTCGCTGCTGCTAGCCGCGTACTTCGGAATGGACAGCTTGCGCGTTCGGCACGAGCTCGACACCGTGCGTGCCGAGCTGCAGGCTGCGCGCGCCGAAGCGGCCGCCACCGGCGTTCGTCTGGCGTCGCTTCAACTCGCGTCGGATCGCAGCGAGTCGGCATTCGCCGTGCTCGTAGCGCCGGACGTCGCGCGCATCGATCTCGCTGGCCAGCCGGGACAGGCGCCCTCGGCGACCGCTCGCGCGTTCTGGAGCCGAGCGCGAGGCATGGTCTTCTCGGCGACGTCGTTGCCGGCGCCGCCGCCCGGCCGCACGTATCAGGTGTGGGTGGTGACGAAGGATCCCGCGCCGCTGAGTGCCGGACTGGTCGAGCCCGACGCGCAGGGGCGGGTCAACGTCGTGTTCGCGACGCCGGCGACGATCCCGCAGCCGATTGCCGTGGCCGTCACGCTGGAGCCCGCAGGCGGTGTCCCTGCGCCCACCGGTCCGAAAGTGCTCGTCGGTCTCGTCTGATTCGTCAGCCGCGCAGGATCTGCCGCAGCGCGGTCTCGAGGTCCTCGTACGCGAACCGGTAGCCGAGCGCGATCGCGCGCCTGGGCTCCGCGCGCTGTCCGCTTAGGAGCAACGCGTCGGCAACTTCGCCCAGCAGCGCCCGAAGCGCGAACCGCGGCGCCGGAAGGACCGCCGGTCGGCGTAGCACCCCGCCAAGGGTCTTCGCGAACGACGCATTGGTCACGGGAGTCGGCGCTGTCAGATTCACCGCGCCAGACACTGTCGGCTGATCGAGCAGGAACTCGACGATGCCAGACCAGTCATCGGCGTGAATCCACGGCCAGTACTGCGCTCCTGATCCGATCGGCCCGCCCAGCCCGAGCCTGAACGGCAGCAGCATCGGCTTGAGCGCGCCTCCCTTCTCCGACAGCACGAGCCCGGTCCTGATCGTGACCACGCGTGTGCCGAGCGCCTCGGCGGCAAGCGCGGCGTTCTCCCACTCCACGCACACCGACGCGAGGAAGTCTCGACCGGCAGGCGTGTCCTCGGTCAGCACCTCATCGCCATGCGGCCCGTAGTAGCCCACCGCCGAGGCTGAAATCAGCACCCGTGGACGCGCTGAGGCCTGATCGATCGCGGCGACGAGGCTTCGCGTCGGCTCGATTCGGCTCGCGAGGAGCGCCGCCTTGCGCGACGACGACCATCGCTGGCCGACGAGCGGCTCGCCGGCGAGGTTGACGACGGCGTCGGCGCCATCGATCGCATGCGCCCAGGGTCCGGCGGTGCCGTCGGGGCGCCATGCCACCTCGGTCACGCCGCTGGTGCCGCGTGGCTGCCGCGTCAGCAGCACGAGGTCATGTATCGTGCCGAGCCGCTGCCGGAGCAAGCCTCCGAGAAACCCCGTAGCGCCGGCGAGGACGATGCGCATGCGTCAGCGTGCTCCGTGCGGCGTGCCGACCGCAAGGACAACAAGGGGTCAGGGAATCCCGGCGCGGACTAGCGGTCAGCTGACGGCTCTCAGCTGGCAGCGCTGCCGGGCGGTCACGCATTCCCGGGGAACCCTGCCCGCCGACAGCTGCAGCCGCCCGCTACGTACCGTCCCTTGACACCGCCGACCGACGCCGTTAGATTAACTAAACAGTTGGTTAATTAAGTGGCCAGACGCCCCCGGCGCGCCGGCGCAGACCCCCGCGAGACCATCCTGCGAACAGCCCGCGAGGAGTTCGCCACGCGCGGCTTCGCCGCGGCCCGCGTCGACACTCTGGCGCGCCGGGCGCGCGTCAACAAGGCCCTCATCTACTACTACTTCGGCAGCAAGCTCGGGCTGTACCGCGAGGTCGTCCGCCAGGGCGTCGCCGAGTTCGCCGCCCGCATGCACGCCGTGGTCGAAGGCCCCGGTTCGGCCGAGCAGAAGCTCGGCGCCTGGATCGACGGGCTCGCGGCCCACTTCTCCGAGCAGCCGATGCTGCCCCGCATCATGCTGCGCGAGCTCGCCGACGGCGGAGTGCATCTCGACAACGAGACCCTCCGCGATCTCACGAGCATCCTCCCGCTCGTGCTGCGCCTCGTGCGCCAGGGCACCAGCGAGGGCACCTTCGTCGAGGTCGATCCGATCGCGCTGCACTTCGTGCTGCTCGGCTCGACGATGATCTTCACGACCAACGCGCCGATCCGCCGGCGCATCCGTCAACTCGGCTTCGCACAGCCGCCGCTCGAGATCGCGCCCTTCGTGCGTCACCTGCGCGAGTTCGCGCTTCGCTCCCTGCGCAAGGACCCCGAACATGCCCATCCGCACCGCTGACCGCCCGGCTCGCGCGGTCCTCGCCCTCCTGCTGCCGCTTGCGGTGGCGTCGTCGCTCGCGTTGGCGAGCTGCCGCAAGGCTGGACCGACGGACCGCACGAGAGTCTCAGGTCACGTCGAGGCAGACGACGTGCAGGTTGCCCCGGAAGTGGGCGGACGCATCCTCGAGCTGAAGGTGAAGGAGGGCGACCGCGTCAACAAGGGCGATCTCGTCGCGCAGCTCGACACGCGCGACACCGAGCTCTCGCTGCAGCGCGCCCAGGCCGATCGCGCCCAGGCCGATGCCCAGGTGCGGCTTCTCCTCGCCGGGTCGCGCCCGGAGGACATCCGTCAGGCCGACGCCCAGGCTCAGGCCTCGGACGCCGATGTCGCCGCCGCCACCGCGGATCTCTCCAACGCGCAGACCGATCTCGAACGCTACGAGTCGCTGCTGCGCGCCAATGCGGGCTCCCAGAAGGCCCGTGACGACGCCAAGGCGCGGCGCGACGTCGCCGAGCAGCGCGTGAACGCCTCAAAAGAGCGCGCGCGCAGCGCGAGGGAAACGGCCGCCCGTGTTCGCGCCGGCGCACGCCGCGAAGAGATCGACGCCGCGAAAGCGCGGCTCGCCGCCGTGGACGCGCAGATCGCGACGCTGCAGAAGACGCAGCACGATGCCACCGTCACGTCGCCGGTCGGCGGCATCGTCACCGAAAAGCTGGTGAACGAAGGCGAGCTCGTCGCGCCGCGCTCGCCGCTCGTCGTCGTCACCGACCTGGACGACGCCTGGGGCGAGGTGTTCGTGGATGAGCCGACGGTGCCGCGGCTGACCCTGGGACAGTCGGCGACGCTCTACACCGACGCGGGTGGCGCCGGCATTCAGGGCAAGGTCACTTACATCTCACCGCGCGCGGAGTTCACGCCGAGGAACGTGCAGACGGCGGAGGAGCGATCGAAGCTCGTGTACCGGATCAAGGTGAGCGCGGACAACAGGAACGGCGTGCTGAAACCCGGGATGCCGGTGGAAGCGGAGTTGCCGCTCAAGTAGCGCAGGCCTTCAGGCCTGCCCTGGAACCCCATGGCTGAACCAGCACTCTCACTCGTCAACGTCGTCAAGCGCTACGGAGCCGTCAACGCGCTTCGCGGCGTCTCGTTCGACGTCCAGCCTGGCGAGATGTTCGGCCTCATCGGCCCTGACGGCGCGGGCAAGACGACCACGATCCGGCTGCTCTGCGGCCTGCTGCATTCAGATGGCGGCGGCGTGAAGGTGCTGGGTCTGGATCCAGTCGCCCAGCACCGGCAGGTGACCGAGTCGGTCGGGTATCTCTCGCAGCGGTTCAGCCTCTACGGCGATCTGAGCATCGACGAGAACATCGCGTTCTTTGCCGAGATCCACGGTCTCTCGAAGTACGACGACCGCCGGACGCGGCTGCTCGAGCTGACGCAGCTCGTGAAGTTCCGGTCCCGCCTCGCGGACAGGCTGTCGGGAGGCATGAAGCAGAAGCTGGCGCTCGCGTGCACGCTGATACACGAGCCGCGCGTCATCCTGCTCGACGAGCCGACGACGGGCGTCGATCCGGTGTCGCGCCGCGAGTTCTGGAAGCTCCTCGCGGAGTTCCTGCAGCAGGGCATCACGATTCTCGTCAGCACGCCGTACCTGGACGAAGCCGAGCGGTGCCACCGGATCGCGCTGCTGCACGAAGGCGAAGTCATCGCCCTCGACACGCCGGACAATCTGCGCCGGCAGCTGCCCGGGACGATGGTGGAAATCATCACCGGTGATCAGGCTCGCGTCGTGCCGATCCTGTCGACGCTGCCCAACGTCGTCGACGTCCACGTCTTCGGCGAGCGCGTGCACGTGCGGCTCGGGCCCGGAGCGTCCGGCGATCCCGTGGAGCTCGTCACGCGCCCTGTGGCAGCGCGTGGCCTGTCGGTGCACGGCGGGCGCGTCGTGCCGGCATCGCTCGAAGATGTGTTCATCGCGCGGCTCGAGGCCGCGGATCAAGGACGGTAAGGCCCATGCGCGTTGCCATTACCACGACACTCCTCGCCGCGCTCGCCGGCGTCTCGTCGCTCGCCGCGCAGGCGCCGCAGGCGGTGCTCGATCGCCCGGCGCCTCAGCGGCTCACCCTTGCAGAGGCCCTGGCACGTGCCACCGAGACCAGTCACCTGCTCGGAGAGCTGAAAGCGCGCGAGCAGGCGAGCGAAGCCGTCCTTGCGCAGAGCCAGGCGGCCGACATGCCGGTGCTCACTGCCGATGGCGGCTACAGTCGGACCAATCACGTGTCGGTGTTCGGGTTCACCGGCGCGGATGGGCTCTTTCGGGTCATCTATCCAGACGTCCCCGACAACTGGCGCACGCGGCTCGATATGCAGTGGCCCATCTATACCGGCGGACGCGCGCAGGCGCTCGAGAAGGCCGCCGATGCGGAGCGTCAGGCGAGCGGCAAGGATCTGACTGCGGCACGCTCGGATCTCACCCTCGAAACCACCCGTGCCTTCTGGGCGCTCGTGACGGCCACGGAGTCCGTGCGTGTCGTCAGCGAATCGGTCGCGCGGGTCGAAGGGCAGCTGCACGACGTGAAGGCGCGCTATGACGCCGGCTTCCTTCCGCCAAACGACGTGCTCACGGTCGAGACTCGGGTGGCCAGAGAGCACAGCCTGCTCATCGACGCCCAGAATCAGCGCGACGGCGCCAGGGCGACGCTGGCGCGGCTCATCGGGGCCCCCATCGACGCGACGTTCGATCCCGATGCGACGCTGGACGTCCCCCCCGGTGAGCCTGCGTCGACGACGACCCAGGCGCTGGCCGAACAAGCGAAATCCGGACGCGCCGACCGGCAGGCGCTGCTCTTTCGGACGCAGGCGGCCGACGAACGCATCGAAGCCGCCCGGGCCGAAGCCAGGCCCCAGGTCGCGGTGGCTGCCGGCTACGACTACGCAAAGCCGAATCCGCAGATCTTCCCGCGCCAGGACGCGTGGAAGCCGTCGTGGCAGCTCGGCTTCAACGTCGGCTGGACGCTGTTCAACGGCGGACGCACCTCGGCGGAAGTGGCCGAGGCGCGCAGCCTGTCGACGGCGGTGCGCGAGCGGCTCGCCGAGCTCGACACGCAGATCGCGCTCGAAGTGCGGCAGCGGCAGCTGGATCTCGCGTCGGCCATCGCCGCGGTGAAGCCGGCGGCGGATGCCGTCACCAGCGCGACCGAGGCACGCCGTGTGGTGCAGGAGCGGTTCGGAGCCGGTGTGGCCACGAGCTCGGATCTGCTCGACGCTCAACAGGATCAACTCGAGGCCGAGCTCGGGCGCACTCGTGCTTTGGCGAATGTGAAGCTCGCCGAAGCGCGCCTGGCCCGCGCGTTAGGTCAGTAGGCCGGGGCTTCAGCCCGGCAGATGGCGCGGCCGAACTGAAGTTCGGCCCTACGAGACATCGATGCCGAACGCCGCAATCACGGTCGAACACCTTTCGCGCCGCTTCGGCGACTTCGTCGCCGTTGACGACGTGAGCTTCGGCGTGCGGCAGGGCGAGATCTTCGGCTTCCTCGGTGCCAACGGCGCCGGCAAGTCGACGACGATCCGGATGCTCTGCGGCCTGCTGCGCCCGACGAGCGGCACGGCGATCGTCGGGGGGATCGACGTCGCGAAGGATCCCGAGGCGGTCAAGCTGCGCATCGGCTACATGTCGCAGAAGTTCTCGCTCTACGAGGCTCTGACGGTCGATCAGAACATCCGCTTCTTCGGCGGCATCTACGGCATCGAGGGCGCGCGCTTCGAGGAACGCCGCCGCTTCGCGCTCGACATGGCCGGGCTTGTCGGCCGCGAGTCGACGCTCACCCGCGACCTCGCCGGCGGCTGGCGCCAGCGCCTGGCGCTCGGCTGCGCGATTCTTCACCAGCCGCCGATCGTGTTCCTCGATGAGCCGACCGGGGGCGTCGATCCGGTGTCACGGCGCCAGTTCTGGCGTCTGATCGACCAGCTCTCGCAAGCGGGCACGACGGTGCTGGTGACCACGCACTACCTGGACGAGGCCGAGCACTGCCACCGGATTGCCGTGATGAACGTGGGCAAGCTCGCCGCGATTGGCACGACGACGGAGCTGAAAGGCGTCTTCGCTGAGCGGCCCATCGTCGAGATCCAGGCGCCGAACGCCGTGGACGCGATGCGGGTGCTGGACGGCATGCCCGACATCGAGAAGACGAGCCTCTTCGGAACCGCCGTGCACGCCGTCGCGCGACGACGAGGGCTGACGCCGGAGGCGCTGAAGACAGCGCTCGAGGCCAAAGGCGTCAACGTCACGCACGCCGAGCAGGTCGAGCCTTCGCTCGAGGATGTCTTCCTGGACGTCGTCGAAAGGACCGCGTCATGAGGAAGGCCCTGGCCGTCGGGATCAAGGAGTTCCGTCAGATCCGCCGAGACAAGCGGACGCTGATGATTCTGCTGTTCATCCCGGTGTTCTTCCTGCTGCTTTATGGTTACGCGCTGAACTTCGACATCAAGCACGTGCGGCTGGCCGTCGAAGACCGCGACTACACGCCGGAGAGCCGGCGCCTCGTGTCGGCGTTCGTGAATTCGACGTACTTCGACCAGGTGGCTTCCGTGACAGCGGACGCCGAGGTGAACGACCTCATGGATCGGGACGCGATCCGCGCCGCCCTGATCATCCCGCAGGGCCTCGGCCGCGACCTCGCGCGCGGCGTTCCGACGTCCGTCGAGGTGCTCATCAACGGGGAGAACTCGACGACGGCTGCGACGGTGCTGGGCTACGCGCAGACGATCATCGCCAGCGAATCGGCGCGGTACGAGATGCGCGGGCGGGTGCGGACGCCGGGCGGCATGGCGGTGGTTCAGCTCGAGCCGCGGGTCTGGTACAACCCGGACCTCAAGAGCACGCTGTTCCTGGTGCCAGGCCTTCTGGCCTACATCGCGATGATCACCGCGGTCGTCTCCACGGCGCTGGCGGTGGTGCGCGAGAAGGAGCGCGGCACCGTCGAGCAGGTGCGCATGGCGCCGATCGGCACGCTGCCCTTCATCGTCGGCAAGAGCCTGCCGTATTTCGTGATTTCGTTCGTCGCAGCCCTCGCCGTGATCGTCGCGTCGATGGTGCTGTTCGATCTCCCTGTCCGCGGCTCGGTCGGACTGCTGCTGTTGTCGCTGGGATTGTTCCTTTCCGGTGCGCTGGGGATGGGCCTGCTCATCTCGGCGATTGCCGAGAGCCAGCAGGTCGCCTTCCAGCTGGCGCTGCTGTCGTCGTTCCTGCCGACGATCATGCTCTCGGGCTTCATCTATCCGATCTCCAGCATGCCGACGGCGCTTCAGGTGATCACGTACATCGTCCCGGCGCGGTACTTCCTCGTTGCGCTTCGCGGCGTGCTCCTGAAAGGGGTTGGGTTCGACGTGATTGCCCCGCAACTCGGCGCGCTGGCGATTTTCGCCACCCTGGTCATGCTGCTGGCTGCACGGAAGCTGAAGCAGGAGTGGGCCTGACATGCGCCGGCTCTGGTACGTCATGTGGAAGGAGCTGCTCGAGTTGCGGCAGGATCCGCGCCTCTTCGGCATCATCTTCCTCGCGCCGGTCATCCAGCTGACGCTGCTCGGTTATGCCGCGACGACCGACGTCAAGGATGTTCCGCTGCTCGTCGTGGACCAGGATCGCTCACCGGCGAGCCGCCAGCTGATTTCGCGCTTCGACGCGTCGCCGTACTTCAGCATCGCGGGAACCGTCGGCAACGTGAACGACGTCGAGCCGTGGCTCGCGCGCGGCAAGGCGTGGCTGGCGCTGACGATTCCCGCCGACTACCACGAGGCCATTGACGGCGGCCGGCCGGCAACTCTGCAGATCATCGCCGATGGGACCGACTCGAGCTCCACCGGGATCGCGATGGGCTACGCGGCGTCGCTCGTGAACGTCTACAACCAGGAGTTGTCCAGGCGGCGGCTGCTCGCGGCTGGGCAGGACGCTCCGCCAACCGCCATCGATGCGCGGATCCGTGTGTGGTTCAACCCCGAGCTGGAGAGCCGCTACTTCATGATCCCCGGCATCGTGGCGCTCCTGCTGCTCGTGATCACGACCAATCTGTCCTCAATGGCGGTGGTGCGCGAGAAGGAGCTCGGCACGCTCGAGCAGCTGAACGTCACGCCGATCACCCGTTGGCAGCTCATCGTCGGCAAGCTGCTGCCGTACGCGGTCATTGGCCTCATCGACGTCGTCCTCGTCATTGCCGTCGCGCTCCTGTGGTTCCGTATTCCGCTGCTCGGCAGTCCCGTGCTGCTCTTCGTCACGAGCGGCATCTATCTGTTGACGACCCTGGGATTGGGGCTCTTCATCTCGACGGTCTCGGACACGCAGCAGCAGGCGATGATGACCGGCACGTTCTTCTTCCTCACGCCGATGCTGTACCTGTCGGGATTCATCTTCCCGATCGAGAACATGCCCGCGGTGATCCAGCCGTTCACGTATCTCATCCCGCTGCGCTACTTCATCGTCATCGTGCGCGGGATCTTCCTGAAGGGGATCGGATGGAGCGTGCTGTGGCCGCAGATTGCGGCGCTGCTGACGTGGGGGCTGGTGATCGTCGGCCTGGCGGTCGCCCGCTCGCGAAAGACGCTCAATTGACGTTCGCGGCTCGCGGCGGGAGCAGCTTGAAGAAGGCCACGCGGTTGTCGCCTTCTCTCTCCTCGGCCATCACGCGCACGCTTGGGTCCCGCATCAGGCGCGCGACCGCGTCTCCGTACGAAGGTCGCGAATGCGGCACTTCGTGCACGACGATGACCGTGGCGCCGCGGCGCTGGAGCTCCGCGATCGTCGCGGTATCCGGGAATGCGCGCATGTGGTTCAGCAGCGACAAGTACGACGAGGGATAGAAGCCGCTGTACCCGTTCAGCAGCGGACGCCAGTGCAGTGTCGAGCGGTACATGTAGCGCACGTCTCGCATGTCCCAGAGTCGCCAGGGAACCGTGACGGGCCATTCGAAGAGCACCGCGTCGGGCGATGTCTTGAGCCAGGAATAAATCACGGCCGAATCCGTTGGGACCGGCACCAGTACCGGACGGGCGAGACATTCGACCGACGCCAGGCCGACGACGCCCGCGGCGAGCGCGGCCCGGACGGCCGGACGGGTCAGCTCCGCCATCAACCGGGTCAACCCGTAGCCGGCGAACACGGCGGTCCCCACCAGGACGAGGATGTCGGCACGCGCGGGAACCCGGAGGCCACGGAACGGCAGGATCCAGTCATACAGCAGGCGATAGAGGCCGCCGTTGAATCCAAGCGTCAGGTCGGCCGCGAGCGCGAGGCCGACGGCATGGACGATCCGCACGCGATCGAGCGGCGGCCAGAGCCCGGCGATCAACAGAAGGATTCCAACGAACCCCGGAAAGAGATGGCGCTCGTTCGAGGCGAACGGCTCCGTCCATCCATAGAGCAGGCTGTTGGCGGGCGAGGCGGCGAAGTCGCTGGGCTCGGCGCTGTAGGTCGACAGCTCCCCGACCGGCCGGTCGCCAACTTCGCTCCGGCTGCGCATGTAGGGAACGGAGTAGATCGCCAGGACCAGCATCGGCGGAAGCAGCATGGCCGCGCCGGCGCGCAATCCGCGGACCGGCGTCCGGAAGAACCACACGGCGGTGACGACGGCGAGCCACGTCACCAGAAATACGCCATGGTAGATGCTGCACAGGATCTGTGCCGCTGCCAGCACGCCGACTGCTACGTAGCCGCTCCCCTTCGTCACGGCGCGATGCCATGCCAGTACCGCGAGCGGAATCCAGAACGCGAACTGGAGCTCGAGGTGATTGAAGTGCTCGAGCCGATGCGCGGAGAACGCAAACAGCACTCCGCCGAGCACGCCTGCCGCCGTGGATCCCGTCAGCTCGCGCACCAGCACGTACGCACAGATCCCGCTGGCGGCGAACGCGGCAATCAACGTCAGGTTGTAGATCGCCACGGCGTCGAACCCCATCCAGTGGAGAGGTGCGAGCGCAACGCCGGGCAGCATCATCGCATCCGAGTACGCCAGCGTGTCGTGATGCGGGTAGTAGATGTTCGCGTCGAACAGATGCCACGGATCGGCGCGCAACTGGTGCGCGACCCACGCGAGCCGCCACAC
>JBKPSY010000196.1:0-10939 GCA_046735235.1 Acidobacteriota bacterium | reverse complement strand
TTGAAGTGGTCGCCGGCTTGGCCGGAGCTGCGGCAGCTTTCGGCGCCGGACTGGCGGCAGGCGCCTGCGTCGCGTTCGCCACCGGCCCCGAGATGCCGACGGCCAGGCACGTCACCAGCGCCACGACGGACTGGCCACGAGAGCGTCTCATTTGAAGATCCCTCCAGAGTGCCCGCCGACAGGCGGGCGGATCATGCCAGAAAGGGCAACTAGCACGGCGCATGCCGATTCGTCGGACGGGACCGGCAACGTGAAGTTGCGGTGCCAACGGCTCTTGTCGCCCTCTCGTTCGGCGCCCTAGAGCACGGCGTCCGTCAGGCCGTAGGCACGCCCGAAATGTCGTGCCCTCACGCGCGGCCACCAATCACCGAGGCGGCGACGGCCTGGGACACGGTGAAGAACATGCGCTCCCGTCCGAGCCTGGCGCCGAGCGGCGCGCGCAGGACGACGGCGAGCGCAGCTGGATTCAGCGCCGCAAGCCTCATTTCGCTGCCGCTCCTCTGCAGCGACGCCTCGAGCTCGGCGAGTGTCTTGAGCCCGGTGTACTCGATGTCTGGCACTGCGCCAAGGTCGAGCACGACGACCGCCGACGCATGAGGTTTGACGTGCGCAAGAATCTTGTCGGCGATGCGCTGCGCGTTGGCGAAGTAGATGCGGCCTTCGGGCCTCAGGACGATCACGCCTTCAAACGCCTCGTCCTCTGGATGGTCCTCCGTTTGAGGCCGGAACACGTCGGTCCCCGGCTTCCTGACCAGCACGTGCACCGGCGGGTCGTTCGCCTGGCGCAGCAGGTTCACCATCGACAGCACGATCGCCGCGACGATGCCCCTGAGCGTGCCGAGGACGATCACGCCGACCATCGCCGCCACGGCCCAGCGGAACTCGACGGTGCGCACGCGACGAATCGCCGCGAAGTCTCCCGCGTCGATCAGTCCGACCGAGGTCACGATCACCACCGCCGCCAGCGTCGCTTGTGGCATCAGGCCGATCAGCGGCGCCAGAAACAGCAGCACGCCGACGGTCGTCGCGACGGTGACCAGCGACGCGAGCGGCGACTTCGCGCCGGCACGCGCATTCACCGCCGTCTGCGAGGTGCCGCCGCCGGCGGGCATCGCGCCCGTCAGACCGCCGAGCACGTTGCTCAGGCCGAGCGCGCGCAACTCGCGATTCGCCTCTGCCCTCGGATCGCCGGGTCGCATGAACGCGCGGCCCGCCGCGATCGACTCCGTGAAGCTGATGAGCGCGATGCCCATCGCTTCGGGCCACAGCCGGGCCAGCAGCGACACGTCCGGCCAGGTCATGCCAGGGAGTCCGGCCGGAATCACGCCAACAGTCGATACGCCGCGCGTTCCTAGAGCGAGGTACGCGGAGGCCGCGATGCCCATGGCCACGGCGACCAGCGGCGCCGGCGCACGGGGCACCCAGCGGGCAAGTGCAAGCATCACGGCGATCGTCACGACCGCCAGCGCCAGCGTCGTCACGTGCGTTTCTGGCAGCGACGTGAGCATCGTCGTGACCGTCCGGGCGACGCCGCCTTTCGGAAGGTGCAGCCCCAGCAGCTTCGGCGCCTGGTCCACCAGGATCACGACGCCGATGCCGGCCTTGAATCCGGTGAGCACGGGCTCCGAGATGAAGTCGGCGACGAAGCCGAGCCTGAGGAGGCCGGCCCCAACGAGCATGAGACCGACGAGCACCGCCAGCGTCGCCGCGACGACGGCGGCCTGCGCGAGATTGGCATCCGGCGCGACATCGGCAATCGCCGCGGCGGTGAGAATGCCGATCGTAGTCGTGGTGCTGACGCTGAGGAGACGGGAAGAGCCGACGAGCGCGTAGGCCGCCATCGGCAGGAGCGCCGTGTAGAGGCCGACCTGCACGGCGACGCCCGCGACTGTCGCGTACGCCATCGCCTTGGGGATGATCACGGACGCCGTCGTGACTCCCGCCACGACGTCCGCAGAGAGCCAGCGGCGGTCGTACGCGCGAAGCCAGGCGAGCGCAACAGGGCGCCCGGGCATGGCGGCTTACGGCTTCGGCACCGGAGGCGGTGCCGGCACTGGCGTGAAGGGCACCGGCTGACCCGGCGTCGGCTCGGGCTGCCATCCGCCACCGAGGGCTCGATACAGTTGCGCGAATGCCTGCAGCTCGTCGCCGCGCGTCTTGGCGAGCTGGAGTTGCAGCTGGAACAACTGCTGGTCCGCGATCAGCACTTCGAGATAGTTGGCCAGCCCCGTGTCGTAGCGCGCTCGCGAGAGCTTCGCGGCGTCTTCCAGGGCAACGACGCCTGTCGTCTGCTCCGCTCGAACCTGCGCGAGCTTCTGGATCGTCACCAGCGAGTCAGCGACTTCGCGATAGCCGTTGAGCGCCGCCTGCTGGTACTGGGCGATCGCCTCATCGAAGCGCGCCTGAGCCGCCTCGAAATTGCGCTTGTTGCGACCGTGGTTGTACAGCGGTTGAAACAGCCCGGCGCCCACCGACCAGATGATCGAGTCGCCCGCCAGCAGCTTGCCGAAGTCGCCGCTCAGCCCGCCAAGAGCGCCCGTCAGGCTGATGGTCGGATAGAAGAGCGCCTTCGCAGCGCCGACGTCGGCGTTGGCGGCCACGAGAAACCGCTCGGCCTCGACGACGTCCGGCCGCCGCTGGAGCAGCATGGCCGGCACGCCGACGGGAACCGTGGGCGGCATGTGGGTCTCGGTAAGGGCGCGGCCACGAATCACGGCGCCAGGCGCGCGGCCGACGAGCACGCTGATCGCGTGTTCGACGAGGGCGATCTGCCGTTCGATGTCCGGGATCGACGCCGCGGTGATCGACCGGTTGGCCTGCGCCTGGTCGAGCTCGAGCTTGTTGGACACGCCGCCGTTGAGGCGGTCCGTGTAGTACAAGACCGTCTGGTCGTTGATGGCGAGGGTCTGCTTCGCGATATCGAGCTGCAGATCCAGTTGGCGCAACAGAAAGTACGACGTCGCGACGTCGCTCACGACCGTCACGAGCACTGCCCGGCGGCCTTCTTCGGTCGCGAGGTAGCGGTTGAAGGCGGCTTCGTTGTTGCGACGCAGACGGCCGAAGAGATCCGCCTCCCAGAAGACCGACGCGCCGATCGACGTGTTGTTGAACGTTCGATCCGTGCCCGGCTGCGCTCCCGGCGGCTGAGCGTTCCTGGACGCCTGATTCCCGGTGTATCCGGCAGTCAGGTTGACCTCGGGATACAGGAACGACTTGGCGACACCGGCCAACGCGCGCGACTCCTCGACGCGCGCCAGGGCGACCCGCAGGTCCAGGTTGTGCGCGACGGCGTCGCGAATCAGCGCCTGGAGCGCCTCGTCGTCGAACACCTGCCACCAGGGCGTGTCGGCGAGCGTCGCCGCCGACTCCGTGTCCGTGGCCCACCGATGCTGGACGGGCGGCAGAAGGTCCGGCCGCTTGTAGTCGGGCCCGACCGGCGCGCACCCGATCGACCAGAGGAGCAGGCCGGCGACGCCGAGACTGCCGACACGAAAGGAGGATGGGCGGCTCATGCCTCGGCTCCGTGCGAAACGGCGTGGCCCGAAGGCGGCGTCGGATCAGGCGCCTTGTGATCCTTGCCGATGAGCTTTTCGACGACCACGAAGAGCACCGGAATCAGGAAGACGGCCAGGAACGTCGCGATGAGCATGCCCGAGAAGACGGCCATGCCCATGACCTTCCGGCCTTCGGCGCCGGCGCCGCTGGCGCGCAACAGCGGCACGACGCCGAGAATGAACGCGAAGGCGGTCATCAGGATCGGGCGGAAGCGCAGCCTGGCGCCTTCGAGCGCGGCCGTGACGGGGTCTTTGCCCTGCTCGCGCAGCATCTTCGCGAACTCGACGATCAGGATCGCGTTCTTCGCGGCCAGGCCGATGAGCATGATGAGGCCGATCTGGGCGAAGACGTTGTTCACGTAGCTCGTCGAGTACTGCCGCGCCACCCACAGGCCGAAGTAGGCGCCGAAGGCGGCAAACGGGGTCCCGAGCAGCACGCTGAACGGGAGCCCCCAGCTCTCGTACTGGGCGGCCAGGACGAGGAACACCAGGAAGATCGCCAGGGCGAACACGACCAACGGGTTCGGCGCGCGCTTCTCCTGATACGACATGTCCGCCCAGTCGTAGCTCATCTCCGGCGGCAGCGTGGCCTTGGCGACCTCTTCCAGCGCGTTCAGCGCCTGCGCCGAGCTGTAGCCTTCCGCCGGCACGCCGCTCAGTTCCGAGGCGCGATAGAGGTTGAAGCGGTTCGTGAACTCGGGGCCGCTCGACGGCGTCGGATGAACGAGCGTGTCGAGCGGCACCATCTGGCCGGCGGCACTACGGACGAAGAACAGCCCGAACTGCTTCGGATCGCGACGGTATTCCGGCTCCGCCTGCACGTAGACCTTGTAGACGCGCCCGAACCGGTTGAAGTCGTTGACGTAGGCGCTGCCGAGCAGCGAACCAAGCGTCGTGTTGACGTCCTGCAGCGGCACTCCGACCTTCAAGACCTTCGAGCGATCGATGTCGGCGTAGATCTGGGGCACCGTCGCGCGGTAGAGCGTCGAGATGCGGCCAATCTCCGGACGCTGCTGCGCAGCCTGGATGAAGCGCCTGGTCTGCTCTGCCAGGAAGTCAGGCGATTGTCCGACGCGGTCCTGCAGCTCCATGGTGAACCCGGCGCCGGTGCCGAGTCCCGGAATCGCCGGCGGCCCGAACGCGACGACGACGGCCTCCGGAATCTGTCGCGCGAACTCGCGGTTGAGCGCCGCCACCACGCCGGCGGCCTGGTCCTCAGCCTTCTCCCGGTCGTGCCAGGGTTTGAGCGCCACGAAAAAGAAGCCGATGTTCGACGAGTAGGCGCCCGTCAGCAGGCTGTACCCGGTAACGGTGTTGAATCCCTCGATGGCGTGGTTGGCGCCCAGGACGGCTTCGGCCTTCCGCATCACCGCGTCAGTGCGTTCGAGCGACGCCGCGTCCGGCAGGAGCGCGTTGACGAGAACGTAGCCCTGATCCTCCTCGGGCACGAAGCCCGCCGGGATCCGCTTGACGAACCCCATGGTGAGCCATGAGAGCCCGCCGATCAGCACGAGGCCGATCACGAACTTCCGTGTCAGCACCGTCGTGACGCCGATGTACCCATCGGTGGCCTTGCCGAAGACCTTGTTGAATCCGTTGTAGAACGGCGTCAGCAACGTCTTCTTTCCGGTGGGTTTCTTGAGCAACAGCGCTGAAAGCGCCGGCGACAGCGTGAGCGCGTTGACCGCCGAGAGCAGCACCGAGATCGCGATCGTGATCGCGAACTGCTGATAGAGCCGGCCCGTGATGCCGCCCATGAATCCGACCGGCACGAACACGGCGCTCAGGATCAGCGCGATGGCGATGACGGGGCCCGAGACCTCCTCCATCGCCTTGATCGTGGCCTCCTTCGGCTCCATCCCGTGCTCGAGGTGGTGCATCACCGCCTCGACGACGACAATCGCGTCGTCGACGACGATGCCGATCGCGAGCACGAGGCCGAGAAGCGACAGGACGTTGATCGAGAAGCCGAGGAGCGGGAAGAACATGAATGCGCCGACGAGCGAGACTGGCACCGTCAGCAGCGGAATGAGCGTCGCGCGCCAGTTCTGCAGGAACACGAACACGACGATGATGACGAGGACGACCGCCTCGAGCAGCGTGTGGACGATTTCGTTGATGCCTTCCGTGACCGGCAGCGTCGTGTCGAGGGACACGGTGTAATCCATGTCCGGAGGGAAGCGTGTCTTCAGCTCCTCCATCGTCTTCTTGATTTCGTTGGCGACTTCGAGGGCGTTGGTACCAGGGATCTGGAAGACGGCGATGACGGCCGACGGTTTTCCGTCGTGCCGGCCCAGGGCGTTGTACAGCTGCGTGCCGAGTTCGAGGCGGGCGACATCGCTCAACAGCACCTGCGAGCCATCGGGGTTCGAGCGCACGATGATCTGGCCGAACTGCTTGTCGTCGAGCAGGCGCCCCTGCGTGCGTACCGCGTAGGTGAAGTCCGTCCCGGCCGCGGCCGGCGGGCCGCCGATCTGCCCGGCCGGACTCAGCTGGTTCTGCTGGTTGATCGCGTTGACGATGTCGGGAACGGTGATCCCGAGCTTCGCGATCCGATCCGGGCGGAGCCAGACGCGCATCGCGTAGTCACTGCCGCCGAACAGGTTGATCTGGCCGACGCCCTTGATGCGCGCGATGTTGTCGTTGATGTTGATCGTCGCGTAGTTCGAGAGAAAGTTGCTGTCGTAGGTCCCGTTCGGCGACTTGACCGAGATGACGAGCAGCGGAAACGCCAGCGCCTTCTTCACCGAGACGCCGTAGTTCTTGACCGACTGCGGCAGCTGCGGCGTGGCTTCCGACACGCGGTTCTGCGTCAGCACGTTCGCCATGTCGAGGTTCGTGCCGACGTCGAACGACACCTTCAACGTCAACGTGCCGTCGTTGGCGTTGGTCGACTTCATGTAGATCATGTTCTCGACGCCGTTGATCTTCTGCTCGAGCGGCGTCGCGACGGCCGTTTCGACGTCGGTGGCGCCCGCGCCGACGAACGTCGTGGTGACCTGCACCATGGGCGGCACGATCTCGGGATACTGCGCGATCGGCAGTCGCTGCATGGCGACCAGGCCGAGCAGCACCATCACGATCGACAGCACCATCGCGACGATGGGCCGGTTGATGAAGAAGCGCGCCATGACCTACTTGCCTTCACCGGCGGCGACGCCGGTCGCCGTTGCCGCGCCGTCGGAGGCGGCGGGCGTCGCCATCTTCGGGGTAACGGGGCTGCCTGGCCGCACCCGTTGCAGGCCTTCGACGACCACGCGGTCCGTCGGCGCGAGCCCCTTCTCGATCACCCAGAGATTGCCGACGCGCGGCCCAACCGTGACGTTCTTCACGCTCACCGTGTTGTCGCTGCCGACCACGGCCACGTTGTACAGGTTCTGCAGCTCCTGCACCGCGCGCTGCGGCACCAGCAGCGCCCCTTTCCGCGTCTCCAGCACGAACTGCGCGCGCCCGTACTGACCAGGCCTGATCAGACCGCCAGGATTCGGGAACTTGAACTGGATCGTCAGCGTGCCGGTCGCCGCATCGACAGCCCGTTCGATCACGTCGAGCCGGCCGGGATGCGGATGCACGGTGCCGTCGGCCAGGACGAGGTTGATCGGGACCGGCGCGCCGTTTCGCTCTTTCCTCAGCTCGTCGACACGGCGAGAGAGCCGGAGGTACTCGGCCTCGCTGATGCCGGCGCGGAAAAGGATCGGGTCGAGCTCGGAGACCGTCGTCAGCAGCGTGGCGTCGCCGCGGCCGACCAGGTTTCCAGCCTTCACCTGTGTCGTGCCGACAAGGCCGTCGATCGGGCTCACCACGGTGGTGTACCCGAGGTCAATCTTCGATTGGTCGACTTTGGCCTTCTGGGCCTCGACTTGCGCCTGTGCGGCGCTCTGCGCCGAGAGCGCGTTGTCGAGCTCTTGCTGGCTCACGGCCTGCTGCGCGACCAGTGGACGGTAGCGATTGACGTCGTTGGTGGTCTTGGCGAGACGCGCCTGCGCGGTCGCGAGGTCTGCCTGCGAATTGGCGAGGGTCGCCTGGAAGGGTTTCGGGTCGATCCGATACAGGACCTGCCCCTTTCTGACGACCGAGCCTTCCGTGAACGAGACATCTTCGAGGAAACCTTCAACGCGGGCCCGGATCTCGACGTCCTGGGATCCCTTGGTCTGGCCCACCATCTCCATCTGGATCGGCACGTCCCGCTGCACGACGGGGGTGACCACAACCTCCGGAGGAGCCGCCGGCGGCGGAGCCTGTTTTTCCTGGCATCCGGCGGCGCCGAGAGACGCGAAGACCAGGGCCGCGCCGATGGCAGCCCAGGCGCCGTCACGACAGCCTGCCGGTGAAGAGATCCTCGTACGCACGGTCACTCCTTCTCGCTACGGCGTAAAACGCCGGTCGTCATGTCCCTGCCGTCAGGCGCTACAAGCGGGTGGGGTGCCAATTCTGCACCAGATTCGGCCGTCGTCGGGCATCGGGCTCAGGCCGGCCCGCTCAGACAGGGCAGCTGAGGACCATGAACCAATTCGATGGACGCACTGCACGCGTGGTGCCATCCACATCGGGCGGGGGTGCCGGCCTTGAGCCGCCTTCTGACCTGAAACGGCATCGGGACGCGCCAATCCCCACGGAATTTCGGAGGCGCTCTGTCATCCCGGAGCGGAGATCGGAAGACGGCCCGGTAGTACGGCAGCGCTCCGCCGGCCGAAACTGGCTGTTAAGAAAGGTTGACCAGGGTTCACCCTGACCGCTCGCCGGCCTGGCACGCCCCCTGCTCAGTCCCCTACAGTGCTGGGGACCACACCGCCAATCGGGAAAGGGGCCACGGCCGGCCCGTCAGAGCGCGCCATGGCGACGACCACCGTGCGAATGACCGTCGAATGGCTCGTGCCGCCGGGCCAGGCACGATCGATCGCCCTTGCGCTGCACTCGCTGTCCACCGATCTGCGCGTCACGCCCGGCTGCGTGCGATGCTCCGTGTCGACCGAGCTGACGACCCGCAGCACGGTTCGGTACACGGAAGAATGGGAGTCGGAGGCCGATATGCGCGCACGCGTCGGCTCGGAAGCCTTCCTGCGGCTGGCCGCGCTGCTCGAAGCCACCGACCGTGCGCCCCGGCTCGAGTTCACCCTTCCCGAAGGCGTCCGCGGGGTGGACTTCGTCGAAGACGTCCGCGGCTCATCGCGCTGAAGGACCGGCGACGACGCCGGATCAGTGCGTCCCCGAGACGAAAGGCCGTCCCGCCAGCGCTTCCTGCACTGCAACTACCAGGTCCGAAGCCAGCCGCCGCTTGAGCACGTAGCCAATCCCGCCGACGCCGTTGGCCGCCTGAATGACGTCGCTTTCGTCGTGGATGGTCAGGAACACCACCGCCGCCTTGCACCCCATGCTGCGCAGCCGGGACGCGACTTCGAGACCGGACATGCCCGGCATGGAGATGTCGAGCACGATCACGTCGGGATGAAGCGCCTCGGCGGCCTGCAGCGCCGCGGGGCCGTCCTTCACGGCGCCGATGATCTCGCAAGCGGGCGCCAGGGTGGCGGCGCTTCGCGCCAGCATCTCTTCGTTGTCGTCGACAAGCAGGACGCGCGCGACGTCAGACAATGTGGTGCCGTACCGCATACTGAATGAGTTCGGCCGTGGACGTGATGCCGAGCTGCTTCATCATTTCGTACTTGTGGAAGGCGACCGTCCGCGGCGCCAGGTTCAGCACGGTCGCGACCTCTTTCATCGAACGTCCCTCGGCCAACAGCTGCAACACCTCGCGCTGACGCGGCGTGAGGTCCGCCGGTTGCGCGGCCTTGCCGGGGTCGAGCAGGGCCTCGACCATGCCTCCCGTCACGAGCGGCGTCACGTAGGACCGGCCGCGCATGACCTCGTCCAGCGCGGTGCTCAGCTCGGACGCCGCCGATCGCTTCAGCAGATACGCGGACGCGCCCGCCCGGAAGGCTTCGGCCGCGAGCGCGGGGTCTTCGTTCATGGTCAGGAACACCAGCCGCACCTCGCGCTGCTTCTGCTTGATCTGCCGGCCGGCGTCGAGCCCATTCAGAAGCGGCATCGCGATGTCGAGCACGATGACGTCGGGCCTGAGCCGCTCCGCGGCGTCGACGAGCGCGCGGCCATCCGACACCACCCCGACGACCTCGCAGTGGTCGGCGAGCAGCTTTTCGAACGCTGCGAGCAACAACGCGTGATCGTCCGCGAGGAGCACCCGGGGTCGAGGCATGGCGCGGCCTACTGTACCCGGTGTCGTGAAGGTTGGGCGCCGGGCTGGCTCCGGCGCGGCGATCGCACCCACCCTAGCGAATGGCGATCCGGCCGGCTATGCAGATTCGGCACGCGCGTCAGACGCCGGCCGGCGATTCGGCATCGAGCGGCACGGCGATGTCGATGCGCGTGCCGGCGCCGGGCGTCGACAGGATGTGGAACGTGCCGCTCATGGCCTCGAGACGCTCGCGCATGCTGAGCAATCCCAGGCCGTGCTCCCACGCGTCGTTCACCTCGAACCCCTTGCCGTCGTCAGCGACGCTCAGCTTGAGGCCGTCCCGGCCGCCCCGCATCGATACCGTGACGTGCCGTGCGCCGCTGTACTTGACCGCGTTCTGCAGCGCCTCCTGGACGACGCGATACACGCATAGCGTGAGGTCGGGGGAGAATGCCTCCGGCACGTTCTCGTGGGTGAACGCGATATCGAGATCCGGTCCGGCGAGCTCCCGGCAGAGGCCCTCGAGAGCGTTGACGAGGCCAACCAGGCGCAAGCGCGCCGGATGCAGGCGATGTGACAGGTCGTGGACGCTGCGAGCGATGGACTCCGTGCGCGTGAGCGCGGCCGCCGAAAGGTCTTTGGCGTGTGGCACCGCGGGACGCTGGAGCAGCTCGAGGTCGATGGCAAGGAGTGCAACCTGCTGGCTGATGTCGTCGTGGAGCTCGCGTGCGATCCTGGCGCGCTCGGTCTCCTGCGCGGTCAGGAGACGCGCGCCGAGATCGCGAATGCGCTCGTAGCTCGAACGCAGCTGGGCCTCGCTGCCCCGTAACCGCCGCTCGGCGTGCCGGCGGCGGCGGCGCTGAACCAGCAATGTCACCACCAGGGCGGTCTCGCCGACCACGACGAACGCGACGACCATGATGTAGTCCTGGTACCGATCCCACACCGTGGGCTCGCGGAATCGTACCTCGATGCCGTCGGGCACGAGAGCTTCACTGATGCCCCAGCGCCTCAGTTGTCGCCAGTCGATCTGCTCGACGTTCAGGTCGCGGGTGATGATCGGGATGCTGTCGGCCGACTCTCCGCGAAGGACGCGCAGCGCGAGCGCGCCCAGCTCCTCGACCTGCGCTTTCTGGACCTTCACGCTGCCGCCGACGACGCCGTGACCCAGGCCCGAGTCCACCCAGGTATAGAC
>JBKPSY010000195.1:0-9123 GCA_046735235.1 Acidobacteriota bacterium | reverse complement strand
CGAGCCGGTGTTCCACGCGGCGCATCAATACGGGCAGCCGCCGTTCACGGTGGCGCACAAGGGCGGCATCTTCACGACGCGCACGGTGCCGAAGGGCGCGTCGGCCTGGAAGCCGCTCGCGGCGCTCAACCGGGAAGTGCTGACGACGCTCGGCATGGTCCGTGGCGTGTCGCACAGCGAGTTCATCCGCAGCGCGGAGGACGGGCGCTGGTATTTTCTCGAGACCTCCGCCCGCGTCGGCGGCGCTTACATCGTCAACGTCGTCGAGGCCGCCACCGGCATCAACCTGTGGCGCGAGTGGGCGAAGATCGAAATCGCGGGCGAGGATCAGCCGTATCACCTGCCGGCCACGCGCGGGTCGTGCGCCGGGCTTGCGCTGACGCTTTCGCGACAACCGGCGCCAGACACGTCGAACTACACGGATCCGGAAATCGTCTTCCGCGTGAGCAAGGATCACCACGCCGGACTCATCGTGCAGTCGGAGGATCCGAAGCGTGTGGATCAGCTGCTCGACGACTACACCGGACGCTTCCTCCAGGACTTCTACGCGTTCCAACCCGCTCCCGAGCGGCCGACTTCCTGAGTGATTCCCGGTCCCACTGCCAGCCTGATCGTCGTCGTTGGCGTGCTGCTGCTGATGCTGGTCGAGCTGCAGTTGTCGTACTTCAACGAGCGCGCGTTGCGGGCCCGCGGCGCCGTCGAGCCGCCCGACGATCCATACCGGCTGATGCGTCTGGCCTACCCGGGCGCGTTCATCGCGATGGGCCTCGAAGGCGCGACCCACGCCCTGAATCGCGACGCGCTGCTGGCGGGGCTCGTCCTGCTCGGGGGCGCGAAGCTGCTGAAGTTCTGGGTCATGGCCACGCTCCGCGACCGCTGGACGTTCAAGGTGCTGGTGCCGAAGGACGCACCGCTGGTCACGGCTGGTCCCTACCGGTTCGTGAATCATCCCAACTACGTCGCGGTGATCCTCGAGCTGGCGGCGGTGGCCCTCGCCCTCTCAGCGCCCGTCACGGGCCTGGCGTCGGTGCTGCTCTTCGTCTGGATCCTGCGGCGGAGGATGGCGGTCGAAGACCGCGCGCTCGGCCGCCGATAGGCAAGAGCTCGGCCGACGAGGAATCACGCTCGACCATGGCGCGTCCTGCGCCGTCTTACTCCCAAGGCCACTGTTATACTGGCCTCGTTCGGTTCCTCACAGGCCTGCGCTCGCCGTCCTCGGCACCATGGGACTGCCGACACAGTGCCGGGTTTCCGCCCGAGACACAGTTGCATGCGGAAACGCGCCGGAATTCTCCGCACTCTCATCTCGTCGTCTGCTGCTATCGCGAGCGCGGCGGCGTTAGGGCTGTGCGCTGTCCCCGTCGTCAAGGCCCAGCTTCGCGTCACGCCATCCGAGGACGAGCGGGCGTCGCCGGCACGCGCACGTTACGAAGCCTTGCGCGCCTATCGCGAAGGACGCTATCGGGACGCGCTGGCTGCGGCGGCCACACTGCCGAACGATCCTGACGTCTTGCTGTTGCGCGGCCGCGCGGCCGAAGCCACGGGCGATTACGCGTCGGCCCTGACCGCGTTCGAAGCCGCGGCCGCGAAGCATCCGGGCAGCGAGGCCGCCTTCGAGCTGGGGCGGCTGCACCTGACCCTCGGCCATACCGCCGACGGCCGGCGATATCTCGAGCCCGTGATCGTCTCGGGTGGGCGCGGCGACATGGGCGAGGTCATCGGCCGCGCGGCCAGGGCGGCACAGCTGCTGGGCCGGTACGAGCAGGCGAACTCGCTCTTCCGCGACGCGACGGCGCTGGCCGGCGACAACCCCGAGCTGCAGACGGCGTGGGGCGATCTGTTCCTCGAGAAGCAGAACCTGCCCGATGCCGTGAAGTCGTATCGCGCGGCGCTCGTGGGCGAACGCCGCAACCCCGGCGCGCTGGTGGGCCTCGCCCGCGCGCTGGCACAGGACAACGGCCAGGCCGCACGCGACCTGATCGCACGGGCACTGACGGTCAACCCCAACTACCTGCCTGCGCATCTGGCGCTCGCCGACCTGGCGCTCGACGAAGACCACCGCGACGAAGCCGCTGGTGCCGTGAAGAGCGCGCTGGCGGTGAACCCGTCCAGCCTCGAGGCGCTCTCGCTGCAGGCGGCGCTGGCGTATCTCGACGATCGCACCGCCGATTTCGACGCCGCCGTGGCCCAGGTGCTGGCGATCAACCCGCACTTCGGCGACGTGTATCGCGTCGTCGCCGCGCAGGCCGCGCGCCATTACCGCTTCGACGGCGCCGTGACGCTGAATCGGAAGGCGCTCGCCATCGAGCCCGGCAACGTGCGAGCTGCCGCTGATCTCGGCACCGATCTGCTGCGCACCGGTGACGAGGCGTCCGCGAGGGCGTTGCTCGATCGGGTCTTCAAGGCGGATCCATACGACGTGGTCTCGTACAACCTGCTGGGCCTCCTCGACAACCTCGAGTCCTTCCAGACCTCGCAATCCGAGCTCGTCACGCTGCGGCTCCATCCGGACGAGGCGCCGGTGATTGGCGAGCATGCCATGCCGATGGCTGATCAGGCCCTGACGACCCTTGCCGCGAAGTACCACACGACGGTGCGCGGCCCGATCCTGATCGAGATTTTTCCGCGCCACGACGACTTCGCCGTGCGCAACGTGGGGCTCCCCGGGATGATCGGCGCCCTGGGCGCCTGCTTCGGGCGGGTCGTGACGCTCGACTCCCCGCGTGCGCGTCCACCCGGGACGTTTGCTTGGCAGGCGGCGCTCTGGCACGAGCTCGCGCATGTGGTCACGCTGCAGCTGTCGGCCAACCGCATTCCGCGCTGGTTGACCGAGGGCATCTCGGTCTACGAAGAGCAGCTGGCACGCCCGGACTGGGGCCGGAACGCCGAGCTCGATTTCGCGGACCTTGTTTCGCGAGATGCCGTCATACCGCTGGCGACGCTGAACCGCGGCTTCATGGATCCGGCCACGGTGTCGACCGCGTACTACGAGGCATCGCTCCTCGTGGAATACCTTGTCGGGCTGCGCGGGCAGCCGAGCCTCGAGGCGCTCGTCCGCGCGTTCGCCGATGGCACCGATACCGACGCCGCCATGCAGCGGACGATGGGCGGCACTCTGACGACGGTCGAGCCGGGCTTCCTCGCGTGGCTGCACGGGCGCTTCGATCCGATCATCGCCGCGAGGACCGCGCCTGACGATGTGGTGCTGGCGCCGAAGATGGCCCTCGCCGAGCTCGAGACGCTTGGGCGTGAGTATCAGAACTACTTCGACCTCCAGCTCCGCCTCGGCGACGCGCGCGCGGCCTCTGGCGATGCGGCCGGCGCGTATGCGGCCTGGTCTCGCGCGGCGGTGATTCTGCCCGTCGCCAGCGGCGAGGCAGGGCCGCGCGAGCGCATCGTGAAGCTGGCGCTTGCCCGCGGCGACACCGCCCAGGCCGTCGACGCCCTGGAAGGCATCGTCGCGCACGACGGCGCGAACGTCGAAGCGGCGCGGCAACTGGCGCACCTGCTCGACGCCTCCGGCGACCGGGCGAAGTCCCTGGCCGCGTGGACGAGGGTCGCCGAGCTCGATCCGTTCGACGCGACGGCGTCGGCCGTGCTGGGCCGCCAGGCGCTGGATGCGCGCGACGGCAGGAATGCGACGCGATGGTTCCGGGCGGCGTTGGCGGCCGGGCCATCCGACCGCGCCGCGGCGCACTGCGATCTCGCGGAGAGCTATCTGTCGGTGGGCGAGTCGACACTTGCGAAGCGGCAGGTGATGGCGGCGCTCGAGGACGCGCCGACCTACGCGCGGGCGCAGGACCTCCTGCTCGAAATCGTGGACGGGAGCCGGTGATGCGACGCTGGCGTCCGCTGATAGCGTTCCTCGTGGCGGTCACCGCCGTCGCGCTGGTCGTCGCGCGAGCCCGCGGGCAGGCGCCAGAGACGGCCTTCGTCGTTGGGGGCGTGAAGGCCGTGGCGGAGCCGAGGCTCGCCGGGCTGCAGTGGCGGTTCGTGCGCGTCGAGTATCACGCGAACTCCACGGCCGGCCGGCGGTTCCGCATGCAGTACTGGGGCGAGCCCTGGTCCACCGACGGGCCGGCGGCCGACCAGAACCTGACCCGGCGCGTGCGCACCGCAACCTCGCTCGAGGTCGGCGAACCGGTGGTGATGGCGCTAGAGGATCCGGAGATCTGGAAGCACCCGTGGATCTACTTCGTGGAGCCCGGGAACCTCGAGTTCACCGAGGCGAACGTCGCGATGATGCGCGAGTTCCTGCTGCGCGGCGGCACCGCGACCTTCGACGACTTTCATGGCCCGTTCGAATGGGAGAACCTGGCGGCGCAGTTGAAGCGCGTCTTTCCGGACCGCCCGATCGTCGAAGTGGAGCGGACGCATCCGATCTTTTCGTGCTTCTACAAGCTCGACGGGTTCCCGCAGATTCCCGGGCTCGGATCCTTCCTGAACGGCCGCACCTGGGAGAAGGGCGGCTTCGTGCAGCACCTGCGCACGATCTACGACGACCGCGGGCGGCCCATGGTGCTGATCAACTGGAACACCGACATGGGCGACGGGTGGGAGTGGTCGAATGCCGAGGAGTATCCCGGCTATCTGAAATACACGCGCATGTCGTATCGGATGGCCATCAATGAAATCGTGTATGTGCTCACGCATTGAGAGTAGGCAGTAGGCAGTAGACCGTAGGCACTTTCAGCTTGCCGCGCCGAAGCGCGGAGCGCGAAGGCGGGGAGATCGTATGTCGTCAGGCGGGGAAGCCGTCGCAAACGGAATCGCGGAGCGGGTCGCGGGCGCCCGCGCGCGGATCATGGCGGAGCTCGGCAAGGTGATCGTCGGTCAGGACGCCGCCGTCGAGCAGGTGCTGATCGCGCTCCTCACCGGCGGGCACTGTCTGATCACCGGCGTCCCGGGCCTGGCCAAGACGCTGCTGATCAAGACGCTCGCCGAGATCCTCGATCTGTCGTTCAAGCGGATTCAGTTCACGCCGGATCTGATGCCCGCCGACATCACCGGCACCGAGATCCTGGACGAGGCCAGCGGTCTTCGAGCGCTCCGCTTCGTCAAAGGGCCCATCTTCGCGCAGATCATCCTGGCCGACGAGATCAACCGCACGCCGCCGAAGACGCAGGCGGCGCTGCTCGAAGCGATGCAGGAATATCACGTCACCGCCGCCGGCCGCACGTACGCGCTCGACCGTCCCTTCTTCGTGCTCGCGACGCAGAACCCGATCGAGCTCGAAGGCACGTATCCGTTGCCGGAAGCGCAGCTCGACCGCTTCATGTTCAACATCGTGATGACGTACCTCGACGAAGACGACGAGGTGAAGGTCGTCACGCAAACGACGTCCACGACGACGCCGGCGCCGGCGCGTACGCTGGACGGCGAAGAGATCCTCGAGATTCAGAATCTGGTGCGCCAGGTCGCGGTCGCCGACGACGTCGCCCGGTATGCGGTACGGCTCGTCAGCGCGACCCGCCCCGGCCGACCGGGTCGCGCGGGCACGCTGGACTTCATCGACTCGTGGGTTCGCTGGGGCGCTGGCCTCCGCGCCTCGCAGGCCCTCATCCTCGGCGGCAAGGCCCGTGCCCTGCTGCACGGCCGCTACCACGTGTCCGTCGCCGACATTCGCGCGCTGGCGCCTCCGATCCTGCGCCATCGCGTCATCACCAACTTCTACGCCGAGTCCGAACGCGTCGACGCCGACGCGATCGTGACGCGCCTGCTCGAGGCGGTGCCGGCGCCGCGCAGCGGCCTCGACGCCTGATCCCCGATGCGTGTCAGCCGCCCCGGAGAGCTGCGCTTTCTCGACCCGGCCGTCATCGCGCGGCTCGGGAGCCTCGAGCTGCGTGCCCGGACCATCGTGGAGGGCTTTCTCTCGGGGCTGCATCGCAGCCCGCTCAAGGGCTTCTCCGCGGAGTTCGCCGAGTACCGGCAATACCTGCCAGGGGACGACCTGGCCACGATCGACTGGAAGGTCTTCGCGCGAAGCGACCGCTTCGTCGTGCGCATGCACGAGGAAGACACGAATCTGAAAGGGTATCTGCTGCTCGATGTCAGCGGGTCGATGAGCTACGGCTCCGGCAGCATGACCAAGCTACAGTACGGCTGCACGCTTGCCGCATCGCTCGCCTACCTGATGCAGAAGCAGCGCGACGCCGCCGGCCTTGTGACGTTCGATCACGACATTCGCGCCATGGTCGCCCCCAGCACGCGCACGGGCCATTTGAGCGCGCTCCTGCATGCGCTCGAATCTGCCACAGCGGCCGAGCGCACCGACTCGTCCCGGCCCCTCTCTCGCGTCGCCGACGCGATGCGCGCTCGCGGCCTGGTCGTGATGATTTCCGATCTGCTCGATGATCCGTCCACCGTCGTCCGCGGCCTGAGAAGCCTCCGGGTTCGGGGGTCGGACGTGCTCGTCTTCCACCTCCTCGACGCCGACGAGCTGACCTTCCCGTTCGATCGCCCGGTGCGATTCCGTGACCTTGAAACGGATGCGGAGGTCGTCGCCAACCCCGGCGACATCCGGAGGGGCTACCTGGACACGATGCAGGCGCTTGTCGCCCGTTATCGCCAGGAGCTTGGCGGTGCCGGCATCGAGTATCAGATGGCCGACACGAGCAAGCCGCTCGATCAGCTGCTGCTCACGTATTTGTCTGCGCGCGCTCGAAAGGCCTGACCCGGATGGCTGGCCTCGGATTGCTCGCCCCGCTCTTCCTGCTCGGCTCGCTGGCCGTGGCGATTCCGATCGCGCTGCACCTGTTGAGGCAGCGCGCCGATCCGGTGCAGCCCTTCAGCGCCGTCCAGCTGTTGCAGCACTCCCGCGTCGAACAGGCGCGGCGCCGTCGCCTGCGCGACATCCTCCTGTTTGCGTTGAGAGCCGCCGCGCTGATCCTGCTGGCGGTGGCGTTCGCGCGGCCGTATCTGCGTGGCGCGTCGCCGCTCGATCCGCCGGTCACCGTGGTTGTCGCCGATGTCTCCGGAAGCCTCAGCGATCCGGCGCGCGCCGCGCGACTCCGCGAGCTGGCCGCCGCGGCCATCGATCGGGTGCCGGCATCCCAGGCCGTCGCGCTGGTACAGTTCTCGAGCGCGGCCGACGTCCTCGTCGCGCCGACGCGCGACCATGGCGCCGCGCGCGCCGCGGTCGCGCATCTTGCGCCAGGCTTCGGCTCGACGTCCTACCGCACGGGTCTGGCGAAGGCTGCCGAGCTGGTCGCCCGCCCCGGCGGGCACGTCGTCGTCGTGACAGATCTGCAGACCGTCGGCTGGACCGACGGGCCCGACGTAGCCCTGCGTCCGGATGTGACGGTGGACGTCGCTGACGTCGGGGCGCTTCCGCCGGACGTCGCGGTGGTGGCCCTCGAGCGCGACGCGAACGGGAAGATGAGCGCGCGGGTGCGCGCCGGTTCCGCCACCCGCCAGGTCCCGGTCCGGTTCGAGATCAACGGCGAGGTGAAAGCCTCGGCGACGGCCGCGATCGATCCGTCGGGCGCCGGGCAGGCGTCGGCCGCGTTCGCCGTTCCAGCCGGGGCGGCTGTTCGCGCGCTGGTGGACGATCCGAACGGATTGCGGTCCGATGACGAACGGTGGCTCGTGGAGGGCGAGCCTTCGCGTGCGACGGTCGTGGTCATCACGTCGCCGAGCGCCGACCGCGACGGCCTCTACGTGCAGCGCGCGCTCCAGGCCCTCGACGGCGCCCGCGCCGTGAACGTCGTCATGCGCACCGGCGATCGCGTGCAGCACGAGGGGCTCGCGGCGGGCACCGGCGCGGTCGTCCTCGTAGGCACGTCCGGTCTCGACCGTCGCGGCGTCGAGCGCCTCGCCGACTACGTGCGCAGCGGCGGCGGCTTGCTGCTGGCGGCCGGCCCCGGCGTGACGCCCGAGCTCATCTCGGCGGGGTTCGGCGACGAGATGCCCCGCATCCGGCCTCGAGCGGCCGGGGCTGGAGCGGCGTCGCTCGTGGCGTCCGACACGCGCCACCCGGCCCTGGCGCTCTTTGCCGAGCGGCCCGGCGCGCTCGCGGACGCGAGGTTTACCCGCGCCGCGGAGCTCCGCGGGACGGACAAGAGCGAGGTGTTGGCGCGCTTCGACTCGGGCGAGCCGGCGCTGGTGGCGGGCGCGTACGGCAAGGGACGCGTCGCGGTGCTCGCATCGGACCTGGCGAACCGTTGGAACGACCTGGCACTGCAGCCGTCGTTCGTGCCGCTGATGGGCGAGCTCGTCGCCTGGATCGGCGGCGCATCGCACCCTCCGCAGAGCCTCCTTGCAGGACAGACGTCGCTGGAGGGCGCCGACCGGCCCGGCGTCGTGACGTTGCCGGCGACGGGGGGACGTCCGGAAGCGCGTGTGGCGGTGAACGCCGATCTCCGGGAGTTCGATCCGGCGCGCCTCACTGCCGCTGAGTTCCTGGCTCGCGTGCCGCGCGCGGATGCCGGGAGCGAGCGCGAACCGGGTGTCACCGCGCGTCGCGACGAGTCGTCGCACGGGCTCTGGCGGTACGGGTTGCTGCTGGTCGCCGCGACGCTGGTGGCCGAGTCGCTGATTGGACGACGCGCATGACCGGCGCACGAGACTGAGATGCCAGGCACTGAACTTCGAATTCGTGCGTTTCTCGACGGGGTCGCGGCGCGCTGGCGGCGGCTCGCGTGGCTTCGATATGGCGCGCGCGTCGGGCTGATCCTCGGCGCGATCTGGGCCGTCGCGATTGCCGCCTGGCTAATTACCGCGCGGGCGTCCCTCGCGCGCGAGGCCTGGCTTGTCGCCGCCGTTGCGGCACTCACCGCGGTCGTCTGCGCAGTCGCATGGGGGCGCCGGCCGCTGGCCCCGCGGGGCGTCGTGCTGGCGCGACTCGCGGAGGAGCGGATTCCTGCGCTCGAGGATCGTCTCGTCACGGCTGCCGGAATCGTCGACGGCCACACGGACGCCAGCCCCGCGATTCGAGCCGCGTTGCTCGCGGACACCGCGGCACGGCTCGATCTGCTGCCGCCAGACGCCGTCATCTCCGGCGCACGCCTGCGCCGCAGCGCCTGGCAGGCCGCGGCCGTCGCGGCGATCCTGCTGGTCACCGGCACGACGCTGACCGGTCCGACGCTGAGAACGGCTCAGGCCGCGTGGGTGTTCGCGTCGCCG
>JBKPSY010000194.1:0-35176 GCA_046735235.1 Acidobacteriota bacterium | reverse complement strand
GTGTACGTGCTGAACGTCGAGCAGCCAGCAACGCGAGATTGGCGACCTTCGTGCGTCCATGAGCTGGAAGCTCACGAGCCCGCTGAGGGCCGTCTACGAGTTGCTCCGCCTTCCGCGACGGGGCTGAACTAGAGGCTCGCGAGTCGCCGCTGGCGCGCCGCCTCGAACAACACCACGCCAGCCGCCACCGAGACGTTCAGGCTTTCGACGCGCCCCGCCAGCGGAATCGCCACGACGACGTCGCAGGTCTCGCGGACGAGACGCCGGAGGCCGCCGCCCTCAGCGCCGAGAACGATCGCGCTCGGCTGCGTCCAGTCCACGGACTCGTACGACTCGGTCGCATCCCCGGCCAGGCCAATCGTCCAGACGCCAAGTTCCTTGAGCTCCGTGAGCGCACGCGAGATGTTCACGACGTCCACGACAGGCACGTGCGACAGGGCACCAGCGGACGCCTTCGCAGCCGCGCCGTCGAGCGACGCCGCCCGGCGCGTCTGACGCACCACGCCGTGAGCCCCCGCGGCATCCACGGTGCGAACGATCGCCCCGACGTTGTGGGGATCCTCCACGCCGTCCAGTACGACGAGAAGCGGCGGCCCTGACGCGGACGCGACGAGCTCGTCGAGCGTCTCGATGCGCGGGACCTCGACGTCCGCGACGACCCCCTGGTGCACGCCGTTCCGGCTGAGACGGTCCAGCGTCGCGGCATCGACGTGCGACACCTCGACATGATGGCGGCCAGCGTCCGAGAGCAACGCCTTGAGGCGCGCATCGGAGCGATCTGCCACGCGAAGACGCGTGACACGTCCGGCGCGAAGCGCCTCGGTGACTGGGTTGATTCCGTAGATCAACATCCGTGTGCTCGGCGGGGCTGAAGCCCCGCCCTACGTACCACCCAGCGCCGCGGCAAACGCTGCCGCACGCTCGCGGCAACCGACGATCGCGCGCAGGCCGGAATCCGGCGGCAGCTCGGCGCCGCGATCGATCGCTGGCGCGAGCAGGTCCAGCTCAGGGCCGTCCGCCTCGCCGGTCAGCGCCACGCGGATCGGGTGAAACAGCGCACGGCCCTTCTGGCCGGTGCGATCCTTGACACGTCCAGCGGCCGCGCGGAACTGCTCGCGATCGATCAGCCGTGGCGACGCCGCAAGTTCCTCCGCGAGCGCGCGCACCACGGCGCGTGCCCCCTCGGGCGCGAATTCCGCGCGGACCTCGTCGCGATCGAGCGAGGCCGCGACGTCGGCGGCGAAGATCAGGTGCAGACGCGATGGCGCCTGGTCGAGGCGATCGACCGCGCCGCTCACCATCGGCATCACGCCGGCCAGCCACGCGCGCGCGGCGGCCGTCGGCGCTGTCGCCATCCCGTCCTGGCGGAGGTACCCGACGACGAGGTCGGCGAGACGCTCCGGTGAGGCGAGCTTCAGGTAGTGACGGTTGACCCACGCCAGCTTCTCGACGTCGAAGACGCCCGCGCTGTGACTGACCCCTGCCAGCGAGAAGCGCCGGGCCATCTCGTCCAGCGGCACCAGCTCCTCGCCGCCGCCGGGCGACCACCCGATGAGCGCGAGGTAGTTGACGAGCGCCTCGGGAAGATAGCCACGCGCACGAAATTCCGCGACGGACGTGGCGCCGTGACGCTTCGAGAGCGGCGCGTGATCGGGGCCAAGCACGAGTGACAGATGCGCGAAGCGCGGTGCGGTCCAGCCGAACGCCTCGTACAGCAGCAGCTGGCGCGGGGTGTTCGAAATGTGGTCCTCACCACGAATCACGTCCGTGATTCCCATCAGCGCGTCGTCGATGACGACCGCGAAGTTGTACGCGGGCATGCCGTCAGAGCGCAGCAGCACCGGGTCGCCGATGACGTCGGTCGAGATCGTCACCATACCCCGCACGGCGTCGTCGAAGGTGACGTCACGATGATCAGGGACGCGGAAGCGGATGACCGCGCTCTCCCCCGCCTTCAGGCGCGCGTGCGTCGTCGCCGGATCGATCGCGCGGCACCGCCCCACGTAGCGCGGCGGCTGCCCGGCGGCGAGCGCGGCCTGTCGATCGACCTCGAGCTGTTCCTGGCTGCAGAAGCAGTGGTAGGCGCGACCGTCGCTGAGCAATCGGTCGGCGTGCGCCCGGTAAATGGCCATGCGCTCCGACTGGCGATACGGACCGTGGCCGCCTTCCCTGTCGGGCCCCTCGTCCCAGTCGAGGCCCAGCCAGCGCAAGTCGTCCAGGATCGATCGCTCCGATTCAGCCGTCGAGCGCTCGCGGTCGGTGTCCTCGATGCGCAGGACAAACCGTCCGCCCTGTCCCCGGGCGAGCAGCCAGTTGAACAACGCCGTGCGGGCGTTGCCGACGTGGAGCAGTCCGGTCGGACTCGGCGCAAATCTCAGGCGCACGTCAGAGCGCCCTCAAAAGCGCGACGGCGTGAACGAACATTCCTTCGCCGCGGCCCGCCTCGCCCATGCCTTCGTTGGTCTTCCCCTTGACGCTCACCGCGTCGACGCCGACGCCGAGCGCGCCGGCGAGTGTCGCGCGGATCCGGTCCACGTGCGGCGCGATTTTCGGCACCTCCGTGACGATCACCGCGTCGACATTCTGGACGCCGTAGCCCTTCTCGCGCACGATCGCGACCGCTCGCTTGAGGAGCTCCAGGCTGTCGGCGCCGGCGTACTGGGGATCCGTGTCGGGAAAATGGCGTCCGATGTCGCCAACCGAGGCCGCCCCGAGCACCGCGTCGGTGATCGCATGGCACAGCGCGTCGCCGTCCGAGTGGCCCTTCAACCCCACGCTGGACGGAATGCGCTCGCCGCCGAGGATGAGCGGACGGCCGTCAATCGTGCGGTGCGAGTCGTAGCCGACCCCGACGCGAAACATTCAACTCACCTCGCCCCGCTCGATGAGCAAACCGCGCGCGAACGCGAGATCGGCCGCGGTCGTGATCTTGAGGTTGCGCGGATCGCCTGGCACGAGCAGGACCGTCTGGCCAAGCTGCTCGGCAAGCGACGCCTCGTCGGTTGCACCAGCGCCCTGCTGGCCGTGCGCGATGGCGCGAGCGAGCACGTCGCGACGGAAGGCCTGCGGCGTCTGCGCGAGGAAAATCGTCTCGCGGTCGAGCGTCCTCTTCACCGCGGGCACGCGCTTCGGCTGCACCGCAAGCATCGGCTGGCCGAACTCTCCGCCGACCCATCCCGTCTCCGTGGTGTCCGCCAGCTTCACGGTGTCCCTTGCCTGAAGGGCGGCAATCGCGGCGCCCGCCTCCAGTGCGGCCTCAATCGTCCGCTCGATCGTCGCACGGTCGACGAACGGGCGCGCCGCGTCGTGGATGACGACGACATCCACGTCAGCGGAGATGGCGGCGAACGCATTCGCGACGGAATCCTGTCGCCGGGCGCCGCCTTCGACCGTTCGCACGCGGGGAGCGGCGCGCTGCAGATAGTCGGGCGGCGCCGCGGCGTCTGCCGAGGGCAGCGCGACGACGACTTCGGCGATCGCCGGGCACTGCAACAGTGCCTCGACGCTGCGATCGAGGATCGCGCGCCCGCCCAGCTCGAGGAACTGCTTCGGCACGGCGGTGCCCAGGCGCGTGCCCTGGCCACCGGCGGCCACAATGGCTGCCACCCGCATGATCGCGGGGAAATTATATGACGTCGCGCCCGCGCTCACCGGCGCCGGTAAACGCCTGAAACCGCCCGGCCGTGAGGTCGAGCACCCGGTGCAGCTCCGGAGCCGCAAGGTCGGCCGGCGCGAAGACCACGCACAGCACCTCACTGGTCGCCTCGGTCACCATCGTCCGCGCGGAGTCTGAGGTCGGGTTGCCGAACGGCCCGCGCTGATCCGCCAGCGTCGGGCGGCCGCCGATGTGCACCGCGTCTTTTCGGATGCCCTCGTACTGTTCGCCGTCTGTGCCGAGGCGCAGCTCGATCGGCGGCTCGATTCTGGAAAGATCGTAAAGGCCGTACGGGAGCTGCAACTCCAGGGAACACCAGTTGCAGATGTCCACGAGCGTGTTGATCCGCGGCAGGTGGTCGCCCTTCTTCACGCGCCGCAGCAACGCTTCTGACGAGGGACGGGTCTTGGTGGGATCGATGCCGAGACGACGGTACATCGTGCGGACCGCCTGACGTTCGTCGGGCGGCGCGCGCCTGGCGGCCTCTTCCGCCTGCGCGAGCGGCGCATCCAGACGCGTGTCGTGGCGCGCGTTCGAAGCGCCACCACACGCGACGATGCCGAGCCGCACGACGCCCGCGAGCGCGGGCGCCACGGCCACGCGCACGCTCAGGCCTTGTCGCCCTTCTTCGGCATCTCGATCTTGCCGTTGAAGGTCGAGCCTTCGGCCATCGCGACCTTTGGCGCCAACAGCTCGCCTTCGACGGTCCCGCCGGCGCGCAGCTCGAACTTCTCCTTCGCGCTGACGTTGCCCTTCACGCTCCCGAGAATGATGACGACCTTGGCCGCGATCTCTCCGTCAATCTTCGCGTTGGGACCAACGGTGAGCACGTGATCCGGCAGGTTGACCTTGCCTTCGACGCGCCCGTCCAGCGTGAGATCCTCGCCGCCGCTCAGATCTCCCTTGATGACCAGTGACTGTCCCATGTTCATTGCGCGCTCCTCCGCACCGACGACCGAATCGTGCAGGTATTTCTGGCTGTTTCGGCCGCTGCGAGTGCCGGCAGTAGGGGTCTGCGGCGGTTTCTATCACATTCGCCGTGCCTGGCGAATCAATTCCCCGAGACGCTCCCGGCGACGACGCCGCGCACCTGTTCGGCCAGGTCGCGCGCCGCCGAGACGTCGAGCGCCTCTGTCTCGACCGGCGGATGCAGCGTCAACCGCACCGCGCCAGGCCTCGTCGTCAGTTCGCCCTTGTGCATCACCAGGCGCGTGCCGTCCACAGAGACGGGCACAATCGGCAACTTCGCCTCGATCGCCAGCAGGAAGCTGCCGGCCTTGAACGGCCCAAGCCGCCCGTCCGCGCTCCGCGTCCCTTCCGGGAAGATGATGAGCGACAGGCCGTCCTTCACCAGCGCGCGCCAGCGACCGAGAATGCCCGCTCGATCCGGACGTTTGCGATCGACCAGGAGGTGACCTGACCGGCGCAGGTGCCAACCGAGGAACGGAAACGACCCGAGCGATTCCTTCGCGATGATCCGCAGCTCGTACGGCAGGTTCGCGAAGATCACCGGGATGTCATAAATACTCTGGTGGTTCGACACGAAAATGTACGTCCGCGCCGGGTTCAGGCGCTCCAGGCCGCGAACGTCCACGCTCACGCCGGTCGTCGCGAGAATCAGCCACGACCACGTGCGCGCGCAGCCGTGCGCGAATCGGCCGCGACGCTCGACGAGGCTGCCCATGAGCGATGCCGTGCCCAGGACAATCGTGTACACGGCGATTGACGGGATCAGGTAGAGCACCGTCCGCCACCAGTGAAACGAGAGCGGCTTCACCTGGCGCTGGCTCCTCGCGGCGCACCGTCCTCATGGACCCATGCGCACATGGAGCCATGAACCTCGGCCCGCGTCACACCTGGGGGGCGCGCCCGCCGTTGGCGGCACGCGGGGCGGCGTCGTCGGCAGGTGCGGCAGCCGAGACCGTCGGCTGGGCCGGCGCTTGATCGCGAGAGGCCTCGCGCAGCGGCTGCCCGGTCGGACCCTGCGCCTGCGGCTGCGGCGCCACGCGTGCGCGGCGCTCACGCGGCTCTTCGCGTTCAGGCGATCCCTGCGGGCCCCCGAGACTCGAATCCACGAAGCGCCCGAAGATCATCTTCCCCGCCGTCGTCTGCAGCACGCTGGTGACGACGACATCAATCGTCCGGCCGATCAGCTTCCGGGCGTTGTCGACGACCACCATCGTCCCGTCGTCGAGATACGCGACGCCTTGGTTGTATTCCTTGCCTTCCTTGAGGATGAACACCTTCATGATCTCGCCGGGCAGCACGACCGGCTTCAGCGAGTTCGCGAGCTCGTTGATGTTCAGGACGGCGACGCCGCGCAGCTGCGCCACCTTGTTGAGGTTGAAGTCGTTCGTGACGATCTTGCCCTGCAGCGTTCTGGCCAGCTCGATCAGCTTCAGGTCGACTTCGCGCACCTCGGGGAAGTCGATGTCGGAAATCATGACGTCGAGGCCGACCATCTTCTGGATCTTCTGCAGGATGTCGAGTCCGCGCCGGCCGCGGTTGCGCTTGAGCGAGTCACCCGAGTCGGCCACAAGCTGGAGCTCCTTGAGCACGAACTGCGGGACGACGAGGGTGCCGTCGAGAAAGCCGGTCTCGCAGATGTCGGCGATGCGGCCGTCGATGATGACGCTGGTGTCGAGGATGCGGTAGCGCCGCTGCGGTCCGGTGGACCTGAACAGGCCGATGACGCGCGACGGCTCGAGCCACTCGCCGTTGCGCCCGCCCATCAGCAGGCCGATGTAAGTCAGCGCCAGCAGGATGAACGCGTGCAGGAAGACCACCCGCTCGTCGAGGGTGTTGGCCCAGAAGAGTGCGGCGCCGATCGTCTTCGCCGTCGCCAGGCCGATGGCGCCGCCGATCATCGCGCCGAGCATGTGCGTGACCGAGGTTTTCTTGAGTCGAATCTCGAACCCGACCAGCAGGGCCGCCAGCGCGAAGCCAAAGGCCGCGTTGGGGAGCCAGTCCGCGTGAAATGGCCTGAGGATGACCGCCGTGTAGGTAACCGCCGCGACAAACAGAACTCGCGCGAGGATGAACCAGGCCATGACAGGACGCTCCAGGTTATGAATCGCCGCCGGCAGAGCCGCCGCCGGAGGCCGGGAATAAACTCCCGAATTATACGAGGAGAGCGTCCAATGCCTCAGGTACTGTCGCCACTGCGATGAGCTCGCAGCCGCCCTCGGCGAGTGACCGGTCCGAGGGGTCCAGATTGGCCCGCGGCATGATGCAGCGACTGAAACCCAGCTGAGCCGCTTCGCGCACGCGCAAGGCCGCCTGCGTGATTCCCCTGACTTCTCCCGCCAGTCCGATCTCGCCAAACACAGCCGTGGCTGGGGCCACGGGACGGTTGCGCAGGCTCGATGTGATCGCCGCGGCGACGCTGAGGTCTGCAGCGGGCTCATCGAGCCGCATGCCGCCGGCGACGTTGACGAAGACGTCCTCACCCATCAGGTTCAGCCCCGCGCGCTTCTCGAGCACCGCGAGGAGCAGCGAGAGCCGGCCAGGTTCGATGCCGGAGGCCATCCGGCGCGCGTTGCCAAAGGTGCTGGCACTCACGAGCGCCTGCACCTCGACGAGCAGAGGACGTGACCCCTCGACCGAGCAGTGCACTGCCGAACCTGGCGTGTTGACGGGACGCTCGGCGAGGAAGAGCGCGGACGGATTCGCCACGGCGCGCAGGCCCTCGCCCGTCATCTCGAAGACGCCCAGCTCGCTGATCGCGCCGAACCGGTTCTTCACCGCGCGCACGACGCGGTGCGAGTGATGCCGTTCCCCTTCGAAGTACAACACGGTGTCGACGATGTGTTCGAGCGCCTTCGGGCCCGCCAGGCTGCCTTCCTTGGTGACGTGGCCGACGACGAACGTCGGGACGTTCAGGGTCTTGGCGGCGAAGAGCAACTGCGTGGCAGCCTCACGGACCTGGCCGATGCTGCCGGGCGCCGACTGCATCTTCATCGAGAAGATCGTCTGAATCGAGTCGACGACGACGAGCGCAGGCTTCAGACGCGTCAGCTCCTCGAGGATGCGCTCGAGGCACGTCTCCGCGAGCAGATAAAGCGGCGCGCGGCCGACGCCAAGGCGCTCGCCGCGGGATTTGATCTGGTGCTCCGACTCCTCGCCGGAGCTGTAGAGCACGGGACCGATCGAGCGCGCGATGTTGGCCGCCGCCTGGAGCAGTAGCGTCGACTTGCCGATGCCGGGCTCGCCGCCGAGCAGCACCATCGAGCCGGGCACGATGCCGCCGCCCAGTACCCGATCGAGTTCCCCGATGCTGGTCGTGATTCGCTGCGCGGTGCCGACCTGCACGTCGGCGTAAAGCTGCGCGTTTCCGCCGCCCGGAGCAAGGCTGCCGTAGCGGTTGCCGACCGGCGCCGTCGCGGGCTCGGCGACCCGCTCTTCGACGAGCGAGTTCCACGCGCCGCAATCCGCGCAACGACCCAGCCACTTCTGCGACTGCGCGCCGCAATCCTGGCAGACGAAGACGTTCTTGGCTTTCACGGGATGATTATCTCAGGTAAGTCAGGTCAGGACAGGTCGCACGGGTCATCTCACGGGTCGGTCAGGTCGAACGGGTCGAGCAGGTCGGTCAGTTCGATCAGGTCTCGCGCGTCGAGCGGGTCGGGCGCCTGGTGAGGCCGAATGCGATGCCGACGCCGAGCATGAACCCTTCGAACCCGCTGACGATCGTCTGGGTGATCGGCCGCAGGCTGTCCTCGCCGAGGAAGCGCGCGAGCGGTGCGAGCCCCACGGCCGACCCGCTGAACGCGCCGGCGACCAGGTCGAGACTCGTGGCCACCAGGCGGCGTCCCGCCAGAGCGAGCAGGAGTCCCGCGATGGCCGCGGCGGTCGCGGTCACGAGCACGACGCGGACGCGCGCCGCGCCGCGAGGCGACGCCATGCCGCCGGCGACGAGGGTACGCGTGGCTGCCGCGTAGCCGAGGCCGAGCACCGCGCCGAGCACGAGGCCTTCCAGCGCGCCTGCCATCCCCCACACGTTGCGGCCGAAGACGCTCAGCAGTACCGCGCGGGCCGCATGATGCGCGAGCCAGCCGGCTATCCAGCCGCCGAGCGCGCCGGCCAGGACGAGCGCTGTTGAGCGCGCGGACCTCGCGAGTGCCTCTGCGACAGCCAGACCGCCGCCAATCCCGGCGCCTCCCGCCATGCCGGTGACGCCGCCGACGATCGCGAGCGCGATCGTCGCGCCGGCGTCCGGAGACGAGCCGCGCGCAAAACCGAGGGCGACGCCGCCAGCCAGGCCCGCTGCGATGCCGCACGCCGCGCTCGACGCCGTCGACGACAACCAGCGGGCGGACGCCGCGGCTCCAGCGTGACGGAGCCGCAGGCGCACGAGATCGACGACCGCCGCCGCGCGGCCCTGTGCGGACAACAGCGGCACGTCCCCGGCGCCCGGCACATCCCATCGGGCGTCACGAAGTATCGCGCGCGCCTCGGCATGGCCGGGCCGGTCCGCCAATCGTCGCAGCGCGTCGTCGGTGCCCAGCTCGTGCAGCGCGAGCGCGGCGTCGTACCGCTCCTCCTCCGTCGCGGGCGCGCTGCCATGCTCGCCGAGCAGGACGGCCACGAGCTCGTCGCGAGCGACATCGGTTTCCGGCGCCTCTGTCGAGTGGGCTCCCGCGTCGACGTGATTCGACGCCAACAACGGACCGGCGTCCGGGGCCTCGACGACGTCGCCGACGAACTGGTAGCCGTGGCGAGAGACCGTGCGGATGAATTGCGCCGCCTGCGGCCCGTCGCTCAACGCGCGCCGGATCGTGCGAATAGCCTGGCTGAGTGCGCCGTCCGAGACGACGACATCAGCCCAGACGCGGTCGAAGATCTCCTGCCGCGTGACCGCGCGCTGCCGCTCGGCGACGAGCAGGACCAGGAGATCGAAGTACTTCGGGATCAGTCGCACCGGACGTCCGTCTTTGAGGAGCACACGATGCCCCGGCGAGAGGACGAAGGTCCCGAACGTGAAGCGCACGAGAGAATGCTAACCGCAGATTACGCCGATTACGCAGATGGACAACGCCTAGTAGACAGTAGGCAGCCGGCAGCGGGCAGCGGGCAGCAGGCAGGAAGAAAGCAGCGTCTCACGATGATGTAACTGCCTTCCGCCTACTGTCTACCGCCTACTTCCTACGCCTTGAACTGCCGCAGGTGATGGTCCACGTGGAGATACCCCCACCGCATCCACGCCCGCAGGGTCATCGGACCGAAGATCGGATGCGGTGGCCAATCCGCCGCGCCGTCGGCGGAGATAAAGCGCTCCATCGCGGCCACGAGATCCGCGACATCCTGTCCGAAGTCGCCGGGACAGGTCCCACCACTTCCCTGCTCGATCTCAGGCCGCGTGACGAGAACGCCGGTCGGCCAGCGCACGGGCAGATAGAGCGCGATCAATTTCACGACCGTGCGCTGCGACAGGCTGCTCGCGTCGCTGACGGGCGTGTCGCCCATCGCCATCCGGAACGCGTCCGTCAGATGACACACCATCTCCGGCGCAGACATGCGGCCCCACTGCCGCGGGCTGTCGGGACGGAGGCTCGCGATTCGTGCGCGCAATTCCGCCCTGTCACCCGGCCGTGCGAGCGTCCTCATGAGACGGCACCGAGGAGCGCCTCCCCGCCCGACGCCCGGAACGCCGTCAGAGCCCGCTCGCGCCCGGCCCTGGCCTCCGCGAGCACCTCACCGAAGCGGGGCTTGCCGCGCAGCGCGTCGAACTGCGGGCTGTGCGCCAGCGTAGGCGCGGCAAGATATCCCTTCGAGACGGCGAGCTCGAGGCAGAACATGCCCTGCTCGTAGTCACCGACGTCGCACAGCATCCAGCCTTCCTGGAAAATGGCCTCCGGGTCGTCGCGAATCTTCAGCCCCGGAATCGTCGAGATGCCCAGCATGTCGAGGCGCCGATCGAGCCACGCGGCGAGCCGGTCAGTCCAGACGACGAAGGTGGGAAGCCTCGAGCGCTGGCGCATCGTCTCGAGCAGCGTCCGGGCTTCCTCGTAGCGTCCTGCCAGTCCGAGCCCCACGACGCGTATGCCATCGTCGGCGCCCGCGATGATTGCCGGCGGCTTCTCGGCGAGCATCCGATCGATCTCGCCCGCGAGCAGCAGCGTCTGCTCGACGCCGGTCGGGACGTTGGGATCGAGGCGTCGTGCCTCGGCGTGCGCGGCAATCGACTGATCGTAGAGTCCGCAGTAGCGGCAGACGTGGACAAGGCCCGCGAAGAGCTCCGGGTCGTTGCCGTGTCGCGTCGCCTCGCCGAGCAGCCGGACCATGGCACCCTCGGCCTTGCCGATTTCCGCTTCGAGGTTGGCGTAGTACTTGTGCGCGATGGTCAGCCGCGGGTTAATCGACAGCGCGCGGCGGAACGCGTCTTCGGCGCGCGCGTTGCTCTCGGGCGCGCCGTCGATGTATTTGCCGATCACGCGATGGCAGCGACCGAGCCGCGCCCAGGCCGGGGCAAACCGCGAGTCGAGCTCGAGACACCGCGTGTAGAGGTCCCGCGCCCCCGGCAGGCCGTCGTACGTGCGTCCGAGCTCGTTGCCGCGCAGATACAGCTCGTACGCGAGTGGATCATGCGGACTGTCGGGTGCCATCGACGGCGTGCCTCCGCCAAGGGGCAGGGCCAGCGCCTCGGTGACGCGCTGAGCAATCTCGTCCTGCAGACGGAACAGGTCACCCATCGAGGACTGCACCGTCTGCGACGCCAGCAGCGTCCCGTTCGACGCGTCCACGAGCTGCGCCACCACGCGCAGCTGGTCGCCCGCGCGCAGCACGGTACCCATGACCACGCGATCCACGTCGGCTTCGGCCGCGATCGCTTTCAGATCCGGCGCCTCGCCGGCGAAGCGCGCGGCCATCGAGCTCGAGCGCAGCACGAGCGATCGGTTGGACGACAGCGACGTCGATATCGCGTCCGCCAGGCTGAACGCCAGGAAGTCGACTTCCGGGTCCGGACGCAGCACGCGAAACGGCAGGACGACCAGCCGCGTGAGCGCCTGCGCCACGATCGCGGTGTCGTGCCCGGCGAGCCCGCCCACCGCGCGCAGCTCCTCGGCCATCGAGTCGGCGGATGAGGGCCTCTCGGACGGACGCTTCGCCAGCGCCCGGCGGATGACGCGATCGGCCGCGGCGATCGCCGGCGATCCCGTCAGCGCGGGCGGCTGCTCGTAGCGCGTGGCATGCAGAATCTCGACGGCGGACGCCCCGGCAAACGCCGGACGGCCCGCGAGCATCTCGAAGAGGAGGGCGCCGGCCGCGAAGAGGTCTCCCCTCGCATCGACCGGCGTGCCGTCGATCTGCTCGGGCGGCATGTAGCGCGGCGTGCCGACGAGCATGCCGGCGCGCGTGACCTCCGTCGCGGTCTTGAGGAGCTCCTCCGACTCGCCTCTCGCCAGGCCGAAGTCGAGCAGCTTCACGCCATGGGCGGTGAGGAACACGTTCGACGGCTTCAAGTCGCGGTGGATGATGCCGCGCGCATGGAGGGCCGCCAGCGCGGCCAGGATCCCAAGTCCAATCGGCACGGCTTCGGCCAGGCTCAGCGGTCCACCGCGAAGCCGCTCCGCCAGCCCCTCGCCTTCGAGCAGCTCCATCGCGATGAAGAGCTGCCCTTCGTCTTCGCCGATCTCGTAGATCTGGCAGATGTTCGGGTGGTTCACGCTCGCCGCCGCGCGCGCCTCCCGCCAGAACCGCCGGCGCGCCGACTCGTCACGCGCCAGGGACGACATCGTCTTGACCGCGACCATCCGCTGCAGGCGTTCGTCCCTCGCGGCGTAGACGATGCCCATGCCGCCTTCACCGAGCTTGCGCTCGATCGGGTAGGGCCCTACGCGGGCTGGCAAGTCATCGCTCGGCACGTCCACGCCGTCGATTCTAGCCGCAGGCCCCTGATTCCGAGCGATGTGAGCGACATCTCACGCCGCCCTCACAAATCGCTGAGGACTTCCTTTCCGCGATCGGCGACATACAAGGGCGGAGGTACGAATGAGCGCGAGGCGTCTGGTGGCGATTGCGGTGATTTACGTGCTGGCGGCTGGAGCGTGGGCCACGCTCGGGACGTCCATTGTGGTGCGGACAGGCGAGTTCGATTCGAAGCTGGCCCAAGAGGTGTCCAAGCTCTGGGGCGGACGCCACCGTCAGGTGGCGCCACGCGTCTGGGTCGAACGGCCTCGTCAGGTTACCGAGCAGGTGCCCACGCAGGCCGAGGGCACCCGGATCACCGTCACCAAGGAGGTGACCAGGACCGTCGTCGACGTGGCGCCCGTGCGGCCCTCGCAGAGCCGCGTCCAGGCGGACCTGCAGCTGACGGACCGCCAGAAGGGACTCCTCTGGTACGACACCTACGGCGTGCGGTTCTCCGGGCACTACACGGCGCGGAATCCCGATCCCGTCGAGCGCGTGATCGGCGTCGAGCTGAAGTTCCCGTCGAGCGACGCCATCTACGACCAGTTCGTCTTTCGCGTGAACGGCGAGTCCGCGCCTCCAGCCAACGACCTGACCAGGGGCCTCGTGACGCGCGTCCGCGTGCCGCCCGGCAGCGTCGTCTCGATCGACGTCGGCTACGTGTCGCGCGGCATGGACGACTGGGAGTACGACTTCGCCGACACCGGCGTCGCGGAGATCTCTGACTTCGAGCTGGCGCTCCGCACCGACTTCGTGAACGTCGACTACCCGGCCGGCAGCATGTCGCCGACGCTGAAGCAGCCCGCGCCGAATGGCTGGCAGCTGACCTGGCAATTCAAGGACCTGGTGACCGGCCAGCACATCGCGCTCGACCTGCCGAATCCGCTCAACCCAGGTCCCATGGCTGCGCGGCTCACGGCGTTCGCACCGGTGTCGCTCCTGTTCTTCCTGATCGTGATGGTGATCCTCGGCGTGCTGAGCGATCGCAATCTCCATCCGATGAACTACGCGTTTCTGTCCGCCGCGTTCTTCGCGTTTCACCTGCTGCTCGCCTATCTCGTCGATCACATCTCGATTCACGCGGCGTTCTTCATCTCGTCGATCGTCAGCGTGTTTCTGGTCGTGAGCTACCTGCGGCTGGTCGCGGGCACGCACTTTGCGGTCGCGAAGGCGGGCGTGGCGCAGTTCGTCTTCCTCGTGCTCTTCAGCTACGCGTTCTTCTTCGAGGGCTATACGGGGCTCACGGTCACCATCGGCGCGATCGTCACGCTCTTCATCCTCATGCAGGCCACGGCCCGTGTCGACTGGGGCGCCGTCTTCGCGCGCCCGAAGCAGGCGTGATGCACGTCGCCATCGTCATGGACGGCAATGGACGCTGGGCCACCCGACGGGGTCGCCCACGCGTCGCTGGGCACGAGCGCGGCGCGGCGAGAATCCGCCTCATCGTCGAGGCGGCGCCGGCGCTGGGCATCCGGGTCCTCACGCTCTACGCGTTCTCCGCCGACAACTGGCGGCGGCCGGCCGCCGAAGTCGACGCGCTGATGACGCTGTTCGAGCGCTATCTGTGCGGAGAAGTTACACGGCTTCAGCAGGCGGGCGTCCGGTTGACCGTGATTGGCCGGCGCGACCGTCTTCCAATGGCGCTCCGGGCGCGGATCACCGAGGTGGAACGCCGGACGGCCGCCGGCTCGCGCCTCTGGCTGCGCCTGGCGATCGACTACTCGAGCCGAGAGGCGTTGAGACAAGCGGCGGCGGCCGCATGGTCGCTGCCGCAGTGGTCGGCGGCGTCGTTCGAGTGCCGGATCGCAAGCGGATGCGGTGCCGCATCCGACACGCCGGATGTCGACCTGCTGATCCGCACCGGCGGAGAGCAGCGTCTCAGCGATTTCCTGCTGTGGGAGTGCGCGTATGCGGAGTTCTGGTTCACCGCGCTCGCGTGGCCCGACTTCGGCGCGGAACAACTGCAGGAAGCCGTCGAGGCGTTCCGGTCGCGCGATCGCCGCTTCGGCGCGCTGCCAGCCTAGGCTTGAGGCCTGTCCCCCGTACAGTACGGTACAGGCATCTGTACGCGGTACTTGTACCAGTACCAGTACTATACCGGGGACAGTCCCCTACTCTGGGCGGGCACCGCAACGATCAACTGCCCGTGTAAACGCGTTCGATGCGGCTGCCGAGTCGGCACAGGATCTCCCACGGGATCGTGCCGATCGCGGCCGCCATCTCTCGAACGTCGATGCGCTCGCCGCCCTGCGTGCCGAGCAGGACGACCTCGTCGCCCGGATATGCCTCGATGTCGGTCATGTCGATCATCAGCATGTCCATGGCGACAGCGCCGACGATGGGCGCACGACGTCCGCGAACCAGCACGGCGCCGCGCCCAGCGAGGCGCAGGTCGATGCCGTCCGCGTACCCGGCAGGGACGACGGCGACGCGCGTGGGGCGCTCGGCGATGAACCGCGCGCCGTAGCTGACGCTCTCGCCGGCGCGAATGTGTTTCACCGCGACGATTCGGCTGCGCAGCGAGAGCACCGGCCTCAGCGGCAGCGTGGACGCCAGGGGCGGCGGGACCACGCCGTAGAGCAGCAGTCCGGGGCGCACGAGGTCGTACCAGACGCGCGAGTCGCGCAGCAGCGCGGCGCTGTTGGCCGCATGCACGACCTTCGGCTCGATGCCGCGCGCGCGGAGGTCCTCGTAGACGGCCTCGAACCGCGTCCGCTGCTGCTCCATCAGCGGGTGGTCGGGCATGTCGGCCGTCGCAAAGTGCGTGTAGAGGCCGACGAGCTCGAGATGCTCGCTGGCGAGCAGCTCCGGCAACGTGCGCGACAGGTTGTCGTAGCGCAGGCCGAGCCGGTTCATTCCGGTGTCGATCTTCAGGTGGTACTTGAGCCGCACCTTGCGGCGCTCCGCTTGTTCCTGCAGCGCCTTGCCGGCTGATGGGGTCGACACGGTCGGCGTCAGCTTGTAGTCGAAGATGCCGGAAACGTCGCTGACGCCGAGCGCGCCGAAGACCAGAATCTCCGCGCGCACTCCGGCCCGCCGAAGCGTGACGGCCTCTTCGATGTCCGCGCACGCGAGCAGCGTCGCGCCTGCCCGCTCGAGAGCGATACCGACCGGCGCCGCGCCGTGCCCGTACGCGTTGGCCTTGACGACGGCGATGATGCCGGGACCACGAGTGCCGTTGCCTGGGCCTGCCCCGGGCCTGTCGAGGGGTTCGCGCGCCAGGAAGTCGGCGATCGCGCGGAAGTTGTGGCCGATGGCCTCGAGATCGATGTCGGCGGTCGTCGAGCGGACCACGACTACTCCGGACGGCGCGACAGGTTCTCGAATCGGGTGTGCTCGCGGAGGAACGCGAGCTGCACGGTCCCGGTCGGGCCGTTGCGCTGCTTGGCGATGATCAGCTCGGCGATGCCCTTTTCCTCTTCCTTGCAGTCCGGGTACATCTCCGGCCGGAAAATCATGAACACGACGTCGGCGTCCTGCTCCAGGGCGCCCGACTCGCGCAGGTCGGAGAGGAGCGGCCGGTGATCCGATCGCGCCTCAGGCGCACGGCTCAACTGCGACAGCGCGACGACCGGGACGCTCAGCTCCTTCGCGAGGCCCTTCAGCCCGCGCGAGATCGCCGCCAGCTCGAGCGTGCGGTTTTCGAAGCGGCCGCGCCCGGTCATCAACTGGAGGTAGTCGACAATCAGCAGGCTCAATCCGCCGCGCTCCGCCGCCAGCCGGCGCGCCTTGGCGCGCATCTCGAGGACGCCGGTCCCAGGCGTGTCATCGATGTAGATCGGGGCGTCGCTCAAGCGGCTGATCGCCTGTGACAGCCGGTCGTAGTCCCGTTGTCCGATGGTGCCCGTCTGCAGCCGGTGTGCGTCGATCCTCGCCACCGACGTCAGCAGGCGGATGAACAGCTGCTCCTTCGACATTTCCAGGCTGAAGAACCCGACGGTCTGGCCGCGCTCGAGGCCCGCGAACTCGGCCATGTTCAGCACGAGGCTGGTCTTCCCCATCGACGGCCGCGCCGCGACGATGATCAGGTCCGACGGCTGGAGTCCGCGCGTCATCGCGTTCACGTCGTCGAACGGCGTCTCGACGCCTGTGATGAGCTTCTTGTGCTCGAAGAGCTGCTCGATCTTCGGCAGGCTCTCGTCGACGATCTGGCGCATCGACACGAAGCCGACACGCGCGCGGTCTTCCGCGATCGAAAAAATCGTGGCCTCCGCGTCGTCCAGGATGGCGTTGGGGTCGTCCTCGGCGTCCCAGGCGCGGTTCGCGATCTGGTTGCTTGCGTGGATCAGCGCCCGAAGCGTGGACTTCTCCTTGACGATCCGCGCGTAGTACTCGACGTTGGTCGAGCGCGGGACGCCGTCCACGAGCGACGCGATGTACGCCGGGCCGCCGACGTCGTCCAGCTCGCCCGCCTGCGCGAGTGCCTCCTTGAGCGTGACGAGATCGATGGCTTCGCTGCGCTCGCCGAGGGCGATCATCTTCCCGAAGATGCGCCGGTGCGCGTCCCGGAAGAAATCGTTCGGGCCGACGAGCTCGACGGCGAAGTTGAACGCTTCGTTGTGGATCAGAATTGCGCCAAGAACCGAGCGCTCGGCTTCGAGGTTGTGCGGAAGCGCACGCTCTGCAGGCGCAACGGTCTCTGGCATGGCGGGAGAGACGGCGATACTAACACGGTTGATGATTGCGGATTGCCGATTACGGGTTGGTCTTTCGACCAACAATCAACCCGCAACCAACAACCCGCAACCAACAACCGCTCTTAGTCCTGCTTGACGACGGCGACCTTCAGCTGCGCGGTCACGTCGCGGTGCAGCTTGATCGGGATCGTTGTCTCGCCGAGCGCCTTCAGCGGATCGGCCAGCTGGATCTTGCGGCGATCGATCTCAAGGCCCTTGACCGACAGCGCCTCCGCGATGTCGGCGGACGTCACCGAACCATAGAGCTGTTCGGTATCGCCGACGCGGCGGGCGATCGTCAGCTCGGTCTGGGCGATCCGCGCGGCCAGCGCTTCGGCCGTCTGCCGCTCTTCGGCCTCGCGGGCGTCGGCAAGCTTCCGCTCGCGTTCAATCAGCTTCTTGTTCCCGTCGGTGACGGGGAGGGCCAGCTTGCGCGGCAGCAGAAAGTTGCGCGCGTAGCCGGGCGCCACCTTCACCACCTCGCCACGCTTGCCGAGGTTGTCCACGTGCTCACGAAGAATGACTTCCATGTTGTGCCTCAGGGCAGCTGACAGCTGACAGCTGGCGGCCGGCAATGACTCAATCACTACCCGCTACCCGCTGCCCGCTGCCGGCTACGCAGTTCAGTCAGCCAGGTACGGCAGCAATGCCAGGACGCGGGCGCGCATGATCGCCACGCGCAGCTTCCGCTGGTGCTTCGCGCAGGTGCCGGAGATGCGGCGTGGCAGAACCTTGGCGCGCTCCGGCACGAAACCGGACAGCAGCTTGACGTCCTTGTAGTTGATGTCGTCGATCTTGTCCGCGCAGAACTTGCAGACCTTCTTGCGGCGGAAGAGCGACCGACGCTGCCCCTGACCCGCCTTCTCCGCGCCGCGCGCGGCGCTGCCGCGTCCGCGACCGCCCGACTTCTTCGCTCCAAATGGCATGACTAAACCTCCGGCCCTTCGAGTCCATCCATCCCGTCATCGTCGTTGCTCTGCGGCCGCTCCGACGGATCCGGCCGCGGCGGCAGCCCGCGCGCGACGCGCCGGCGCTCCTGGAACGTCTGGCGCCGGGTACGCGTGCGTTCGACGACGCGCTGCTCCTCGTCCACGCGGACGATCAGCTGGCGGATGACCTGGTCGACGACCTTCAACCGGCGATCGAGCTCGCGCATGAGCTCGCCCCCGCCCTCGATCGTCTCGAGGATGTAGACGCCTTCCTTCTGGTGCTGGATTTCGTAGGCCAGCTTGCGGCGGCCCCAGTTGTCGGTCTTGACGAGCGAACCGCCCATCTTCTTGGTGGTCTGCTCGACCTGCTCGTGAATCGCCGCGATCTGTTCTTCAGTCGCGTCGGGCGTCACGATGTAGATGAGTTCGTACGTACGAGCTGCGCTCATTGCGGCTCCTTCTGGACGTTACTACCACGCGGCGTCACCGCGACGCCGCTGAACGGCCGCCGGTCATCGCTATCGCGACGCCGGAGGCAAGGAGTCAAGGTCAGTCCTGACTGTCCTCAACATCGCCGGAGCCGTCCTCCGGCAATCCTTTCGCCGGTTCAGCGTTGAACCGGTTCATCACTGCGTCGATCCCCTCGCCGACGAACACTTCCACGGCATCGGCCGCGCGGTTCACCGCATCGAGAATCGCCTGTCTCTCGTCGGGACCGAACCGGCCGAGCACGTGGCCCGCCAGATCCCGTCGCGGTTCTCCCCCGCCGACGCCGACGCGCAGCCTCGGGAACTGATCGGTTCCGAGCTGCTCGGCCACCGACCTGAACCCGTTGTGCCCGCCGGCCGATCCGCCGCGACGCGCGCGCAGCCGTCCAAGCGGGAGGTTCACGTCGTCGGCGACCACCAGCAGGTCGGCGACCTCCACCTTGTGGAAGTGCGCCAGGGCCTGCACCGCCTGGCCGCTCAGGTTCATGAACGTGAGCGGCTTGGCGAGGATCATCGGCGTCGTGCCGTACGTCCGGCCCACCAGTGCGCCGAAGGCCTCGCGATCGCACTCGACGCCGGCGCGGCGCGCGATCTCGTCGATCACCTGGAAACCGACGTTGTGCCGCGTGTCGCGGTACTTCGTGCCGGGGTTTCCGAGTCCGACGACCAGCTTCAGCTCTTCGCCTCGTCCTTCTCGACCTTGCCCTTCTTGATGACTTCAGGCTCGGCCGAAGCCGTCGGCGTCGCTGCCGCCGCGGCTGCATCGGCCACCGGGGCTTCCTCCACCTTGATGGCAACCACGTGCACGAGCATCGTGTCGGGCTCGCTGATCGGCGTCCACTTCTGGCCCGACGCGACGTCGCGCAGGCGGATGCCCTGGTTCATCACCAGCTCGGTGACATCGATCTCGATGTGCTCTGGGATGTCCGCCGGCAAGCACTCGACCTCGACCTCGCGCGTCACGAAGTCGAGCACGCCGCCCTGCTGCTTGACGCCGCGGGCTTCGCCCTTGACGTGAATCGGGATGGTGACGGTCAGCTTGCGGTCCATCGCGACGCGGTAGAAGTCCGCGTGCAACAGCGCGTGCGAGACCGGGTGCAGCAGGAAATCCTTCACGAGCACCGGCGTCGTCTTGCCCTCGAACTCGAGGCCGATGATCGTGTTCTGCCCCGATTCCGAGTGGAGGATCTTCGAGAGCGACTTCGGGTCGACGGTCACGGGCACCGCGACGTCCTTGCCGCCGCCGGCCACCGGTCCGTACACGACCGCCGGAAGGCGGCCCGCCGCGCGATGACGCCGCGCCTGGTTCTTGCCCTTGTCTTCCCGCTTCGTCGCCGTCAGATTCACAGCCATGATGTCTACCTCGCCCCTCTCGCCGAGCTCATCGCCCCGCTACCAAGGCACAAAATGGCGGGGCTGAAGCCCCGCCCTACGCACGATCGACCGACCCGTCAGACTCGACCGACCCGTCGGACCCGACGGACTCGTCAGACCAGGTCGACCAGATCCTCCTACACGAACAACGAAGAAACCGACGTCTCCTCGTGAATGCTCCGAATCGCCTGCCCCAGCAACCGCGCCACCGAGAGCACGTGGATCTTGCCGCACTGTGCCTTCTCGGGCGTCATCGGGATCGTGTTGGTCACGATTAGCTGCTCGAGCGCCGACTTCTCAATCCGTTCGAGCGCCGGCCCCGACAGCACACCGTGCACCGCACATCCGAGGACGCGGGCCGCCCCCGCGGCCTTCAGCGCCGCGGCCGCCTTCACAATCGTGCCGGCCGTGTCGATGATGTCGTCCTGGATGATGCAGGTCCGACCCGCCACGTCGCCGATCACGTTCATCACTTCCGCCGCGCCGTCGTCCGAGCGCCGCTTGTCGACGACCGCCAGTTCCGCGCCGAGGCGCTTGGCGTAGGCCCGAGCCCGCTCGGCGCCTCCCGCATCAGGCGCCACGATCGTCAAGTCCGGGTAATCCAGCCGCGCGAGGTGCTCGATGATGACCGGCGCCGCGAACAGGTGATCGACCGGGATGTCGAAGAACCCCTGGATCTGCGCCTTGTGCAGATCCATGGTCAGCACCCGGTTGGTGCCCGCCGCGCCGAGCAGGTTCGCCACCAGCTTGGCTGAAATCGGCACGCGCGGCTTGTCCTTGCGGTCCTGCCTTGCGTAGCCGTAGTACGGAATCACGGCCGTGATGCGCGCCGCCGACGACCGGCGGAACGCATCGATCATGATCATCAGCTCCATGAGGGCCTGATCGACGGACCCTCCTGGCGTCTGGCATGTGGGCTGGACGATGAAGACGTCGGTGCCACGGATGTTCTCGTCGATCTGGAACGAGACTTCCGTGTCGGCGAAACGCCTGAGACGTGCCTGCCCTTCCGAGATCCCGAGGTAATCGGCGATCTCGCGCGCCAGTTGCGGATGCGCGCTTCCGTGGAAGATCTTCAATTCGCCGAACCCGGTCGGCATCAATCGAGTCCCCGTGACTGGCGCACGCGTGCCTCCGACGGTTGCGTCAGCCTCGGACTGCTCATCCTCCGGCTGCATAAGTGGTTGGGGCGGAAGGATTCGAACCTTCGAATACGGGATTCAAAGTCCCGCGCCTTACCGCTTGGCCACGCCCCATTGAACCAGTCGAGAGCCGACTCCGGACTGCGGATTCCGGACTCCGGGTAAAACCGGACCCTCTGGAGCGGCCCAACCGCGGCCGTGCAAAACGTTGATTTTATACGACCAGCCGGCCCCGGGCAAGGGTGCGGGTCGAAACGCCGGCCCACCCGGCGGCCTTGACGGCGGAACAGGCGCGCTCCGCTTTCGCCTTCGATTCGAACAGTCCGAACACCGCGGACCCGCTGCCGGACATCTGGGCGATGCGCGCGCCGCACGACGCCAAAGTTCGCCGAATCTTCCTGATCTCGGGACGGTGAGCCTCGACGGGCCCTTCCAGGTCGTTGCCGGAGGCCTCGAGACGCTCTGGATCCCATCCGCCGGCATGCCCGTTCGCGTCAGCGCCCGCCGCCCGGCGGGCGTGAAATTCCGTGAACCAGCGATAAGCGTCCACGGTGGACACGCCGTGGCCGGGCCACGCCACGACGACATGATGCGGAGTGAGGTCGGCGAGCGGGTAAATCTCGTCGCCGCGCCCGAGCCCCAGCGCCGTGCCCCCAGTCAGGAAGAACGCGACGTCGGCGCCAAGCGGCCTGGCTACTGCCGCCAGCTCTGCTCGCAGAAGACCGAAACCCCAGAGGCGATTCAGCGCCACCAGCGTGGCGGCGGCATCCGAGCTTCCGCCGCCGAGGCCGGCCTGGACGGGAATCCGTTTCACGATCGAGATGCGCGCGCCCGCCGGCTCGCGACGGGAGCCGGCGGCCCGCCACAACGCGTCGGCGGCGCGCCACGCGAGGTTCGAGCGGTCGAGCGGCATCTTCGAGGCGTCGCCCGTGATGATGATCGGGCCCTGCACGCGCGAGACGGCGACGGTATCGTGCCAGGTCAGCGCCTGAAAGATGGTGCGCAGCTCGTGATAGCCGTCGGCGCGACGGCCGAGAATCCGAAGGTCGAGATTGATCTTGGCGCGCGCGCGAACGGTCACCCGCGTCGGATTTTTCATGACCTACTGCGCGCCTCCGCTCGTATCGCGCAGCGGTCCAGATCGCCGGAGGTCGTCGAGGGTGATCGGCGTCGCGTCCGCCGGCACGTCCACGATGAACGCCCGATCGCCCAGAGTGACGTTGGTCTCGACCTGGCGGATCGACACGCCGACGTCGAGCGCGGCGCGATCGGCAGCCGCCGCGCGGCGAATGCGAATCCGTCCCGGCTGGACGCCAACGTGATCCGCGAACTCCACCGAAAGCCCGTCGTGCTCGGTCTGCACGAGCCGCCAGCGATCGGTCTTGCGGAACCACGCTGTGCGGCCTGTCCCGCCGATCTGCGCCCAGTCGCCGCCGAACGATTGCCCCGTCGCCCCGTCAAAGGCGGCCGCGGGACATCCTTCGAGCCAGGCGGCGAGATCGTCGGGCGTCGCCGAGAACCCCGCCAGGGCCTCGATGATCTCGGCGGCGGACGTGTCGCGGAGGACGCGCGCGTCGCGTGGGAGCCAGAGGGTCGTGTCGTCGCCGGTGCCGGCCACGACGAAGTACGGCGCGCCGAACGGCGCGACCGCTTCGAGGCGAACGTGCGCGGGCTGGGAAAATCCCGCCTGCAGGTGTCCGCGCAACTTCGTGGACCCCGCCCGGCCAGAGAGGCCCAGCTCCGCGGTGATCGAATGCAGCCCGGCGCAATGTCCGATCGCGTCTCCGCGGACGGCCTGCGTGTCGGCCAACGGTGTGGAGGGACCGGACGGCAACTTCAGCGCCGGTGGCGGCCCGCACGTGGCGGCGCTTGCGGCCAGCACGACGGCCGCCAGGACTCGCGCGTGCGTCAGCACCGAGCTCAGCGCCCCTTCGCGATCTTCTTCTCGATCGCCTTGACGTCAATCTCTTCGCGGTCGCCTTCGAGCGCGCGCTGCCACGCGGCGACGGCGTCCGGGCGCCGGCCCTGCGCCCAGAGCACATCGCCCAGGTGATCCTGGACGACGGAGTTCGACGGCAGCTGGGCCGCGGCGCGCTTCAACAGCGGTTCGGCTTCATCGTATTTCTTCTGCTGCACGAGCGCCCAGCCGAGGCTGTCCAGGTACGAGCCGTTGTCCGGATCGACCTTCAGCGCCTGCTGGACGAGCGACACGGCCTCATCCAGGCGACCGGTGTGCTCGGCGAGCATGTAGCCGAGATAGTTCAGCGTCGGCGCGTGATCCGGATCCTTCGCCAGCGCCGCGCGGAACGCGGCCTCGGCCCCCGCGTAGTCCTTGCGCTTCTCGAGCAGCGCGCCCCGCTGGAAAGGCACGCGAACGTCGCCCGGAAACGTGTCGGCCACTTTCTTCAGCGTGCCGTCGGCTTCCGCGCTGCGCCCGGCATCCTCGAGCGACTGCACGAACGCCAGCTGCACGCCAAGATCGGACGGTCGCGCCGCCGCAAGGTCGCGCATCAGGGTGACGGCGCGATCCTTCTTCCCGCCCAGCGTCAGCGCGCGTGCTTCGAGCTCCGTGTAGCGCGGCTCATCGGGCTGCGCCAGCCGCGCCCCTCGTGCGATATCCGCGGCCTCGTCGTACTTCTTGGCCGCGATGTAGGCCTGGGCCAGCGATGTGTCGAAGCTGTGGCCCGGCGCGAGCTCTCGAGCGCGAGTGAACGACTTGATGGCCGCGTCGGCACGGCCCGCCTGGAGCTGGGCGAAGCCGAGATGCGCGAGCAGCGTCAGCACATCGCGTCCGGTGCCCTGCCGCCCGGCCGCGTCGAGCCGTGCGACGACAGGACCCAGGGTGTCGGCGGCCTTGTCATAGCGGCGCTGATCCTCGTACACCTGCGCCAGAGCGAAGGCCCCGCTCGATCCGTCGGGATCGAGGGCGACCAGGCGCTTCGCGGCGGTTTCGGCCGCGGAGTAATCGTGCCGCTTCCGTTCGGCGACGGAGAGCAGGTACAGTGGACGCGCCTCCGTCGGAGCCGCGCGATTGGCCTCCACGAGCAGGTCTCTCGCCTTGGTCGCCTGCTTGTCGTCGCCCGCCTGCAGCAATGCCGCCGCCCACTTCGTCTTGACCTCGACGCTGCCGGGATTGAAGCCGGAGAGCCGCTCGTAGGTGGCGGCCGCCTTGCCCCAGTTCTGCTGCGTCTCGTACAGGCCCGCGAGTGTCTGGAGCAGCCGCGGATTGCCTGCGGCGCCCGCTTCGAGCGCGTCTGTCGCGCGCTCTGCGTGTCCGAGCGAGGTCTCGACGTGCGCGAGCAGGACGTACGCCTCGCCGGCGTCGGGCTCATATTCGATCACGCGCCGCAGCAGATCGGCGGCTTTCTGGTTCTGATCGCTCTGGATGTATAGGCGCGCGAGAGCGAGGTCGAGCCCGGCATCGCGGTCGGTGCCGTCGGCGCGATGGGCCTTCGCGAGATGCTCGACCGCCTTGCGGACGTTTTCAGCGGCGTCCGCGGGGGTCTTGCCGGCCTCGTCTGGCTCAGCCAGCGACGCGTAGATGCTGCCGAGCACGCGATGCGCGTCGACGTCAGCGGGGTTCAGCTTCAGCGCGGCATCGGCGGCGCCGGTGGCGTCCTTGATACGCCCCTGCCTGGCGTAAAGACCCGCCAGCTCGGCTGGAATCGCGGACGATGTCGGGTCGAGCGTGGCGGCGCGCTGATACGCCGCGACCGCCTTGTCGATCTGGCCGTCGCCCTCGAGGTGGCGGCCGAGCAGGAACTGGTAATACGCCTCGGCCGCCGAGGCAGCGGGTGACGTCGACGCCGCAGGCGTTTCGGCAGACGTCTGAGCGAACGCTGCGGGAGCGCAAGCGGCGAGCGAGAGCATGAGTACCGCGCGCCGACTGGAAATAAGGAAAACAGACACGTCGGGATCGATTGTTTCACGAGACCGCCGGATGTGTCAGCCCGAGGCCCAGGCGCTCGTCGGGTTGCAATGGCAGGGCTGAAGCCTTTCCCCACAAGAGAGCTGCGCTATAGTGGCGAACGGAGGAGGTGCCATGCCCGTTGACCCGGAGCTGCTGGCCATCCTGGCGTGTCCGGAGTGCAAGACACCGGTGACGCCCGTGAAGGATGGAGCGGCCCTCAAGTGTGAGCGCTGCAAGCGCGTTTACCCCGTCAAGGACGACATCCCCGTGATGCTGCTGGACGAGGCCACCATCGAGCCGTAGTCCGGGCGCGATGAACATCCTGCTCATCCGGCTGCGGATGATCGGCGACGTGGTGTTCACGACGCCGGCCATCCGCGCGCTCCGCCGCCGGTTTCCCGAAGCCCGCCTGACCTATCTGGTCGAGCACGCCGCGGCGCCCATCGTCGCCGGCAACCCGCATATCGACGAGGTGATCGTCGTGCCGCTCACGAGCGGCATCGCCCGCGTGCGCGACGACTGGCGTATCGGCCGCGATCTGCGACGCCGGCGTTTCGATCTGGTGATCGATTTCCACGGCGGGCCGCGCGGCTCCTGGCTGTCGTGGCTGACGCGCGCCCCCCAGCGACTGGGCTACACGGTGATCGGCCGCAGCTGGATGTACACGCGGGCGATCGAGCGGCCACGGCAATTGCGGCCACGGCACTCGGTGGAGAACCAGTGGGACCTGCTCGCCGCGCTCGACATACCGGCACCCGATCGGGCGCTGGACGCCGTCGAGATGGCGGTCGATCCGGCGGCGACGCAGTCGGTGCAGGCGCGCCTTGCGGCGGCAGGCCTCGCGACCGAACCCGCCATCGTGGTCATCCACGTGAGCGCCGGCAACCCATTCCGCCGATGGCCGATCGATCGCTTTGCCGATCTCGCCGCGCGACTCGTCGTCGCGGATCCAGGCCGCGTGGTCGTGCTGACGTCGGGTCCGTCGGAGTCGGGGGCCGCCGACGCCGTCGGGGTAGCCGCGCGCGGCGCGCTTCCGCCGGCGCTGGCATCGCGCATCGCGCGCTGCGGCGAGTTCGATCTCGCGGAGCTGCGCGCGCTCGTCGACCGCGCCGTGCTCTTCATTGGCGGCGACAGCGGCCCGATGCACATCGCCGGCACGACGCGGACGCCGGTGGTCGGCCTGTACGGCCCGACGCTTCCGGTGCGCTCGGAGCCGTGGCGCGACCCGGCCATCCCGTCGGAGGCCGTCGAGCTCACGACCCTTTCCTGCCGTCCATGCGACCAGCGCAATTGTGTGCACGGCGATTACCGCTGCCTGACGACCCTGCCGGCGGACAGCGTGGCGGCGGCCGCCGAGCGGGCGCTCGCGGCCGGCAGGGGCGGATTGACATCCGGGCGTGACCGCGGGGCCCCGCGCGTGGCACACTTCAAAACGACGGCATGACGACGTTGACCCTGGTGGCGGGTGCACCGCCACGCGATCGGCTGGAGTGGACGGCGGTCGCCGGACTGCTCGGCTTCGTGGCCGCGTTGCAGCTCTCGATTGCAGCCGCCGGGATCTGTCTGGCTGTCACGCTCGCCTGCTGGGTCGGCACGCTGGTGCTCGGGCACGAGCGCTGGGATGCCCCACGCTTCTTCTGGCCGCTGCTGGCCTACGCGGCGTGGACGCTGGTCTCAGCGGCCTTCTCGCCCGACCCGCGCACGAGCTTTACCGACTCGAAGCAGCTGGTGCTCTTCCTGCTGGTGCCAGCCGCGTATCAGCTCGCGCGCGGCAATCGCGCGCTGACGGTCTTCAACGTCATCATCACCGTCGGCGCCGCCAGCGCGATCCTCGGGATCGTGCAGTACGGCCTGCTGAATTACGACCATCTGGGCCAGCGGCCGCAAGGCACGCTCGGCCATTACATGACCTACTCGGGTCTGCTGGTGCTCGTGATTTGCGCCGCCGTCGCGCGGCTGCTCTTCGACGTGCGCCACAGCACCTGGGCGGCGATCGTGATGCCGGCGCTGGCGGTCGCCATCGCGCTGACGTTCACGCGCAGCGCGTGGGTCGGCGTCACGGTGGCCGTGACGCTGCTGCTGGTGCTGAAGAACGTGAAGCTGCTCTGGATCCTGCCCGTCGTGGTGGCGCTGTTCTTCGTGATGGCGCCGGAGCGGATCGCCAGCCGCTTCTATTCGATCTTCGACCTGCACGACCCCACGAGCCGCGATCGGGTGGCGATGCTGCGCGAGGGACGCTCGATGATCGAGGATCATCCGGTGACCGGCGTCGGCCCGAACATGGTCCAGCGCCTCTACGCGCAGTATCGCGATCCGGAGGCGGTCGAGAAGGTGAACCCGCACCTCCACAACGTGCCGATGCAGATCGCCGCCGAGCGCGGCCTGCCGGCGCTCGCCATCTGGACGCTGTTCCTCGCGATCGCGGGCGTGGATCTCTGGAGGAAGCTGAAGACGAGCCGCCACCGGTTCCTGGCGGCCGGCGGGCTCGCAGCCATCGCCGGCATGCTCGCCGCGGGGCTCTTCGAGTACAACTTCGGCGACTCCGAGTTCCTGATGCTCTTCCTCGTGATGATCACGCTCCCCTTCGCTGCCGACCGGACCGATCTGCCGTGACCCTGCCGACGCTCGCCGCGCCAGATCGCGCGCGCGCCGGTGACATCGCCCGCCGGTTTTCTTCTGCTCGCGTCCTCGTCGTCGGGGACGTGATGCTCGATCAGTTCCTGATTGGCCGGGTCAGCCGGATCTCGCCGGAAGCGCCGGTGCCCATCGTCCAGTTCGAGCGTGAGGAGAACCGGATCGGGGGCGCCGCCAACGTCGCCCACAACATCGCCGCGCTCGGCGGAGCGGTGGATCTGGTGGGCCTCGTGGGTCGCGACACGGCGGCCGCGATCCTTGCACGTGAGCTCGCAGCGCAGGAGATCCCGACCGCGGGACTCGTCGACGATTCGTCGCGTCCCACCACGATGAAGGTCCGCGTCGTCACGGATCGGCACCAGCAGGTGGCGCGCGTGGACTACGAGCGCGACGAGGAAGCCGGTGAAGAGGTCGAAGCCGCGCTCGTCGAGCGCGCGGCATCGCTCGCCTCCGGTGCAGGCGCGATCGTCGTGTCGGACTATCTGAAAGGGGCGGTGACGCGGCGGCTGGTCGCGTCACTCGTCGCCGTCGCAGACCAGCGCGGGATTCCCGTGCTGGTCGATCCGAAGATCCCCCACCTCCCCTACTACGGCCGGACGACGCTCGTCACCCCGAACAACCACGAGGCCGAAGCGGCGACACATCTGCGGATTCGGACGAACGCAGACGTGAGCCGGGCGGCGGCCGCGTTCCGCGAGCGAGCCGGATGCAAGGGAGTGCTGATCACACGTGGTGAGCAGGGGATGTGGTTGCTCGCCGACGGCGTCGAAGGCGCGCTCGGCGCCACCGCGCGCGAAGTCGCGGACGTCACCGGCGCCGGCGACACGGTGATCGCCACGCTCGCGCTCGCGCTGGCCGCCGGCGCATCGACGGTGGAAGCTGCCTACCTGGCCAACGTCGCCGCCGGGATTGTCGTCGGGAAATTCGGTCCCGCAACAGCCAGCGTGGCCGAACTCCTCGCGCAGCTCTCGCCAGGCCACTGAGCGCGCAAAGAAATTTCAGCCTTGATCTCCGCGTCTTCGTGGCTAGCCTAGCGCCAGACGGGAGAGGAAGAGCGCCAGCCACCAGGCAACCGGCCCCCAGGGCCAGGACCCATCGAGCCGTTCCGACAGGCGCTTGACGCGCTCCCAACGTTCCACGGCGACGACGGTCCCGCCCGCGCCGGCCAGGTAAAACGCCGGGAACATGTAGCGATCCGCTTTGCTGTCGTTCAGGGCGAGCAGCAGCACGGTAAGGAGCACGCCGCCGAGGCAGAAGCGCAGCCACGGCCGCGGCACTGGATCGGACTTCTGACGAAACTTTCCCATGGCGAGAAATACGCTCCAGGGGGCGGCGTACCAAATCACGCGGCCGACGTACCAAATCGCGTTCCATGCCTTGTTGATCGGAAACGGCAGGTGGCTGCCCTGCAGCCGGCTTCGCCGAAGCTGCACGCCGACGTAGTAGTCGAAAAACGACAGGCCAGTGGCCGCGACGTAGGCGTGCTCGTAGGCGAGCGCGCTGGCGAGCGTGACGAGGCCCAGCAGCGCGATTCCAATCCAGCCGCGAAGGTTCCAGCCGCCCTCGCGCGGGGGGACGACGAGCAGCCAGAGTGCAGCCAGCGCCGGACCGAGACCGGCAAAGACGCCTTTCACGAAGAGCGCATACAGGAAGCCGCCGAGCGCGACGAATAACCACGGCCAGCGATACCGCATCCGCTCGATGCCGTAGACCGCGACGAAGATTCCGGCCATCAACGGGTACTCGTGATTCGCGCGGATGCGGAAGACGAACGCAATCGGCAGAAGCTGCAGCGTCCAGAGGGGCAGGCGCGCCGTGGCCGGCGGCAGCAGGCGCGCCGCGAGCGCGACGACCACCAGCAGCGTCACGACCTGCGTGATGAGATTGACGACGAAGGATGCCTCTTCGCCGGGAATGCCGAGCCTCGTCAGCGCGGCGGGCCCGACGAACGCGCCCGCTGGGTGCTCGCGGAACGGGCCCTGATTGTTCCAGCCGCCCCACCATTGAGGGGCAATCCAGGTGCTCGCGGGCTGTTGGGCCAGGCGCGACGCGATGATGACGTAGAGCGCCGAGTCAGGGTCCCGAGTACGAAAGTGGGTTGCGACGAGAAGCGCGGTGGCGACGGCAAGCGCCGCGCACCACGCCAGCACCAGAACGGAAAACGAGCGGGCGGACGAAGACACGCCCGCTCAGTCTAGAACGATCCAAACGTTCCCGTGTCTTCGAGCGGAATGCGCTCCTCACCCGGGCGGATCCGTGCTGCTGGCCTGTCCGACCAATCGGCCGGGCGGCAGAAGACTTGAGGAAGAGGCGTGAAAATGAAGAAATGAAGAAATGAACGGGCGGCTAGGCCGGAACCAACCGATCGAACGTGTCGGCCGGCAGGTCGGCCATGGTTGGCGTGACGATGTCGGCATCAAGAGTGCCGGACGGGCCGGTGATGCCGATGGTGCGCATGCCGCCACGACGGCCCGCCTCGACGCCAACAGCCGCGTCTTCGACGACGACAGAGCGGGCTGGCGGGACGCCGAGCTTCTCCGCGGCGCGCAGGAAGACATCCGGCGCGGGCTTGCCGTGTGGGACTTCCTCGGCCGACACCGTCGCCTGCAGGAGTCCTTCGAGGTCGAGCACTTCGAGCAGCACGTGGATGTTCGCGGGAGGCGCCGACGAGGCCACCGCCTGCCGCCAGCCTGCGTCAGCAAGCCGCTTGAGCCAATCGCCGACACCAGGCAGCAGCGCGATGCCGTCCCGTCGCACGAGCGCGCGGTAGCGCTCCTCTTTCAGTTCGCCGACACGGCGCATCTCGTCGGGCGACATCGCGTCGAAGTAGCGCTTCAGGATCCGATCGTTACGCGATCCGAACCAGCCCGCGAAGCCGTCGCGCGTCAGCTCGACGCCAAGCTCCGCGAGGGTGTCGTACCACGTGCTCCAGTGGTACTCGGCTGAATCGATGAGCGTGCCGTCCATGTCCCACAGGACAGCACGCGGCCGCAGGGTGGTCGGGGTCAATGCCGGAAATGTCTCCGTCCCGTGAACACCATCGCGATCCCGTGCTCGTCGGCCGCGGCGATGACTTCCGCATCGCGCATCGATCCGCCGGGCTGCACGACGGCCGTCGCGCCCGCCGCGACGACGGCATCGAGGCCGTCACGGAAGGGGAAGAACGCGTCCGACGCGACGACGGAACCGGCGAGGATGTTGCGATCGGGCATGGACGTGTGCGCCTTCATGACGGCCGTCTTCACGGCATCGACGCGGCTCATCTGGCCGGCGCCGACCGCCAGCGTCTGGTGATCGCTCGTGAAAATCACCGTGTTCGACTTCACGTGCGCGCAGACGCGCCACGCGAATCGCAGCGCGCGCCATTCGGATTCGGTGGGCTGGCGCTTGGTCACGACCTTCAGCTCGTCCGGCGCGTCGCCCGGCCACGGATGACGTCCCTCCGGAACGGTATCGCGCTGCTGCACGAGCACCGCGCCGAGGATCGAACGCAGCTCTGGCGCGGTTGCCGCCTCGAGCGCCGCGAAGTCGACGACGACCAGGCGCATGTTCTGTTTCTTCGCGAGCACCGCGCGCGCCGCGTCCTCCAGGCCGGGGGCGATGACCGCCTCGATGAACGTGGACGTGATCGCCGTCGCCGTGTCCACGTCGATGGGACGATTCAGCCCGACGATGCCGCCGAACGCGGCGAGCGCGTCGGCCTCGCGGGCGCGCACGTAGGCGTCGACCGCAGAGCTCCCCGTCGCCGCGCCGCACGGATTCGTGTGCTTGATCACCGCGGCCGCCGGCTCGGTGAACTCGAGCACGATGCGGGCCGCCGAGTCGAGATCGAGCAGGTTCGTGAACGAGAGCTCCTTGCCCTGCAGCACCTGCACGGCCCCGAAGCCTTCGCGCCCACGCGCGTACCAGGCTGCCTTCTGGTGCGGGTTCTCGCCGTAGCGGAGGTCGCGCACCTTCGGCAGATCGAGCACGAGCCTCGGCGGCAGCGACGACTCTCCAGGCGCCGGCCGGATGAACTGGCCTCCGGAGGACTCAACCAGGCCGAGTGTCGTCGCGATGGCGGTGTCGTACGACGCGGTGTGCGAGAACGCCTTCCGGGCAAGCTCGAATCGGAACGCGGCGTCTGGGCCGCCGGTGGCGTCGAGCGCCGCGAGCACGCCGTCGTAGTCCGCCGGGTCGACGACGACCAGCACGTCGCGAAAATTTTTCGCGGCCGCGCGCACCATGCTCGGCCCCCCGATGTCGATTTGCTCGATGAGGTCGTCGAACGCGACGTCGGCCCGCGCCGCGGTCTTCACGAACGGGTAGAGGTTGACGACGACGAGATCGATCAGGCCGATGCCGTGGGCCGTCGCGGCGTCGAGGTCGTCCTGGTGGCTGCGCCTGGCGAGGATGCCGCCGTGCACGAGCGGATGCAGCGTCTTGACGCGGCCGTCCATCATTTCAGGGAAGCGCGTGATGTCCGAGACGTTCGTCACGGGCAGCCCGGCCTCGGCAATGGCCTTGGCGGTACCTCCCGTGGAGACCAGCTCGAAGCCTCGGGTCTGCAGCCCGGCGGCCAGGGCCGTCAGGCCGGTTTTGTCGGAAACGCTCAAAAGGGCTCGTCGCATGGGGGTTCTTGAAAAGGACGTACTACCGCAGCGTGACTTCTATGTAACTAGCAGGCGCTAAGCAAGTTGGGCGCGCCGATGCACATCGCTTCATTCTAGCCCAGCCATCCGCGCATAACTGTCAGATATACATAAAGATAGGTTGACAAAATCATGATTGGCTGACATGATGCTTGGCGGGATGCCCGAGCGGGCTTTGGCATTCCAAGGGGCCGCGACTGGCGGTCCTTTTTTTTGCCTCAGCCGGAACACGGTTCTGAGGTTGGTAGGACGTAGGCGTCCGGCCGCTAATTTGGCCGGTCGCAGAACTGCACGTAGGAAGAGAACGATGCGCATCACAGGCAAGGTCAAGTGGTTCAACAACGCCAAGGGTTACGGCTTCATCGAGCGCGAAGGCGGCAGCGACGTCTTCGTCCACTACTCGGCTATCTCTGGCGCCGGTTTCCGGTCGCTCGAGGAAGGTCAGGCGGTGGAGTTCGAGATTGTTGACGGTCCCAAGGGCCCGCAGGCCGGCAACGTCACCAAGGCCTGAAACGCTTCCGAGCTGGCGCCCGGGCTCGCCGGGCGCCAGCGCAGTTCCCTCCCGCTACTCCGTCGCCCCCTTCAATCCGCGCGCAGTAAAGTTTACCTTGCCGTCCTTGACGGCCACACGGAAGGCGACTTCCGGGCTGCCGCTCTGCTTGAGCCGCTTGACCTGCTCCTTCACGAGGTCGGCAAACTTGTGGAACGGCACGGCATCCTCTCCGGCCTCGCGTCTCGCGTCAGCCAGTCGTTCGTACAGCTCGTGCAGCTTGTCCATCTCGCGCGTCGGGTCGTGAAACGCCGCGACGTGGAGGATTCGATCCTGCGGGCCTTTCTCCTTCGCGCTCTCGACCGCGGCCAGACGCTGCGCGAACGGCCCCGGGCGGCCTTCCTCACGCGCGCGCAGGCCGCGCTCCCACAAATCGAGGAATGTCTGGAACCTCGACTGCAGCGTCACGAAACGGAACCGATCGGCAGTGTTCCGCATGTGCAGCCGGTCGATTCGACGCATCGAGGCCGTCACGCGGGCGCGCGTCTCCACGGGAGGACGCGGCAGCCGGCCGGCGAAGTACATGTTGTACTCGGCTTCGAGCTGACGCAGGTCGGCCTCGAGCCCCTTCAGCTCACGCTCGGTCTCTGTCGCTTCGGGCACTAGCGGAGCAGGAACCACACGAGCGGCAGCCACAGCTCGCGGGCGTAAGGCACGGGCCGTCCGTCCACGAGCACCTCGCACGCGTCGAAGCGTCCGACGATGTGGAAGAGGGAGCGGAGCTGGGCCGCGTCGGCAGAATGAAACGTGGCGCGGTGGCGACGATCGTCGCCCTGGCCGATCTCGCGGTAGTCGCGAGAGGCCTTCGCGAGCGCGACGGCGTCGGCGTAGTCTGGCGCGTCGAACGGCGGAAACTGCAGCGAGATCGAAAACGGACCCGGCGGCGCCCCGAAGAGCGCGGCATGCAAGTCCGGATCGAGCGCCGCGAGCTCCTCGGCGGACGGCTCCTCGGAAAGCTCGGCGTAGGGCCAGAAGCGCTCGAGCGGACGCGTCGCCGGCGTCTCGGCGATCGGCGCGCCGGGGCGTGAAGTCGGATCCGTTGGCTGAGACACGGTGACCAGTGGCGCGCGCGAGCGCGCGACGCCAGACACGCGATGGTATCCTGACGCCTCGCTGCCTCGCAAGCATGCCCGACTACCGCGTCATTCCCTCGATCGAGGAGCTTCGTCAGCGGCCGGCGATCGCCGCGCTCGTCCCGGTGTACGGTCATGAGGCCGTCATCGCGGCCCTGCGCGAGGCGACTGGCACGCTGCGCACCGCCCTGTCCAACGGGCCGGCGGGCGGCGTTTCTGCCGATGCCGCGGCCGCGAGAATCGAAGGGGATGCGGTGCGATGGCTCGCCGCGGCGTATCAGCCATCGCTCCGGCGCGTCTTCAACGCCACTGGGGTGATCGTGCATACGAATCTCGGACGCGCGCCGCTGGCCGACGCCGCCCTCGATCGCGTGCGCGCGCTTGGCGGCGGCTATACGAACCTCGAATACGACCTGCGCGCGGGCGCCCGGGGACGCCGTGACGTCCACGCCGAAGCGCTGCTGGTCCGCCTCACCGGCGCCGAATCGGCGGCCGTCGTCAACAACTGCGCCGGCGCGATGCTGCTCGTGCTGGCGGCGCTCGCTCGCGGGCGCGAGGTGGTCGTCTCGCGCGGCGAGCTCGTCGAGATCGGCGGCGGGTTCCGCGTGCCAGACGTCATGGCGCAGTCGAGGGCGACGCTGCGCGAGGTCGGGACGACGAATCGGGCGCGCGCGTCGGACTACGCGCTGGCGATCGGCGATCGAACCGCCGCCATCCTGCGCGTGCATCCGTCCAATTTCACCATGGAGGGATTCATCGAGCGCGCGTCGCTCGAAGAGCTCGTCGCGCTGGGAGGCAAGTTCCAGATTCCCGTGATCGAGGACTTGGGGAGCGGACTCGTCACGCTCGGCACTGGCGTCGAGCCGCTCTCTGATGCCTTGCGCGCCGAGCCGTCCGTCCAGGCCACCGTCGCTGCCGGCGTGGACGTAGTCTGCTTCAGCGGCGACAAGCTGCTCGGCGGCCCGCAGTCCGGCATCATCGTGGGACGCGCGGAGCTCCTGACGCGCGTGCGAGCGCATCCGCTGATGCGGGCGCTTCGCGTCGACAAGCTGACGTACGCCGCGCTCGAAGCGACGCTGGTCGAGCACCTGGCCGGTCGCGCGACAGAAACGATCCCAGCGATTCGCATGGCGACCATGCCGGTCGAGGCGATTGGCGTGCGGGCGGAGACTCTGGCCGCGACGCTGCGGCGTCAGGGTTGGCG
>JBKPSY010000193.1:0-12864 GCA_046735235.1 Acidobacteriota bacterium | reverse complement strand
GGGCTCCCTCGCGTGCCGACTTTCCTCGCGTCGGGCAGCGCGAGCGCGAACTCGGCCAGGGACGGCTCGAGAAACGGCGCCCGCACCTCGAGGCCGTGGGCCATCGTCATGCGATCGGCCTTCGCGAGAATGTCGTTTGGCAAGTACTCCGCGACGTCGAGGCGCTGCAGATCGAACAGGGTCGGCACACTCGGGATCTGGTGGCGCCGCACCAACGCCGCCAGCGGATCCGCGCGGAGCCACGGAGCGACCTCGCTCGAGAGCAGCGGCGAGACGTCCGACGGGAGCCACACGCCATTCCACGTCAGGTGCGCGACCGCGGGCTCGAGATCGACTGCGCGCAGGAAGCGCCGTACCTTGTAGCTCGACGACACCTTGGCTTCGCTCGTCGGCAGGCCACTGCCCCATCGCGCGAGCGCGCGGCGGACGCTGCCCGGCAGGCGCGCGGTGACGGCACGGTGCCACAACGACGCCTGGTACGTGAGGTAGCCGCCGAAGAGCTCGTCGCCGCCGTCGCCGCTCAGTGCGACCTTGTTGCCGCGCGCCGCCGTGCGTGAAAGCGTCCACACCGCCAGCGCGGAGGAGTCCGCCAGCGGATCGTCGGCGTGATCCACGATCGAGAAAAAGTCCTCGAGCGCGCTCGGCGCGAGCACCGCACGCGTCAGCGGAAGGCCCAGCCGTCCCGCGACGGCACTGGCCTTGTTCCACTCGCTGTAGCTGTCTTCCTCGAACGTCAGGCAGTACGCCGTCGACAGGCGACCCGCGCGCATCGCGCTCTCGGCCACGAGCGACGAGTCCATCCCGCCGGACAGGAACACGCCGACCGGCACGTCGCTTCGGAGCGCCAGGCTGACGGCACGATCGAGGCGTGCAGACAGCTCGTCCAGATCGTCGCGCTCGGTGCCTTCCTCGACTCGCGGCGCCGCGGGCGGACGCCAGTAGGCGTGCTGTTGCCGTCGCCCCGACGCGTCGTACCGTCGCCATGACGCCGGCGGCAGCCGCTCGACGCCATCCATCAACGTCGCATCGCCGGGCACGTAGTTCAGGCACAAGTAGGCCGCCAACGCACTCTGGTTCAGGCGTCGGGACGAGGCGAGCGCGCTCAAGGGCGTGAGCTCGGACGCGAACGTGACACCAGTGGACGACTCGGACAGCAGCAGCGGCTTCTCGCCGAAGCGATCGCGCGCGAGAAAGATCTCGCGCTTCTGCCGATCGGCAATGGCGAACGCGAACATGCCGATCAGATGCTCGGGCAGTCGCTCGCCCCAGGCGTCGTAGCCATGCAGCAGGACTTCGGTGTCGGACTGCGTGCGGAAGGCGTAGCCACGGTCGCCGAGCTCGGCGCGCAGCTCGACGTAGTTGTAGATCTCGCCGTTGAAGGTGACGACCAGGCGCGCATCGGGCGTGGCCATCGGCTGATGGCCAGCGGCCAGATCGATGATCGAGAGTCGGCGGTGGCCGAAAAAGAAAGGCCCCTCGGCCCAGAACGTGGCCGCATCCGGGCCGCGATGCGCCAGCGCGTTGACCTGCGCGGTCAACGGCTCGACGTCGAGGGGGCCGTCAGCGAAGGCGAACGCGCCGAGGATGCCACACATCGAGGCTCATGTCCTGGGGTCCCACTCGCGCCGGACGACGTAGCCGTCGCTGCTGCCGATGCGGTGGTACGTGCGGACGAGCACCTCGGCAAGGAACCCCGTGAGCATCAGCTGCATCGACGAGAGCACCAGAAGCGCGCACAGCAGGAACCACCCGCCATGGTCGCGCACCGCCGAAAGGCCTGTGCGATACGTGTACGCGATCAGCAGCACGGCAATCGCCGAGGCCGCGGCGAACAGCAGCAGCGCGAGTTTGCCGAAGGCTTTCAGCGGTTTGTTGAAATAGCGGCTCGAGTAGTAGACGAAGAAGATGTCGAGCAGCACGCTGACCGTACGGCCGATACCGTAATTCGACTTCCCTGCTGGCCGCTCGATGTTCCGGATTGGAATCTCCGTCACTCGCGCGCCGATCTGCTGCGCCAGCGCGGGCACGAGCCGATGCTGCTCGCCGAGCAGGTGCAGGTGCGTGACCAGATCGCGTCGATAGGCGCGATACGTCGTGCCGACGTCGTGCACCGCGACGCCTGCGAGCCTACGCACCATCCAGTTCGCGACACCCGACGGCCAGCGGCGCAGCGGCCCTTCCTGGCGTTCGTATCGCCAGCCGCACACCAGGTCGTATCCCTCGTCGAGCTTGGCGAGAAACGCGGGAATCTCTTCGGGGAAATGCTGCAGGTCCGAGTCCATCGAGATCATGATGTCGCCTCGCGCCGCGCCGAGCGCCGCCTGCAGGGCCGCCGTTTGTCCGAAGTTGCGCCTGAGCTCGATGACGCGCAGCCGGGGCTCCATGCGCTGCCAGTCCGTGGCAATCGCCAGGGTCCGATCCGTGCTTCCGTCGTCCACGACGACGAACTCGAATCGGTAGCGGTCGCTCAGCGCATTGCACGCGGCTACGACCCGACCGAGGAACTCTGCGAGCGTCGCGGACTCGTTGTAGACGGGCGCGACCACGCTCACCAGTGGAGCGCTGGCGCCCGCGGGAGGCGAGATCGAGGCCCGCATGTCGATCATGGTCGTCGTCCCGTCAGTGCCCAGCTGTAGCCGTGACGATGATAGGTCCGGACGTCCACGAACCCGGCGTCCTCGAGCAAGCTGATTGCCTCGGCCTTCGTGTAGTAACGGGCGTAGGCCGGGTTGAGCTGATCGTACACAACGAGACGGCGCTTGTCTCCCGAGAGGCGTCCGACGACGTCGCGCATGTATTCGTGAAGCGGAAGGGGGGCCACACGGCAGAGCGCGGCATAGCACAGGAGCAGGGGATCCAGCGTGCACGTCACGGCCCAGAGCATCGGATGCGGCAGCCGGCTGGTGATGACGCGGAGCGGAAACGCGAGGCACAGGTAGGCCGCATTGCCCTCGCGCCCGTACAGCCAGATCGCGATCGTGCCGCCGCGCCGGAGCGCGGACAGGGCCGCTCGCACCACGGGCGCCGGATCGGGGATGTGGTGGAGCACGCCAATCGAGAAGACGTAGTCCAGGTCCAGACCCGCCGGGATTGCGTCGCCAGGCGTCTGCAGGTAGGTGATTCGATCGCCATGCACGGCGGTGTTCTGGCGGAGCACGTCGAACGCCGCCGACGGTTCGATCGCGACCACGGCTTCGGCCCCGGCGTCGATGAGGACGTTGACGAAGCGTCCCGCCCCTGCGCCGAGATCGGCGACGCGCGTTCCCGCGATCGCCAGCCGATCGACGAGCGGCCCGAACACATCGTCGAAGAGCGCCGGCGATCCGAAGAACCCGCTGTTGTCGGAGAACCGCCTCCACTGATCGCCGAAGTCGGCAATCGTCTGCCTGGCCGTCCGGTCGAGATCGGGGGAGGTCATGACGTCGACTGGCCGGCCGCGACGCCAGGAGCCGGCGACTACCCACGCCAGACCATCGAGCGCGGCCTGCGCGGCCAGCATCGGCAGCGCGGCCATGCCGAGCACCAGCGGCGCCTGGTACATCAACCGGAACTCCGGCATGATGACGATAGCCTCGATCAGCACCATGCTGGCGACAAGGACGACCATCGCGAAGGGCAGCGCGAGGGGCCGCCCGCGGATCACCGCCAGCCAGAGCAGCACTCCGAGCGCTGTCACGAGCGCCAGGAAGATGGCGACGCCGTTCCTCAACACTCCGAGTGCGGTCATCGACACCCCGACGATCGCGCCCGGTGTGGCGTTGATCTGCTGTCCCCAGCTCCGTCCGGACCTGTCACTCTTGATGATGCCCGTGCCTGCGAGCATGGCCTTCGCGCGGTAGATGTCGAGCATCTCGTAGGGATGCTCTCTCCACAGCTTGAAGTAGTACGCGAACAGCGCGTGCTCGTACGTCGGTCCCAGATAGGTGGCCGATGGGTCCATGCGCTGCGCCAGTGGGACGCCTGCCTTGTCGAGCCACTCGATGCCCTCGGATTCGGCGAGTCTGTTCCGGGGCACGGCCAGTCCCAGCACGAGTGGATGCGCGATCGTGTGATACGTGTAGTTCACGCCGCTCGTTGGCATCGACCAGATGAAGAGCGCCTGGAAGGCGACGTACGCGACGACGAATGGGGCCGCAAGCGCCGCGAACAGCCGCCGCCGATCGCTCGAGGGGGCAGCGCGATCCCGCCAGAGCACCGACGCCATGAAGATGGCCTGCATGGCCCAGACCATCGGCAGGTATGTGCTGCGCAGGTTGACGATGAACGCGCCGAGCCAGCCCATTACCGCACCCAGAATCGCGACCTTTACCACCGATGCGCCGACCGCGCGTCGCCCCAGGGAGTACAGCCCTATTCCCGCGAGCACGAAGGGCAGGACGAACGAGTACTCCGCAAAGGATTGGCCCGGCTCCAGGAGCCGTTGCAGGTCGAGGGCGACCAGCACCAGGCCGGTCGCAAGCGCGAGACTGGCACCCTCTCGCAGGAGGGCGATGCAGAACAGCGTGAGCAGCGCGAGCCTGAGCAGCCGAAAGCGGCTTCCGAGATCAATCATCGAGACGCGCCGTCCAAGACGGAGCATGACCGACTCCAGGAGCATCAGCGAGTTCTCGTTATTCGTGAACGGCGCGAGGCTGGCGCAGTACGCGTCCAGCGATCCGCCGGCCCAGAAGATCGTCAGCTCGCGAATTGGAAGACCGTCGTCGGCTGGAGATTCTGCGATCTTGTTGGCGACCGGGTACGCCGACATCGACGAGGTCGCGCCGCAGTAGGCGCGTCCGATCGCCAGGTTCAGCGATGGGATGCCATGGCCATACAGTCGCACCGGGACTGGCGCCCTGAGCCAGTCGGCGGTCTGGCTCTGCATGACGGTCGCGGCAACGATGGCGGTGTAGGTGAGCGTGCGAGCCCAGGATCGGAGGACGCGTCGCTCCGTCTGCACAACGTCGCGCAGGCTACGCGCAACTTCGGAACGGGCTGCGGAAGCCCAACCACTCCGCACGCGAAACGCGCTGCGAAGAGTCAACTCGGCCGCATGTTACCACACGAGATCGCGCATACTTTTCTCGTGATCATGCTGGGCCTCCTGGCCGCGATCCTGCACGCCAACGCATCGCCGGCACCGCGGCAGATCGGCGCCTTCTATTTCAACGGTCCCGATCAGTCGCAGGTATGGGTCGATCTGGATCCGGTTCCTGACGGCGGCGGGGCGCCGCCGGTTCGGGTGAACGTCACGATCCGGTTCCGTGGCCACGAGCTGCACGACGCGCCGAAAACCGCCACGATTCGCGTGACGTCGAACAGGCTTGCGGCGCCGCAGAAGATCCGGCTGCCGATTCTCACGTTCCGGCTGGCCGACGACACGGTGATCGACCTGACGTCAGGTCCGGCGGCGGTCTACACGTTCGTCGCGAGCTGCGAGAACTGCGCCGCCGACACGCTCATGGCCGACGTGCCGTTCAGCGTGCTCGCGCAGCTGCGCGCGTCCTCGGTGATCCTGGTCAACGCGCTGGGGTTCGAGGGGCGTCTCGTGCAAGAAGATGTGGCGGCGATCGCCAGGCTCATGGACGCCGTCGCGAACGGGGTCACCGTCAGCGATCGTTAGTCGATGGCCCACCCGGCCCGCCTGAGCGCGTCCCGCGCGCGATCCAGATCGGGCTCCTTCACCATCACGTAGTCGGTGTCGTACGTCGCAATCGGAAGCAGGCTGATGCCAGCCTCGGCGAGCGGCGCGGCCACGCCGGCGATGACGCCGGTCGTCGTGAAGGGGATCGGTCCCTGGAATGCGAGGACGCGAAAGCCGCGCTCGATCAGCCCGTCGGCCGGAACGACGGCCTCAGGCGCGATGATCGAGAGCTCGGCGTCGGTGCGCGCGATGACGGTGAGCGCCGTCTGACGCGTCGCCCATGCCGGCACGTCGGCCTCGGGCATCAGACGGCACACCGCCCATCGCCCCGGCCACACCGTCAGGCGCCGGACCCAGGTGTCGCTCATCCGACGTGGTTGACGAGCGTGCCGATGCCGGCGATGTCGATGGCAATCTCGTCGCCCGCCTGCAGGGTGAAGGCGTCGGGCGGGACGATGCCGGTGCCCGTGAGCAATACGCAGCCGGAGGGGAAGCTGTTGTCGCGGTACAGAAACTCCACGAGCTCCTTCGGCGTCCGCTTCATCGACGCCAGCGTCGTCGAGCCGGCAAACGCGTCCTGGCCGCCGCGCCGAATCGTGATGCGGATCTCTGTCGCCGGCGGCATCGCGGCCTTCGTCACCAGCACGGCGGGTCCCAGCGCGCAGCTGCCGTCGTACACCTTGGCCTGGGGTAGGTAGAGCGGGTTCTCGCCTTCGATATCGCGCGAGCTCATGTCGTTGCCGATCGTGTAGCCGACAATCGTCCCGCTCGACGTCACGATGAGCGCGAGCTCGGGCTCGGGCACATTCCATGTCGCGTCGCGACGAATCCGGACGGCATCGCCGTACCCGCGTACGCGATGCGGGGTGGCCTTGAAAAAGAGCTCGGGTCGCTCAGCCTCGTAGACGCGGTCGTAGAAGTCGCCGCCTCCGGCCGACTTCGACTCTTCCATCCGCGCGGTGCGGCTCCGGTAATAGGTCACGCCGGCCGCCCACACTTCCTGCGTGTCGATTGGCGGCCGCAGCCGCGTGAGGTCCGGCGGCGCCGACAGTGTCACCACCCCGCTCGCGAGTTCGCCCGACAGCCAGTCGTACAGGTCGTCGCGATTCACGACGGCGTCCCAGGACGTCTCGGAGAGACGAACCCAGCGGCCGTCCAACTCGACGAGGAGCCCGGCAAGAGCGTTATAAAGACGCATACGGTGTGATTCCATCGTCTTTCTACTACGGCGACTTGTCCGTCCTTGCCTGTCTAATTGTGAACAGTTCTACCACCGGCATCCACGTAGCGTACTGATCATGCAGGACGCCATGGAAGACAGTCCCATCACCCTTCGCCGCAAACCCGATCGTCGCCGCGTGCCTCGCCACGAGGCTGGCGGCCCGGGCCATTCTGAATCCTCTACATCGGTGCCTGAGATGCGGGGCCTCGAAGGGCGGCGGAACACGGCCGTGCCCTGCCCGCCAGACACGGCATGTCAGGGATCTCCGCGTCAGTACTTCACATACGCCGTCTGCAACTCGCTGTAGAAGTCGATTGCCACCGGGCCCTGCTCGCGCATGCCGAGCGAGCTGGCCTTCGACCCGCCAAACGGCACGTGGTACTCGACGCCCGCCGATGGCAGGTTCACCATGACGAGCCCCGCTTCGATCCGATTGATGAACTCGTACGCCGAGGTCAGCGATCGGGTACACACCCCGGCTGATAGTCCGAACCGGATCCCGTTGGCGAGCTCGACGGCATGGTCCAGCGATTGCGCCGGCATCACCGCGAGCACAGGCCCGAAGATTTCCTCTTGCGCCACGCGCATCCCGGGCGCCACGTCGGCGAGGACAGCCGGCGACGAAAAGTAGCCGCGGGAGTGCGGACCGTCGGTGAGCCTCGTGCCGCCGGTGAGGACCCTCGCGCCCTCGCCCGCGCCGATGCCGACGTAGTCGAGCACCGTGGCCAGTTGCTTGTCGTCGATCGACGGGCCGATTTCGATGCCCGCCTCGAGACCGTTGCCGACCTTCAGCGCGCGCGTCCGCTCGACCAGCGCCGCCGTGAACCGCTCGAGAATCGGCTCCTCTACGATGACGCGAGAAGTCGCGGTGCAGCGCTGTCCTGTCGAGAAGAATGCGGCGTTCACGACCACGTTGACGGCGTCGGGGATGTCGGCGTCGGCCAGCACGATCGTCGGGTTCTTGCCGCCCATTTCGAGCTGCACGCGAGCGCGCCGCTTCGCCGCCTCGACGGCGATTCCGCTGCCGGTGCCTTCCGATCCCGTGAACGAGATCGCCCGCACCGCAGGGTTCTCGACGATCTCGGCGCCGACCTTCGAGCCTGGGCCCGTGACGAGGTTGAGCGCGCCCTTCGTCACGCCGGCCTCATCCAGCGCTTCGACGAGCCGCAACGCGCAGAGCGGCGCGAGGTCCGACGGCTTCAAGACAACGGCGTTGCCGGCGATGAGGGCGGGGCAGGTCTTCCACGCGGGGATGGCGATCGGGAAGTTCCACGGCGTGATGAGGCCGATGACCCCGAGCGGACGCCGGCGGGTCTGTATGAACACGCGTTCGCGCTCGGACGGCGCGTGCTGGCCGCCGAGCCGGGCGCCTTCGCCGCCGAAGAACCGCAGGATGTTGATCGCGCGGCCGACCTCGCCACGCGCCTCGGGCAGCGTCTTGCCCTCTTCGCGCGTCATCTCGCGAGCGACCTGATCGGCGCGCGATTCGAGGATGTTGGCGGCCCGATAGAGAAGCTCGCCGCGCTTGGGCGCGGGGACGGCCGCCCACTTCGGCTGCGCCGCTTTCGCCGCGGCAATCGCGTCCTTCGTGTCGTCGCGATCCGACTTGGCGAAGAGGCCAACCAGCTCGGAGCTGTCGGCCGGATTCCGATTCTCGAACGTCGCGCCCGATTTCGCGCCGACCCACTCGCCGCCGATGAAGTTTCTGAACGTGTCCGCCATCACTTTTCCTGTTCCCTGTTCGCTATTCCCTATTCCCAGATCCTCCCATCTTACTGGCCGAGCGCAAACGCGACAATCGCATCGGACACCGCCGACGAGAACCTGCCACCTCCGCCGGCGGCAATCACGACGACCTCGCGGCCGCTGGCCGGCGCGCGATAGACGAGCGGCGTCGCGTGCCCGCTCGCCGGCAATTCGGCGTGCCACACGACGCGTCCGGTGCGCGCGTCGAAGGCGCGGAACTGGCGGTCGTTCGCGCCGCCGATGAACACGAGACCACCGGCCGTCGTCACCGAGCCGCCGAGGTTCGGCGTGCCGGTGCCCGTGATGCCGGCCGCGGCCAGTTGCGGCGCGTCGCCAAATGGGACCTGCCACGCGATGTCGCCCGTGGCGAGATCGATCGCGTGCAGCCGGCCCCACGGCGGCGACTGACACGGCAGTTGCCGGGAGTCCCAGAAACGGGCGTACATGCCGCTGTCGCTCTCGCGCCTGAAGGTCAGCGGCAGTCCGGGCGGCGCAGGCGCCATCCGTCCAACGGCTCCAACGTCGTTCGTGTTCACGAACAAGTACTGCAGCGCCGGGTTGACCGAGCCGCCCGACCACGTCGCGCCGCCGAGCGTGCCCGGAAAGGCCAGTGTCAGCCTGGCGCCCGGCGGCGTGTAGATCCCGCCGCTCGTCACTCGATCGAACAGGGCCTCGCACTCGCGATGCGATTCGTCGGTCACTGTCGTGAGATCGGCCCGCGTCACCGCGGCGATTCGCGCAAGCGGCGGCGGCTTCACGGGAAATGGCTGCGTGGGAGCCGCTGACTCGCCGTCGACGAGGCTTGCGGGTGCCGGCCGCTCTTCGATGCCGAAGACGGGTTCGCCGGTCTCGCGGTTGAAGACGAAGACGAGACCCATCTTGGTCAGCTGAATGACGGCCGGGATCGTCGCGCCGCCGCGCGTGATATCGGCAAGGATCGGCTGCGCCGGCGGGTCGTAGTCCCAGAGATCGTGGTGCACGAGCTGGAAGTGCCAGCGGCGCGCGCCCGTCCGCGCGTCGAGCGCGACGATCGAGTTCGCAAACAGCGGGCTGCCTTTCCGGTCGCCGCCGTAGAAGTCGTACGAGGCCGAGCCGACCGGCAGGAACACGAGCCCTCGCGCCTCGTCCACGCTCATCGACGACCAGACGTTGACCCCCGTCCGCCGCTCCCACGCCCCGTCGGCCCACGTATCGTGGCCGAATTCTCCGGGGCGAGGCACCGTGTGGAAGCGCCAGACTTCGCGGCCCGTGCGCGTGTCGAAGGCACGCACGTCGCCGCTCGGACCGCGGGGACGATCTTCCGGCACGAGCGTGCCGACGATGACCAGGTCGTCGAAGATCGCGGGCGCCGAGGTGATCGCGAATTCCTCGCCGGCGCGGACGTCAGCGCCGGGCCTCAGGTCCAGGACGCCGTGGTCGGCGAATGCCGATCGCGGCGTGCCGTCTGCTGCGTCGAGCGCGACGATCCGTCCGTCGCAGGTGCCGGAGAAGATCGTCCGCGCGACGACGCCGCCGCGTCCACGGCCTTCCCACACCGAGGCGCCGCGATTCGGCTGCTCGCACGTGCGTGTTTGCCTCGCAAACGGGTCGAAGCGCCAGCGCTCGACGCCCGTGTCGGCATCGATCCCGATGACCTTGCTCGTGGTGGTGGTGACGACCAGCACGGAACCGGCGAGCACAGGTCGCGTCTGGACGCCGGGGACGGATCCGCGCGGCGCGGGCGATCCGCCGGGGAACTCGCCGAGGTGAAACGTCCAGAGCGGCTGGAGCCGCGAGACCGTGGCCGGCGAGATCTCCGCGAGATCGCTGAAGCGCGCGGACGGATTGACGGCGGACGCCGCAACGGGCGCGCCGGGCCTGGAGATCGCGAGCGCCAGCGCAATCAGCGCGACACCGGCCAGGGCGCCGGGTCTCGACGGCCGGGCGCCCGTCATCGGCCTACTTCGCGTCGTAGTCGCGCACGCTCTCGCGCGATGGCACGGCGACCGTGTAGTGCTCGCCGTTCCTGTCGACGTGCAGGTGGATGTACGAGCCGCCGCAGGTCTCGTCTTCGTTCGCGATACGCGCGTTGTCCGTGTTGCGCGCGTCGGGCCGCAGGTTTCGATGCAGCTGGAAGACCCCGACCTCCCCGAGCTGGGTCAGCAGCGTCTTCATCGTCGCGGGCTCGGCGCCCTTGCGCGCGCCGTTGTTGACGATGGCGACTTCGGGCGCGAGCGCGGCGATGAGCGCCGGGTTGTTGCTGAGATCGAGGCCGTGGTGATCGGCCAGGTAGACGTCTACCGGCGTGACAATCTTCTTTGGGCACATGAGCTTGTGCTCGACGTTCCAGGTCAGGTCGCCGCCGGCGAACAGGTCGAACTTGCCATAGCTCAGCAGCATCGCGAGGCTGCGCGCGTTGTCGGTCGTGTCCTCGTCATGCGGCTTGTTCCCGTCGTCGCAGGTCGTGACCTGCGGGGCGCCTTCCTTCTCGCCGAGGACGAGGCCGTTGGCCGCAAGCACCTTCAGTTCGACCTTCGGGGCGCCGCGCTGGCGGGTGAACTTGAAGGTGTCGCCGGCAACGAGGAACTGCGGCTCGCCTTCGAGTCCCTTCCAGGCGTCGATGAGCGGCGCGTTGATGTCCTCCGGCAGTGGGCTCGGGATCGCGTGGCCGTAGCGCGCCTTGATTGGGAGCAGCTTCGACAACGGCGCGGCGCCGCCGACGTGATCGCTGTGCCAGTGCGTCGTGATGTAGTGGTCGATCTCGGTGATGCCGGCATCCTTCGCCGCGGCGGCAATCCGGTGGGCGTCGCGATCGCCGGGATTGCCGGAGTCGATCAGGATCGATTCGCCCGCCGGCGTGACGATGAGCGTCGCGGCGCCGCCTTCGGTGTCGATGAAGTAGATGTCGAGGCCGCGCGGTGCGGTGTCGGCCACGAGCGCAACGGGCGCGAGCACGGCGACGGAGGCGACGAGAGCGAAGACGACGCGACGGAGATTTCGCATTGCGGGTAATCGTGCCCCGCGGGGAAGCCGAACGTCAACCGTCGCCGAAGTTCACTTGGCCGAAAGTCACGGCAAGTGAATCCACAGATTCCGCAGATTCACACGGATTTCTTCTGCTGGGTGTCGCGCTGTGAACGAGCCCACCAGAGAATTTGTGAGAATCGGTGCAATCTGTGGACTCTCTTACCTCGGACGGCCGACGAGTTTGGGTCAGTCGTACACGCCGTCGAGATACCAGCAATCCTTCCGGCGATCGCGCGACAGCCGGCAGATCGTGCCGTCGTCGAGCTCGACATCCCAATCGTCGTGATCCCAGACCGTGGTCGCCCACCACTCCCCCGCCGATCGCCACGGCCCCGCCGCCGTCTCCACGCGGCCGCCTGGCAGGTCGGGCCGCGAGGCGCGCACCCGTGTTGGACATCCGTCCTCGGCCGTCACCGTCGCCACGACGTGCGGGCGGAACCGCCGCAGCGACGACGCGGCCGCCGGCGGCGCGGTGGCCGGATCCGGCGGCGCGGGCGCGAATCCCGTCATCTGGAATGCGTCCGGGCGATGCGAGTCGAGGAGCACCGGCGAGCCCACGCGCCGCTCGCCCATCAGCGCCGAGAGGCGCGCAACGAGCGTCGACACTTTTTCCGGCGCCGGCCGGGCGCGTTCGAGCAGCGAGTGCTGCAGCGTCGGCGACGGCGTGGGATCGACACGCAGCGTGACGGCGTCGATGGCGGCCGGCGGCGGATGTGACTCGAGATCGAGCAGCGCCAGCGTGCGGAGGGTACGCGCGTCCTTGATCGGCGACGGCAGCTCCAGCCGCCGCTGCCAGACCTCGCGCGTCACCAGCCGCAGATCGACGTAGAGCACCGACGCGGCGCGCCCACGCCGATCCAGGTGGGCGGCGAGCGGATCGGCCAGACGCCCGAGGACAAACGACAGCGGCTCGAGCCCGTCGATCGGCCACTCGAGCGCCAGCGTGGCCTCGAAGCGCTCCTCGGGCACCAGCGGCACGAGCGGCCCGGCGTCTTCGCCGCGCGCGAGCGCCTGCAGCCGCGGGCCGTCGGCGCCGAGCCGCGCGGCCAGATCCGCCGCCGGCAACGTCGCGAGATCGCCGAGCGTCCGCAAGCCCCAGCGGCGAAACGTCTCGAGCCGTTCGGGCGTGATGCCGTCGTGCGCCTCGCGATCTTTCACGGCGGTCCGCGCACGCCGACGAGCGCGCAGGATGTCGCTCACCGGCGACATCCGGTAGAACCGCGCCGGCGGCCGATCCGATGGAGGGGTTCCCGTCGCCGTCTTCGGG
>JBKPSY010000192.1:0-12463 GCA_046735235.1 Acidobacteriota bacterium | reverse complement strand
CGACCGACCTGATCGACCCGATCGACCCGTCAGACCTGACAGACCCGGCAGTAATACGTCAGCCTCACGTCGGGCCCGTCTTTCACCAGCGCGATCGGCGTCCCGCATCGGTAACACGGGTCGCCGGCCCGCCCATAGACGAACAAGCGTTCATCCGGGTTCAGCCGTCCGGTCGTCCGACGACCCGTCGAAGACGCCCGATCGTGGCCCGCATTCAGCCGAAGCTGACGCTGCGCCACTCGCAGGATCCTCGTCAACGTCTCGTCGTCCAGGCTGACGATCGACGCTGACGGCGCGACCCTGGACTCGAACAGCACTTCGGACTTGAACACGTTGCCGATGCCGGCGAGGACGCGCTGATCGAGGAGGGCGTCGGCAATTCGCGCATGAGGCGCGGCGCGAAGTCGGGCGCGCGCCTCGTCGATCGAGAAGTCGTCGCCCAACAGGTCCGGCCCGAGCGATTGCACCGTCGCGTCGCGCGCCAGCGAGGCGCTGGTGTAGAACTCGGCCACCGGCACCGTGAACGCCACGGCCTCGTAGGCCGCCGTGGCGACGACAATCCGCATGTCCGCGCGCGGGCGTTGCCATCGCTCGCCCGGGCGATAGATGTGCCACGAGCCGTTCATCCGCATGTGCGTTCGGAGGATCAGATCCCCCGAGAACCGCATGAGCAGGTGCTTGCCGCGCGACTCGACGCCATCCACGGTGCGTCCCGCGAGCGGCGCGTCGGAGTCCACGCGCGTGAGCGCAGGATAGACGCTGACGAATCGCGTGACGACCTGTCCCTGGAGCGCGCGGTTGAGCGTCGCCGCCGCTCGAAAGATCGTGTCGCCTTCGGGCACGTGTCAATGCCGCGTGCGGACGCGGGCCATGCCCATCGCGCCGCGCGAGAAGCCGGCGTCCGCGAGAAACGGCGCCAGCGGGTGTGCCGAGACCGGCTGCCCGTTGACGTCCCCAATCAGCAGCCCCTGCCGGCCCGCCGTCTCGTCGGCGAGCCGCGCGAGCTCCGACGCCAGCGACGTCAGCGCTCGCGTTCGTCGCGGTTCCTCCTCGGGCGCCCAGACGAGCAGTTGGCGATCGCCTCGGCTGAGCCAGGCGACGAGCTCCCCGTCTACGAGCACGACGCGTGTGCCGACAGACCGTGTTGGGCCGCGGCCGGCCTCAGGCGGCGCAGCCGGCCAGCGGAGGATGCCGCCGTACGGATTCGCCGGGTCGGTCGAGGCCAGCGTCATCACCTGCGGAGCCTCGGCCGGATCTCGAACCGAACGCAACAGGTCGATCGCCGCCGGCAGCGCGAACTGCGCGGCCCCGAGACCGCCGACGAAGAGACCTCGCCGGACGCGTCCGCCGTCTTCCATCGCCCGCAGCACGTCGTAGACGGCGGAGTAGCCGCCCGGGATGGCCTCGACCGCCATCGCTTCGCGCGTCAAAACCCCATGACGCGCGAGCAGCTGACGCGCGACGGCCGTCGCCCACTCTGTGCCGGACGGACGGCCCTGCACACGGTCCGCGACGAGCGACCATCGCCCGAGCGCGGTCCGGGGCATTTCGCGCCGCGATCGAAAGGCCGCGCGTCCGGTGCGCGTCGCCCGCTCGTCCGGCCCGACGAACGCGCGCAGCGCATGCAGCGTGTCGTTCGTGACGACGCCGCGCCAGACGAGGTCCCAGAGCGCACTGATAACTTCCTGCGGGAAGCCGCCGCCGATGCCCGCGAGAAGCGCCGGGAAGAACGATGCCCCCGAGGACCCGAGATGCGTGACAATCCGCTGCTCGAGATCGCTGTTCGACTCGGAGCCGCCATCCGGAGGACGCAGCAGCCGCAGGTGATCGGTCAGATAGAGGGCGAGGCGTCCATCCCGCTCGCCGAGCGACTCGACGCCGATCCACACGACCTCACCGGCCGCGAGGAGCCGATCGAGATCAGAGGGCTCGTAGCCGTCGACGCGCGCCGGCAGAATCTCGCGTTCGAGCTCGGAGGCCGGCAGGGGCGCTCCCTGGAGCTGCTCGACGGCGTCGAGCAGCGCGTCGAGGCCGGTGCGACGCCGCACGATGCCTTGCCATGACGCCGCGAATCTCCCGAGCGCGGCCGCGTCCACGGGTTCCACCTGTCGCCGAAGCCGCGCCAGGGATCTCTGGCGCAGCGTCGCCAGCACGTCGCGACCGCACCACTCACGCCCAGTTCCACCGGGACGGAACTCGCCCTGAACGACGCGACCGGCGATGCGGAGTCGCTCCAGCACGGTGTCGACGGCACCGACGGCCAGGCCGAATCGCGCCGCGCATGTCGCGGTCGTGAATGGTCCGTGCGTGCGGGCGTATCGCTGCACCAGATCGGCCAGCGGGTCGGCCACCGGCTCGAGGAGCGCCTGCGGAAGCCCGAGTGGAAGGGGACATCCGAGCGCGTCGCGATATCGAGCGGCGTCCTCGACCGCGATGAGACGCGGCTCTCCGGTCACCTGTACTTCGACAGCTCGCCGCGCCGAGAGGAGCTCGACGATGCCCACCGACTCGATCAGCGGATCGGTGCGGACGGCGAGCTCGCGGCGGCTGAGATCGCCGACGCGCAGCAGCAGGTCGTGCAACGCGTCGACACTTCGTGCGCGGCGATCGTCGTCCAGTCCCTGGAGCTGACGCTCGAGTGCCTCGAGGACGTCGGCGTCGATGAGCTCGCGCAGCTCGGCGTCGCCCATCAGCTCGCGCAGCTGCGCATAGTCGACGGACAACGCCTGTGCGCGCCGCTCGGCGAGCGGCGCGTCGCCGTCGTACAGGAAGCTCGCGACGTAGTTGAAGAGCAGCGACGCCGCAAACGGCGACGGGTGCGGGGTGTCGACGGTCACGACGCGCATGGCGCGGCGCGAAATCCGCGTGAGCGTGTCCACCAGCGCCGGCATGTCGAACACGTCGCGCAGACACTCGCGGTACGTCTCGAGCACCGCGGGGAACGAGCCGTAGCGCGACGCGACAGCCAACAGGTCGGCGGCGCGCTTGCGCTGCTGCCACAGCGCGGTGCGCTGTCCGACGCGCCGCCGCGGCAGCAGCAGCGCCCGGCCGGCGACTTCACGGAAATGCGCGGCGAAGAGCGCGCTCGCGCCGAGCTGCCGCACGACGAGATCCTCGACCTCCTCGGGCGACGGCACGAACAGCCGCGCATCCGGCGGCTCGTCCGATTCCGGCATCCGCACCACGAACCCGTCGTCGCTCCACATCGTCTCGACGTCGAGGCCCATCTCGGCGCGCAGTCGCGCCACCACCGCCAGGCACCAGGGGATCAGGACCTTGCCGCCGAGCGGCGACAAACAGCAGATGCGCCAGTCGCCCAGCTCGTCGCGTGAGCGCTCGATGACAATCGTGTGGTCGTCAGGGACGACGCCGCCGGCGGCGGATTGATCGGCGAGGTACTGAAGGAGGTTCTCCCCCGCGGTGCGATCGAGGTCGTGTTGCCGCTCGAGGCGATCGAGCGCGGCAGGCGCCGGCATCTCGCGGAGCTCACGCGAGAGCTTCCCGATCGCGAGCCCCAGCTCGCGGGGCCGGCCGGCGCTGTCGCCTTTCCAGAACGGCATCTTGCCGGGCTCGCCGGGCGCGGGCGAGACCACGACCCGATCGTGCGTGATCTCCTCGATGCGCCAGGTGGAGGCGCCGAGCAGGAAGGTCTCGCCGACCCGCGACTCGAAGACCATCTCCTCGTCGAGCTCGCCGACCCGCCCCGAGCCAGGCCCGGCACCGGCCAGGAACACGCCATACAGGCCGCGATCGGGGATCGTGCCGGCGTTGGCAATCGCGACCCGAAGCGCGCCTTCGCGTCCGGTCAGCCTGCCCGCGAGGCGATCCCACGTCAGCCGCGGCCGCAACTCCGCGAATTCGTCGGAGGGATATCGTCCGGACAGCATGTCGAGCACGCTCTCGAAACCGCGGCTGCCGAGTCCCGAAAATGGCGCCGCGCGCCGCACGAGCGCGATGAGGTCGTCGACGGCCCAGTCGTCGAGCGCCACCATCGCGACGATCTGCTGGGCGACCACGTCGAGCGGGTTGCGCGGATAGCGGGACGCCTCGACGTGCCCCGCGTGCATCGCGGCGGTCACGGCGGCGCAGGCGACCAGGTCTCCGCGGAATTTTGGGAAGATGACCCCGGTGCTGGCCGCGTCGACCTGGTGGCTCGCGCGGCCGATGCGCTGCAGGCCGCTGGCGACCGACGGCGGGGCTTCGATCTGGACGACGAGGTCCACGGCGCCCATGTCGATCCCGAGCTCGAGCGTCGAGGTCGCGACGAGCGCGCGGACGCGGCCCGCCTTCAGCAGGTCTTCGACCTCGATTCGCTGCTCGCGCGCCATCGAGCCGTGATGCGTCCGCACGAGCGTTTCGCCCGCGAGCTCGTTCAGCGCGGCCGCCAGGCGCTCGGCCAGCCGGCGACTGTTCACGAAGAGCAGCGTGGACCGATGAGCGCGAATCAGCTCGAGCAGCCGCGGATGAATCGCCGTCCAAATCGAAGCGCGCGATGGCACCTGCGACGCGGGGCCGCTCGCGATCGCGGCCGTGGATTGCGCGACCCGCGCCATGTCTTCGACCGGCACTTCCACCGACAGCTCGAGCGCCTTGGCGCGGCGCGCATCGACGACCGTGACGGGACGCCACGTCGGATTCGTCACCCCGTCGGCGAACTCGTCGTGCAGAGACGAAGCCGGATCGGGTGCGTGGGGTGCGGGAGGTGCGGTGGGTGCGTAAGGTGCCGTTGCGGCCGCACCGCCGAGATATTGCGTGACCTCTTCGACCGGACGCACCGTGGCCGACAGCCCGATGCGCTGCAGCGGACGCCGCGTGAGGTGCTCGAGCCGCTCCAGCGAGATCGCCAGATGCGCGCCGCGCTTGGTGGGCATCAGCGAGTGGATTTCGTCGACGATGACAGTGTCGATGGATGCGAGCACCTCGCGGGCCCGGGAGGCGAGCATCAGAAACAACGACTCGGGCGTGGTGATCAGGATGTCGGCCGGCGCGCGGACGAACCGCGCCCGATCGCGCTGCGGCGTGTCTCCGGTGCGAATCGCGATCTCGGGGACGACGAACGTGTCGCCGCGCGCGGTGGCCACGCGGCTGATGCCGGCAATCGGCGCACGCAGGTTGCGCTCGACGTCCACCGCCAGCGCCTTCAGCGGCGAGACGTACAGCACCCGGCATCGCAGCCGCGCCTCCGGCACGGGCGCGAACATCAGGCGGTCCAGGCAGGCCAGGAACGCCGCCAGCGTCTTTCCGCTGCCGGTCGGCGCGAGGACCAACGTCGATTCGCCGCGCACGATGGCAGGCCATCCGCGCGCCTGCGCCGGCGTCGGGTCGCCGAAGGCTTCGCGGAACCACGTGATGACGGCGGGATGGAAATTCATCGCGGCCATGGGGCAATCGCAATGCGCCCTGCGAATACCAGTTTCTCGTTCCCTGCGCTGACTGCCTACTGCTTACTGCCTGCTGCCTACTACACGTATAATGATCTGAACATCATCTTCCCACTTCAAGACGAGGACTAACGAATGGGTGACGCCGGCGAAGGTTTGATCGATGCAGACGCGAGAATTCAGGAGCGAATGGACGAACTGGCGCTGACCCGCGCCAAGTTACGGGGGCCGGTCGTCAGGAACCCCGAGCAGGCTCGACAACTTGAATCGCTGAAACTGGCCCGCGCCGAGGCGACGCGCCAGCTCGAGGCGACGACGCACGAAGCCCGCAAGTCGCAGCTCACGCAGGCCATCGCCGAGCTCGACAAGCGCATCAAGGCCGCACAGGCCGCCCTCGTCTAAGCCTCAGCACGGCACCTGCCGCAACGTGCTCGCCAGCGCGCCCGCCGAGGCGGGACGCTCGCGCGGGTCCGGCGACAGGGACGCCGAGATCGCCCGCTTGAGGGTCTCCGGCACGTCGTTGCGCACCAGCTCCGGTGCGCGTTCGACCTGCCGGAGCGCGACGTCCACGAACGACCCACGTCCGAACGGCAGTTCCCCCGTCAGCAACTCGTAGCCGATCACTCCAATCGCGTACACGTCCGTTCGCTCCGACAACGCGTCCGGGCAGCCACCCCAGCGCCTCTTCCGCGCCGAGCAGCGGGCCGCCGGTCGAGATGCCCGACAGGACGAGCGCCACGATGGCGAACTGTGCCGTGGCGGCCCGGGGCCGCAGCAGGAACACCGCGGCCCCAGACAGGATGAACATCGCCACAGCCACGAGCACGCCGCCGCGAAGGCCGAGCCATTCCATCAGCGCGTCGCCCTCGAGGTTCCACGCCGCGGGACGCTCGAGCGTGACGACGCGCTGTTGACCGGACGGCGCGCGCACCTCCAGGGCGATGGGGCCGCTCGGACCTTGCCAGTACGCGGCTCGCCATTCCCGCAGTCGTCGGTCGATGTCGCGCGCGTCATCCGATCCGCCGGCATGCCGCCGCACCCGATCGCCGGGGTTGATGCCTGCCAAGGCCGCAGGACTTCCCGGCACGACCCGGACGACGGTGTCGCCGAGCGTGTTGCCGTCGTCCGGCGCCGGCGGGCGTGTCGCGAGGACCCCGCCTTCGCCGCCGATGCCGTCGCTGGCAACGACGGCCCCGTGTCCGGCCGGCGCGCGGTAAGGCTGGACGCCGGTCGCAGCGACCGCGAGATACGCGAGCCCGATGGCTACCACGCCGGCCGTGGCCCACCAGCCGGGTGTGCGCTGCGCGCGAGACTCGGCGGGCGACTCCGCGGGACTCATTGCCAGCCGTCTGGAAGCGTGACGCCGACGCTCGTCGCGAGATCGCGGGCGTGCTCGAATCCATCGGAGCGGAGGTGCGCCGGCAGCGTCACCACGGGCGCCGGCACGGCGGACGTACGGGCGATGGCTCGCTCGTAGTCCCCGATCATGTGCGCGACCGTGTGATGCGCGTGCCAGTACTCCAGCGCGTTGGCGCCGAGCCGCTGGCGCAGGGACGCATCCGACGCCAGCGCCTTCAGGGCGAGCACCAGCGAGTGAACCTCGTCCAGGATGTCGATGCTCACGGCCACCGGCGCCTGCGGCGCCAGCGTGGGCCGCGCATGAACGACCGTTCGCGACCGCGGATCGATCGTCGGCACGTCGGCCAGCTGCGCGAGATCCGTGACCATGGTCGGCCGGCCAGCGGCCAGCGCGCGCAGCCACGACGCCGACGTCTCGCCCGCGCTCGGGAAGCGGAGTGACGACACGACATCCACTGCGGCGAGATACGCGGGCAACTCACGCTCGTCGACGTAGCCAGTGACGGTGACCAGGTCCAGGACGCCCGCAGCGCTCGCCTCGGCCGTCACGTCGAGGTGCGAGTGCTCGGGTCCGACCAGCAGGAGGCGGAGCGCCGGATGATAGCGGCGAACCACGCCTGCGGCCTGCAGCAGTGGGCCGATTCGCTTCTCAGGAGTGACGCCGCCGAAGGCGCCGATCACGAAGGCGTCGGTCGGCAGCCCGTGTCGGGCCCGGATTGCGGCGGCGTCGGCCGAGCTCGAGTCCGCTGAGGGCACTCCCATCGCCAGGTGATTCATGGAGACGCCGGGGAACTCCGCTGACAGCTGGTCCGCCAGCCGGACGTTGTGGACGGCCACGCCCCTCGCAGACATGACGATCGCGCGCAGCATCGTCCAGTGGTAGTAGACGGGGCCGTCGAACCCGGTGATTGCCAGCTCGGCGGCGTGGTGCGGCAGCGCCGGGTGGTTGAACGCGAGCTCGGCGCGGTAGTCGTCGATTCGCTGGCGTTTCAGGAGTGCCGCTGCCCGGGCATGGTGGAGCGCGCCATCGTGCAGGACGACCAGGCCCGGATACCTGAAGAGGTACGGCCACATGTAGTCGTGCCACCCCGAGTTGCCAAGCTGGTAGATGACCAGGTCGTACGGAGCGCGGGCGTGCCGCCAGGGAAAGTCGTGCGCGTCGACGCGTGGCACGCGCAGCCGCGCGTCGTCGGCCCGCTCCTCGGGCGACCTGACATAGATGTCGACCTCGTGCCGGTTCGCGAGGCCGGCGGCCAGATCGCGCGCGTAGTCCGCGATTCCGCTGCGGACCGGTGGCCAGGGCGAAAAGAGTGCAAGTCGCACAACGGGGATTCTAAGTGCTGCGGCACTGCGGATCGCGTTGACTTGCCGTCTAACCGTCCAGTAGCATGAGGGTTGGACGGCTTGCGAAAGTCTTCACAAGCTGGCCGTGGCCGCCCGACCCCATGCAGAGTTGGCTCTCCATCCTGATCCTGTTCGTGCTCGGCGCCGGGTTTGGGGCGTTCAATGTCCTGATTTCGCAGGTGCTCGGCCCGAAGGTCGTCACCCCCGAGAAACAGGCCCCCTATGAATGCGGCGTCCCGCCAGTCGGGGATGCCCGGGAACGCCAGTCCGTGAAGTTCTACCTGGTGGCGATGGTGTTCCTCCTGTTCGACATCGAGGTCGCCTTCCTCTACCCCTGGGCGATGGCGCTCCGGGATCTGGGGTGGACCGGGTTCGTGCAGGTCGTCACGTTCATGGCGATCCTGGCGACCGGCTACATCTACATCTGGCGCAAGGGCGTGCTCGATTGGGGGCCAGACGAGGTCCGGGCACGCATGGCCGCCAGGGCGCGCAAGGTATCCGATGGGACTCGAACAGCAGCTTGAAATACCCGTCCTGACCACCACGGTCGAAAAGGTGGTCCACTGGGCCCGGAAGTCGGCCATCTGGCCGGTGACCTTCGGGCTGGCCTGCTGCGCCATCGAGATGATGGCGATGAGCTGCTCGCGGTACGACATCGCGCGCTTCGGCGCCGAGGTGTTTCGCGCGTCGCCCCGGCAGGCCGACCTCATGATCATCGCCGGCCGGCTGTCGCGGAAGATGGCGCCCGTGCTGCGCCGCATCTACGACCAGATGCCCGAGCCGAAGTGGGTCATTTCGATGGGCGCCTGCGCTTCGGTCGGCGGCGTGTTCGACAACTACGCCATTGTCCAGGGCGTCGACCAGGTCGTGCCGGTCGACGTGTTCGTGCCGGGCTGCCCGCCACGGCCCGAGTCGCTGATCTACGGGATCGTCCAGCTGCAGAAGAAGATCGCGGAGTCGAAGCTCTAGGCGCCCGCCGCGGCGTCGTCCTGCTGCTCTCGCCGACCACGAGTCATGTCCACCAAATTCGCGCCGCCGCCGCTTGCCGAAGCCCTGCCCGCCGGGGCTTTCGAAGTGGTGCCTTCGCGCGACGAGATCCCGACAATCGTCGTGCCCGCCGGCGAGCTGGTGAACGTCTGCCGGATCCTGCGGGATCATCCGTCGCTGCGCTTCAACGTCTGCCTCGACGTGACGTGCGCCGACGTCTTCCCGCGCCAGCCCCGCTTCACCGTCATCTATCACCTGGTGTCCACTGACGTCCCGTTGACGATGCGCGTGAAGGTGATCCTGGGAGAAGGCCAGGAGGTGCCGACGATATCGACCGTGTGGCCGTCGGCGAACTGGCAGGAACGCGAAGTGTGGGACCTGTTCGGGGTGGTCTTCACCGGCCATCCGCAGCTCGAACGGCTGCTGACGCCTGACGACTGGGAGGGCCATCCACTGCGGAAGGACTATCCGGTGCAGGTGAAGATCCCGGTGCGGACGTACGAGGCGCTGCAGTTGACCCAGGAGGAGTTCCGCGCCAACGTCGAGGCCGATCGGCGGGAGCGCCGGCGCTGAGCGGCAGGGGAGCGGCGTGAGCGATCCCCGGCTGGCCGCGATCGATCGGATCTATTCCGAGACGATCCGCCTGCACGATGCCGCGCGGCGAGGCAGTCAGGCCGACGTGCTGCGCGTAGTGGACCTGCTGGCGTCGGCGTTCCGCCACGGACGCCGGGTACTGGTGTTCGGCAACGGAGGCAGCGCGTCGGACGCCCAGCACGTCGCGGCCGAGTTCGTCGGGCGGTTTCAGAAGGAGCGGCGGGCCGTCGCGGCGATTGCGCTGACGACGGACACGAGCATCCTGACGGCGATCGGGAACGACGACGCGTTCGATCGGGTGTTCGCGCGGCAGATCGAAGCGCTGGGCGAGTCGGGTGACGTCGCGATTGGGATCACGACGAGCGGCGGATCGAAGAACGTGGTCGCGGCGCTCACGGTGGCGAAGGATCGCGGGCTGACGGCCGTGGCGGTCACGGGATGCGACGGCGGAGAGGCGGGGCGGATCGCGGATGTGCATCTGAACGTGCCCGATCGATCCACGGCCCGCGTCCAGGAAGTGCACCGCACCCTGCTGCACGTGATTTGCGAGTTGGTGGAAGAGACACTCTGATGCCTGGACTTCGTTCGGAAACGATGACCATCAACATGGGCCCGCAGCACCCCAGCACGCACGGGGTGTTCCGGCTCGTCCTCGAGATCGACGGCGAGGTCATCGTCTCCGCGAAATCGACGATCGGGTACCTGCACACCGGCATCGAGAAGACCTGCGAGGTCAAGAAGTGGCAGCAGGTCGTGCCGCTCATCGAGCGGACGGACTACTTGGGCGCGCAGTCGAACTCGCTGTCCTACGCGCTCTCGGTCGAGAAGCTCCTCGGGCTCGAGATGCCGGATCGCGTGAAGTGGATTCGCGTGCTCATCGCGGAGCTGCAGCGCATCAACAGCCATCTTGTCTGGCTCGGCACGCACGCCATGGACCTCGGCGCCGTGTCGGTGATGCTCTATTGCTTCCGCGAGCGCGAGCTGCTGCTGAACATCAACGAGCTGGTGGCCGGCTTCCGGATGTTCCCGAGCTACATCCGCATCGGCGGCCTGCGCGAGGATCTGCCGCGCGGCTTCCATCGGGCCGTCCGCGAGCTGCTGGATCGGATGCCGAAGAAGCTGGCCGAGTACGAGGACCTGCTGACGGGCAACCCCATTTTCACGCACCGCACGCAGGGCGTCGGCCTGTTCTCGCTCGAGCAGTGCTACCAGTACGGTCTGGTCGGGCCGATGGCGCGGGCGGCCGGATCCACCTACGACGTACGCAAGGCATATCCGTATTCCGGCTACGAGACGTTCGACTTCGACGTGCCGACGTTCCAGGGCGCCGACGTGTTCGATCGCTATCGGGCGCGCATGCGAGAGATGCACGAGAGCCTCAAGATCTGCAACCAGGCGCTCGAGCGCATCACACCTGCCGGCGTCTTCCAGGTGGACGACCCGAAGGTCGTGCCGCCGCCGAAGGACAAGGTCTACTCGGAGATGGAAGCGCTGATTCAGCACTTCCTGATCTACTCGCAAGGCTTCACGGTGCCGGAAGGCGAGTCGTTCGTGCCCGTCGAAGGGCCGCGCGGCGAGCACGGCGTCTACGTCGTGTCCGACGGCACCAACCGTCCCGTGCGCGTGCACCTCAGGCCGCCGTCGCTGCTGGCCTGCCAGGCGATGGAGCCGATGGTCGTCGGCTCGCTCATCGCCGACGTCGTCGCCATCATCGGCTCGACCGACATCGTCATGGGAGACGTGGACCGGTGAGTTTCCACCCAGACCTTCCGTACGCCACCGCGTTCCAGCAGTCGGACCGGAAGCTGTCGCCCGAGGGCGAGGCCTTCGCGTTCACGCCGGAGCAGCGGCAGAAGTTCGAAGAGCTCGCGTCGCACTACCCGCCCGAGCAGCGGAAGTCGGCCGTCATTTACGCGCTCTTCATGGTCCAGGAACAGATCGGCTACCTGTCGGCGGCCGGCATGCGGCACGTCGCCGAGGTGATCGGCTGCACCGCGGCCGACGTGGAGGACGTCGCGACGTACTACGCGATGTTCTACAAGCAGCCCGTCGGCAAGTACGTCGTGCAGGTCTGCCGCACGCTCTCGTGCGCGCTGAAGGGCGCCGAGCGAGTGACCGAGGAAATCGCGAATCACCTGCACGTAGCGCCCGGCGGCACCGACGCGTCGAAGACGTTCACGCTGCTCGAGGTCGAGTGCCTCGGCGCGTGCGACCGCGCGCCGGTCGTCATGGTCAACGACGGCTGGCACGAGTGCCTGAAGCCGGAAGACGCCGTGAAGCTGCTCGAGACCATCAAGGCCAGCGGCGAGGCAGGCCTGTCCGGCTGCGTCCACGCCGTCGAGGGGAAATAAGTGGAACCGGTTCTTATTCCGCACGTCCGCGAGCCGAACAGCTTCACCCTGGACTCGTACCTGAAGCATCAGGGCTACGAAGGGCTGAAGAAGGCGCTGACGATGACGCCGGAAGCGATCATCGACGCGGTGAAGGCGTCGGGGCTGCGCGGGCGCGGCGGCGCCGGGTTCCCGACGGGCATGAAATGGCAGTTCGTGGACAAGAAGGTGAACAAGCCGCGCTACATCTGCTGCAACGCAGACGAGAGCGAGCCGGGCACCTTCAAGGACCACCTGCTGATGGAGCGTAACCCGCACCTCCTCATCGAGGGGTGCGCGATCGGCTGCTACGCCATCGGATCGACGGTCGCGTACATCTACATCCGCGGCGAGTTCCTGCACGTGCAGATTGTGCTCGAGGAGGCGATTGCCGAGGCCTACCGCGCGGGGTACCTGGGCAAGAACATC